>NZ_JBEYFE010000033.1:0-112156 GCF_040634235.1 Streptomyces sp. NPDC007157
CGCCGAAGACGCACTCATGGCGCAGGCCGCCCCAGAGCACGCCCCGAGGGCCCCGGGGCACCCGGATCGGGACGGCGAAGGAAGCGCGGATCCGTTCCCGGCGCACGGCCTCGTCGTAGTCGTGGGTGATCCCGCTCCCGACAGTAGTCCTGGACCTGTACCGGTCTGGCCAGCAGCATCGCCTTGCCGCCCAGCCCTGCGCCGACGGAGATGCGCAGGTCGCGCAGGCCCTCGGTGGTCACACCCACGAGCCGGTCGATGACGAAGTGGTCGGCGTCGGCGACCATGAGTGCGCCCACGGCGAGGTCGACGCCCGACACGCGGCGCACGTCGTGGAGGAGTATGGTGAACGCTGACGACTGCGCTGCGGTGATGGCGGGATCGGTCATGTACTGCGCCTCCCGGACAGCTCGGTTCGGGCCCCCCTGATGCGGCCGGATTCACGCCTTCGTGTCGTCGTGGGTGACGGTGACGACGATCTTACCGACGTGGCCGTTGGCCGCCATGTAGCGGTGGGCCTCAGCGATGTCCGCGAGGTCGAAGGTGCGGTCCACGACCGGCGTGAAGGAGCCCGAGGCGAGACCGGCGTTGACGAACGCGACGGCGAGGCGCAGCCGCTCGGGGTCCGTGGTGATCTCGAAGAGGGTGTACGTGCTGCTGGTCAGCGCCGGGTAGGAGTGCGCGTTGGGCAGCGGGGTGGGGCGCGGGTCGAGGGCGCCGTAGACCACCAGGAAACCGCCGGGGGCGATGCCCTGGGCGAGGGTCTCGACGCCGGGGCCGGCGA
Source organism: Streptomyces sp. NPDC007157 (assembly GCF_040634235.1). Lineage (NCBI taxonomy): Bacteria > Bacillati > Actinomycetota > Actinomycetes > Kitasatosporales > Streptomycetaceae > Streptomyces > Streptomyces sp. NPDC007157. Next base: position 785 of record NZ_JBEYFE010000033.1, read on the forward strand.
CCGGGTCGAAGGCCAGGCGGACGCCCTCGCCGTCGGTGATCTCCTTGATCCGGGCGGGCAGGTCCTCCTCGTCGGTGACGATCACATGGGCCGCACCCGCGTCCAGAAGACGCTGCTTCTTGTCCGCGCCGCGCGTGGTGGCGATCGGGATCGCGCCGACGTGGCGGGCGATCTGGAGGGCGGCCAGGCCGACACTGCTGGAGGCCGCCGCGATCAGGACATGGTCCCCGGGCCGCACCCGGCCGCTCTCGGCGATGGGGCCGTAGGCGGTGATGTAGGCCATCCACACGGCTGCCGCCCGGTCGGGGGCGAGGTCCGCGGCGCGCGGCACCACGGCCGAGGCCGGAACGACGACGTGGTCACCGTAGGTGCCGTACTCGCTCTGCAGGAACGCCGGCACGACCGCGACCGGGTCGCCCTCGGTGAAACCGTTCACGCCCTCGCCGACCGCGTCGACCACGCCCGCGGCCTCATAGCCGAGTGTGGAGGGGAAGCGCGGCCGGTCGAAGTAACTGCCCTCGCGGAACATGATCTCGGCCCGGTTCAGGCCGATCGCGTCGACGCGGATCCGTACTTCCCCCGCGCCGGGGGCGCCCACTTCGACGTGCCGGAGGGTCAGGACCTCGGGGCCGCCGAGCCGGTCGAACTGTACGAGTTTTGCCATGACGTATCCGTCCTGGGAGCGGGAATGGGGACGTGCACCGAACCTGCCCGGTGCCGATGTTCACCTTGCCCCAAGGTTCGATGACCGTCAAATCTTGATGGTCATCGAAGTAATCATTCGGCGGAGGCAGCCATCACGGCCGACAGCAGGCCGGGGAACCGCTCCTCCATCAGGCCTCTGGACCGACACGGGTCAGGACGCGGTGGCCCTCGCACAGCGCGCCCTGGCACGCGGAATCCGTCTCACCGCCGGACCGGCGTTCTCTCCGCACGGCGGGCACCGCACCTTCGTACGACTGCCCGTACGGCACCCGCAAAGCCGCTTCGCGGATGCGGCCCAGGTCATCGCCGACCTTCACAGCACACCAAGCGATCAGGGATGAGGTCAGGAACCCGCGAGAAAGGTGAAACGAACCTGTCGTGACGGATTGTCCGTGTTCGTGTCGACCAGGCACACCGACTGCCAGGTGCCCAGTGCCAGGTGGCCGTCGATCACCGGAAGGGTGGCGTGCGGGGGTACCAAGGCCGGGAGGACGTGGTCACGGCCGTGGCCGGGACTGCCGTGCCGGTGCTGCCAGCGGTCGTCGGCGGGGAGCAGGGTGTGCAGGGCGGCCAGCAGGTCGTCGTCGCTGCCGGCGCCGGTCTCGATGACCGCGATCCCGGCCGTCGCGTGCGGCGTGAAGATGTTCAGCAGGCCGTCGCGGCCGGCCGCGGCCTCGCGCAGGAAGGCCTCGCAGTCGGCGGTCAGGTCGACGACCCGCTCGCGGGTGCCGGTGGCGACTTGGAGCACTCGTGTGGTGAAGGCATCCGACATGCCCCCATCCTCGCCCATCCGCCGGGCCGCCGGCGCTGGCGGCCATGCCGGGAAGATCCCCGCCCGGCCCCCTGTTAGTGGAAGCGTGAACAACTTGGGCGAGGTCGAGGTAGTCGTCATAGGCGCTGGTCAGGCAGGTCTGTCCAGCGCCTATCACCTGCGCCGCACCGGTTTCGAGCCGGACCGCGACTTCGTGGTCCTGGACCACTCCCCCGCCCCGGGCGGCGCCTGGCAGTTCCGGTGGCCGTCGCTGACGTACGGCAAGGTCCACGGGATGCACGCGCTGCCGGGCATGGAGCTGACCGGGGCCGACCCGGCGCGGCCGTCCGCCGAGGTCATCGGTGAGTACTTCGCGGCCTACGAGCGCACCTTCGACCTACGGGTACGGCGCCCCGTGAACGTCCGCGCGGTACGCGAGGGCGAGGGCGGACGGCTGCTCGTGGAGACGGACGCCGGGGACTGGTCGGCGCGGGCGCTGATCAACGCCACCGGTACCTGGGACCGGCCGTTCTGGCCACGTTATCCGGGCCAGGAGACATTCCGCGGGCGGCAGTTGCACACCGCGCAGTACGCCGGGCCCGAGGAGTTCACCGGGAAGCGGGTGGTGGTCGTGGGCGGCGGGGCCTCCGGCACCCAGCATCTGCTGGAGCTCGCCCCGTACGCGGCCGCCACCACCTGGGTCACCCGGCGGCCGCCGGTCTTCCGTGAGGGGCCCTTCGACGAGGGCGTGGGCCGGGCCGCGGTGGCGCTGGTGGAGGAGCGGGTACGGCAGGGGCTGCCGCCACGGAGCGTGGTCTCGGTGACCGGACTGCCCCTCAACGACGCCATCCGGCAGGGCCTGAAGGACGGTGTCCTGGACCGGCAGCCGATGTTCGACCGCCTCACTGCGGACGGGGTGGCATGGAACGACGGCCGGCACGTCGACGCCGACGTCATCCTCTGGGCGACCGGTTTCCGCGCCGCCCTCGACCATCTGACGCCGCTGCGGCTGCGCGAGCCGGGCGGCGGGATCCGCGTCGAGGGGACCCGTTCGGTCGTGGATCCGCGGGTCCACCTCGTGGGGTACGGACCGTCGGCCAGCACCATCGGCGCCAACCGCGCGGGCCGCGCAGCGGTCCGGGACATCAGGCGACTGCTCGCGGGGGAGCCGGTCGCCGCGTGAGGCGCGCGGCCTTGTGCGTGACGCGTTACGCCTTGTCCGTGGCGCGCTGCACCCGACGCCTTGCGCCTTGCGCGTGACGCGTTACGCCTTGTCCGTGACGCGCTGCACCCGACGCCTTGCGCCTTGCGCGTGACGTGCCGGCGCCTCAGCCGGACGATGGTGAGGCCTGCGGCGACTGCGTCGACGGCTGGGCCTTGTTCTTCCGCTCCGCGTTGAACTCCGCGACATTGCGCTGGTGCTCGGCGTAGTCGGCAGTGAACCGCGTGTCCCCCGGCTTGACCGTGACGAAGTACAGCCAGTTCCCCGGCGTCGGGTTCATCGCGGCACGCATGGCGTCCTCACCCGGGTTGTCGATCGGGCTGGGCGGCAGACCCATGCGCTGGTAGGAGTTGTACGGGTTCTCGACACGGGTGTCGTTCGCCGTGGTGTCGAGGGTGCTGCGGTTGAGGCCGTAGTTGAGGGTGGAGTCCATCTGCAGCGGCATGCCGCTCTGCAGCCGGTTGAAGACGACCCGGGCCACCTTCCCCATGTCGGCCTTGTTCGCCGCCTCGGCCTGGACGATGCTGGCGATGGTCACCGCCTGGTAGACGTTCATCGCGTCGCGCTGCGCACCGGCCGCGACGGGCGCGCTGTCGAACCGCTGGTTGGCGGTGTCGACCATGAACCGCAGCACGGACTGCGGGGTCGCGTCCTTCTCCAGGGGATAGGTGGCCGGGAAGAGGTAACCCTCGGGGTTGCCCCCGGCGTCGCCGGGCAGCTTCAGGCCCGCGGTGCCGAGGGACCGCCTGGTGCTGCCGGCGGGCAGGGCGAGCGCCTTGTCGACGGCGTCGTAGACCTGGGACGCGCGCCAGCCCTCCGGGATGACCAGGGAGGCGGACCTGACGGCCGCGCCGTGGGCCAGGAACAGCAGCGGCACCGTCACGGCGGCGCCCGCCACGACGGCGCCGGCCGCGACGAGGAAGAGCCTGCCCCGACGCGTCAGCCGGATCCGGTTCCGCCGGATCACCCCCGGCCTGATCGTGTTCCGTCGGGCCGCGCTCCCTCGGACCGCTTTCCGTCGCGGAGTGTTCATCTGCATGCAGGAACGTTAGCCCGCACACAGCCGCAAACCCGACATATCGTCAGCTTGTCGGCCCCATCTTGCCGACTGCGGCCTGCCGACTGCGGCCTGCCGACTTCAGCCCGTCGGCGGAGTCACCGACTGACGACCCCGGTCGCCCCGTCGGCGCCCCGGCCGTCTCGCCGTCTCCCACTGGGCCGCGTCGTCGGTTCCGGCCGGCCCCTCCCCCGCCGTCTCCGCTGCCGCCGCCGTCTCCACTCGGGCGTCCCGGCGCACCAGCGCCGCGTACCGTCCGTCGAGTTCCAGCAGCTCCTCGTGCGTGCCCCGTTCGGTGACCTGGCCGGAGTCCAGGACGACGATCTGGTCGGCGCCGCGGATGGTGGACAGCCGGTGGGCGATCGTGACGGTCGTCCGGTTGGCCGACAGGGCGTCGATGGCCTCCTGGACGGCGTGTTCGGTGCGGTTGTCCAGAGCGCTGGTCGCCTCGTCGAGGAGGAGGACCGGCGGGTCGCGCAGGATGGTGCGCGCGATGGCCAGCCGCTGCTTCTCACCGCCGGAGAAGCGGTGACCGCGTTCGCCGACGACGGTGTCGTAGCCGTCGGGCAGGGCGGCGATGTGGTCGTGGATCTGGGCCGCGCGGGCCGCCGCGTGGAGTTCCTCGTCGGTGGCGTCCGGCTTGGCGAAGCGCAGGTTGTCGGCGACCGAGGCGTGGAAGAGGTACGTCTCCTGGGAGACGACGCCGACCGCGCGGGCGAGGGTGTCGAAGTCGAGGTCACGGACGTCGACGCCGTCCAGGGTGACCCGGCCGCCGGTGACGTCGTAGAGCCGGGGCACCAGGTAGCCGAGCGTGGACTTGCCGGCGCCGGTCGGGCCGACGACCGCCAGGCTGCCGCCGGCCGGGACGGTGAGGTCGATGCCGTCGAGGACGGGGCCGCTCTTGTCGTCGTAGCGGAACTCGACCTTCTCGAAGCGCACCTCACCCTTCACCCGGTCGAGGTGGACCGGCTCGTCCCGCTCGGTGATGTCGATGGGCAGGTCGAGGTACTCGAAGATGCGCTGGAAGAGGGCGAGCGAGGTCTGGATCTGGACGCCGGTCTGCAGCAGGCTCACGGCCGGGCGGAACAGGCCCTGCTGGAGCGAGACGAAGGCGACGATGGTGCCGAGCGAGATCTGCGGGCCGCTCAGGTGGAGGGCCATGCCGGCGGTCCAGTAGATGACGGCGGGCATCGCGGCCATCACGATCGTGATCACGGCCATCCGCCAGCGGCCGGCCATGTTGGAGCGTACTTCCAGGTCGACGAGTTGCTCGGACTCGTCCGAGAAGGAGGCGGTGAGCGAGTCGGCGCGGCCCATGGTCCGGCCGAGCAGGATGCCGCTGACGGAGAGCGACTCGGTGACCGTGGCGGCCATCGCGGCCATCTGCTTCTGGCGTTCGGTGGTGATCTTCTTGCGCTCGTTGCCGACCCGGCGGCTGATCCACACGAAGGCCGGGAGCAGGACCATCGAGACGACGGTGAGCCGCCAGTCGAGGGCGATCATCGCGACGATCGTGGCGACCACGCTGGTCAGGTTGGAGACCAGCGAGGTGGCCGTCGAGGTGACGGTGGCCTGCATGCCGCCGATGTCGTTGGCTATGCGGGACTGCACCTCGCCGGTGCGGGTGCGGGTGAAGAAGGCGAGCGACATACGCTGGAGGCGGCCGTAGACGGCGGTGCGCAGGTCGTGCATGACGCGCTGGCCGACGGTGGTGGATATCAGCGTCTGCAGAACGCCGAAGATGCTGGTGAGGACGGCACTGAGGATCATGCCCAGGGCCAGCAGGCTGAGCAGTCCGGTGCGGCCCTGCGGGATCGCGGTGTCGAGGATCGCCTTCAGGAGGAAGGGGGTGGCGACCGAGACCAGCGAGGCGGCGCCCACCAGCAGGCCGACGATCGCGAGCCGGCCGCGGTAGGGACGGAAGAGGCTGAGGATACGGCGCACCTGGCGGGGTTGTCCGGCCGAGGTGCCGTCGGGGGTCCAGTTGATCTCGTCTCGGGGCATGGCTCCTACGGATGGGTGTGGTGTGTACGGACTCACGGAGCATAGCTCACTGTTACCTATACTCACAATGAACATGGTCCTGATATTGTTCCCGTATGAGCACCCCCGACTCCGACGGCCCGCTCGCCGAGCAGTTGCTACGCCTGACACGCCGGGTGTGGCGTATCCAGAAGCGCCATCTGCAGGCGCGGGATCTGGGCGTCACCCCGGCCCAGTCTCGACTGCTGCGCACCCTCGCGCACTACGACACCCCCCCGCGCATGGCCGACCTCGCCGAGCGGCTGGAGGTGGTGCCGCGCGCGGTGACGACGCTGGTCGACGGCCTGGAAGCGAGCGGCAAGGTGTGCCGGGTGCCGGATCCGACGAACCGCCGGGTGACCCGGATCGAGATCACGGACGAGGGGCACGAGACCCTGCGCGGACTGCGGGCGGCCCGGAGGTCCGCGGCCGAGGAGATCCTGGCTCCACTGTCGGAGGAGCAGCGGGAGGTGCTGGGCGGCTTGCTGGACACGCTGGTCGACGGGGCGGCGGTCGCGAAGCACTGCTGAGACGCGACACGGAGCGGCTCCCCTCCGGAATCCGGAGGGGAGCCGCTCCGCTTCCGCACGTCAGCGTTCGGACACGGACTCCTTGTCCGGCACCTGCGCGGGCACCTCGGCCTCGGTGACCGCGGCGCCGGCGACCGCGTCCTCGGCAACCCCGTCCTCGACGACCGCGACTTCGGTGACCGCGACCTCACCGCCCAGCACCTTCTTCGCCCGCTCGACATCCAGCGCGCCCTCCCAGCGGGAGACGGCGAAGACGGCGACGCAGTTGCCGAGCAGGTTGGTGACCACGCGCATCGAGTCCATGATGCGGTCGACGCCGAGCAGCAGGGCGACGGCACCGGCCGGGATCGCCCCGAGCGAGGAGGCGGTGGCGGACAGGGCGAGGAAGGCCGAACCGGGGATGCCGGCCATGCCCTTGCTGGTGAGCATCAGCACCAGGACCACGGTGATCTGCTGACCCAGGCTCAGGTCGACTCCCACGGCCTGGGCGATGAACAGGGTGCCGATGGACAGGTAGAGCGAGGCACCGTCGAGGTTGAAGGAGTACCCGGTGGGCAGCACCAGGCCGACGGCGTCGTCGCGGGCGCCCGCCTTGCGCAGCTTCTGCATCACGCGCGGCAGCACGGACTCCGTGGAGGCGGTGCCCAGCGCGAGCAGCAGCTCCTCCCGGATGTAGCGGACGAACTTCCAGAGGCTGAGCCCGGTCAGCGCCTTCAGGGCTACCGCCAGCAGGGCGACGAAGAGCGCGGCGGCCACGTAGCACAGGACGATCAGCTTGGCGTAGGTCTCGATGACACCGAGGCCGTACTGGCCGATCAGCACGGCCATCGCGCCGAAGACGGCGATCGGGGCGAGGCGCATCACGAAACCGACGATCGCGAAGATGATCTCCTGCGCCTGCTCGATGGCCGGCAGCACCTGCGGCACCCTGGTGTGGCCGAGGTGGAGCAGGGCCGCGCCCACCAGGCAGGCCAGGACGAGCACCTGGAGCAGGGAGTTGTCGGCGAAGGCGCCGATGAAACTGGTGGGCAGGGCTTCGAGGACGAACTCGGCCGTCGAGGGCAGCGAGCCGCCACCCGTCTTCGCGTCGACCGCCTTGGCGCTCAGCGTGGCCGGGTCGACATGCATTCCGGAGCCCGGTTGGACGACGTTGGCGGCGACCAGGCCGACGACCAGCGCGAGCGTGCTCGCCGCCTCGAACCAGATCAGGGCCTTGAGCCCGATCCGCCCGAAGGCCTTGAGATCACCGGCCTTGGCGATGCCGACGACGACCACGCAGAACACCAGCGGGGAGATGATCGTCTTGATGAGCCGGGTGAAACCGTCGCCGAGCGGCTGCAGGTCCGAGGCGAAGCCGGGCCACAGCTTCCCGACGACGATTCCGAGCACGAGCGCGCAGGCGACCTGCGCGAAGAGAGAGGTACGCATGATGCGTGCGACGCGTCGCGGCAGGGACGGTACGGACTGCGGCACGGGCACTCCTGGTGTGGGGGTTCGACTCGCGGAAGCCGAGCGGGACTTCCGCGACAGCGGGACTTCTGCCATACGGAAAGCGGTTTCCGTGTCGATCACTCTGGAGGCCTTCTTGATCCCGTTCGAAACCACCGTGTGTCAGCCGCGTAAATCACGCGCCTGGTGACGCATCGCACACAACTCGGCTCAGCAGCCGCGGCGGTCCTCCGTCAGCACCCCCTGTTCGGTGGCCAGCGAACGGTCGTAGCATCCGCCGGACCCGTACAGCCGGTACCGCTCGCCAGACGTGCCGACCGCGTGACGCTGGTCGCGCGGCACATTCAGGGTGTACGCCGCGTCACCGCGGTAGATGTCGTCCAGCCGCGACCACCCGCGGCCGGGCCGGCTGACCGCCGCCCGGTCGCCGAGGGTGAGTTCGGTACGCAGGCGGTCGTCGGTGCCGACGGTGATGGCGCCGTTCATCGTGTACGTCCGGTCGGTGCGTGTCGTCCGGGACACCCCGGCCGCCCTCACCGTGACGTTCTGGTCGTCCGTCCAGACGGCGTCGAGCGCGTCCGTCGTCTCACCGTCGTTCCAGCGGTGCGCGGAGGTGTTGGCCAGCGTCCGGCTGACCGTGGTGGTCACCCTGCCGTGCGAGGTGTCGACGTAGCCGGAGACGGTCAGCCGGTGCCCGGCGTCGGTGTCGACCCGGTACTCCCCCGAACCCGGCGTGTACACCGATGAGTTGACGGGGTCGGAGGCCGTGGCCGCGGTGAGCCTGCCGGTGACGTGGGCGCGGTGCGCGTCCTGCCAGACCAGCACGTTCACGGGGGCGCTCCAGCCGGCCTGGCCCTCGGGCACCCCGGCGACGGAGACCTCGACCCGGTGCGGGCGGCCGTCGTCGAGAAGCCCGGCGAACGGCGTCAGGTCGTATTCGATCGGCTTGACGTCGAAGGCGCGGGGGCCCGGAACGACATACCAGAGGAAGGGGTTGGACCAGCCGCCGGTCCACACGTTCGGGAACGGCGCGGCGATTCCGGCGAGTCGGCCGTCCACCTCGATCTGCACCTCACGGTACGGCCCCTTGTCCGCCTTGCAGGAGTACGACGCCGGGTCGGCGACCGTCAGATACCAGAACTCCTCGCAGCCGCCGCCGGATCCGGTGGCGTACACCTCGGCGACGATGCGCTCGCTGTTGCGCGGGGTGGTGAGGGTGGTACCGCCGTCCAGGGTGAGCACCTTGTCGGGGACCGTGGCCCGGGGGCGCCCCGCGTAGAACGTGAGCGTGACCTTGACGTCGATGACGCCGGTGTACGTGTCGTCGACGACGTTGCCGATCAGCATCTCGACGTCCCGCGTGCCCCGGAAGGTGTCGCTGTAGCGGGTGACGTCCTTCTCCACGTGCCACTCGATGCCGTCGGGCGAGGGCTCGGGGGTGGAGGTGCGCAGCACCTCGACGCCTCCGACGTGCAGATAGCCGAGCCGGTCGTACTGACGGCCCTTCACCTTGCCGTCGAGCCGGAGCACCACCTTGCTCCACCGGTCGCCGCAGCCCCGGGGCGGCGTGTAGGTGCCCCGGTACGGTGTGAAGTCACGGAACTGGGCCTCGGCCAGGGTGACTTGGCAGGACTTGGCGCCCTTGGGCACGGACACCGGCGGGGCGGCGGTCACCGGGTCGTGCCAGTCGGTGCCGAACTCCGCCGGGACGTCGGCGGCTACGGCGGCGGAGGCAGCCGTACCGAGGAGCGCGCTCACCAGGAGGGGCACCCCGGCCAGCCCGGCAAGCATGGACATGACGATCCGTCTTCTCATGGCCGGTGTTCTACGGGGAGTTGACCGCCGACCGCAATGAGGAGATCGGCCGACCGCTCCGCGACCCGCGGGAACCCGTACCAGAGGAACAAAAAGTGCTATAAGGGGATCTTACTGCCACAGTGCTCCCATGGAGATCACGACCGCTCACGTCCGTCGCGCGGCTCTCGCCCTCGCCCTCGGCGGTGCCGTCGCCCTCACCTGCGACGCCGTGCTCGCCGACCTCCCACAACGGAGCCACGGCTCCCCCGCCCCCGGCCCCTCGGCCGCCGCCTCCGAACCGGCCCCGGCCCCCGGCGCCCCGGGCATCGGCGACCCGCTGATGCCGCTGGACGGCAACGGCGGCTACACGATGCGCCGTTACACGCTCGACTTCGACTGGCAGGCGCCCGGGACGCCGTTCGAGGCCGGCACCACCATCAGCGCCACCGCCACCCAGGCCCTGTCCCGCTTCGACCTGGACTTCGCCGGCAACACCCTGCACAAGGTCACCGTCGACGGCACACCGGCCATCGCCGTACGGGACGGCGACGAACTCGTCGTCACGCCCGCGCGACCGATCCCCCGCGGCCACGCGTTCGCGGTCCGCGTCACCTACACCGCCGACCCCACCCAGCGCCGTCGGCGCGGCGACGCGATCCGGGAGTACGGCTGGGTGCCCACCGCCGACGGAACCCTGCTCTGTGCGCAGCCCGACGGCGCCAAACTGGTCTTCCCGGTGGACGACCATCCCAGCCTGCGGGCGCCGGTCACCTTCCGCATCACCACCCCCGCGGGGCTCCGCGCGGTGGCCAACGGCCGGCTCGTCGACCGTGTCCAGCGGCCGGGCGGACGGGTGCGCTGGACTTACGACTCCGAGGAGCCCATCGCGGCCCAGCTGATCCAGGTGGCGATCGGGAAGTTCACGGTCGTCGACAGCACGGGCCCGCGCGGGCTGCCCGTGCGGGACGTGGTGCCGGACGGCCTGGTCGCGGACACCGAGGCCGACCGCGCGCTCACTCCGGAACACCTCGCCTGGCTGGAACGGCGGCTCGGCCCGTACCCGTTCCGCCGCTACGGCGTGCTGGTCGGGGACACCGACCTGCCGGTGGCGCTGGAGACGCAGTCGCTGTCCGTCGTACCCAAGGACGACCTGCTCGGCGACCGGGTCGACGCCGAACGCAATCTCGTCCACGAGCTGACCCATCACTGGACCGGGGACAGCGTCGCCATCCGGCGGTGGTCCGACCTGTGGCTGAGTGAGGGTCATGCCCGGTTCTACGAGCGGCTGTACTCCGACGAGCACGGCGGCGTCCGCATGGAGGACGCCATGCGGGACGCGTACGAGCAGCACGACCAGTGGCGCCACGACGACGGAGCCCCCGCCGAGCCGACGGAGCCGACGTTGTTCAAGGTGATGCGGTACGACGGCTCGGCGCTGGTGCTGTACGCCCTGCGGGAGAAGGTCGGTGACGAGACGTTCGACCGGATCGAGCGCACCTGGGTGACCCGGTACCGGGGCCGCGCGGCCGGCACCAAGGACTTCGTCGCGCTCGCCTCCGAGGTCGCGGGCGAGGATCTGACGCCCTTTCTGACGCCCTGGCTGTACGGGCCGGACACCCCACCGATGCCCGGGCATCCCGACTGGCGGGTGGACCCGGTCGAGGACTGAGTCCGCACGGTGTGCGGCCGCCCCTCGGATGCCGATCCGCTGCCGCCGACCGGGTGGCCTCTGCCGGACCGCTGGTCCACCCGGTTGACGTTCGGCGCGCCGTGCCGCGCCGGACACGGAAACGTACAGGGGGTGACGTTAAGGGCGATCCATTCGCCCTGGTTGCGACGAGCGTGGTTGGAGACCCTCAGCAAGCGGTTGGAGACCCTCCGGTATGAGAAGAACTGTCGCTCCACGTGTGCCCGGCGCCCTGCGGAACTGCCGGCTGACGGCCTGTCTGCTCGCGACGGCCGCGCTGCTGCCACCGCTGCTGATCCTCCCGGCGTCGGGCGCCGACGAGGCGGAGGACCAGCGTCTGCAGAACGCCTTCACCGATGCCGCCCGCGAGTTCCACGTGCCGCGCAGTGTGCTCCTGAGCGTGTCCTACATGCAGTCGCGCTGGGACTCCCACCCGGGCACCCCCAGCGTCGCGGGCGGCTACGGGCCGATGCACCTGGTGGAGACCGGCGGCGGCCGCGCCCCCGCACCGGGGGCGGCACCGACGGCGCCGGACGGCCGTAAGAACAGCCCCCTCGCGGGGACGGTGTTCGCCGCGGGCGGGCACGCCGTGCAGCCGGCGGACCTGGAACGCGCCGCACGGCTGATCAAGGTCCCGCCCGCGGCGCTGCGGACGGACGCCGTCGCCAACGTGCGCGGTGGCGCGGCCCTGCTGGCCGCCGCACAACGGCATCTCGGCAAGCCGCTCAGCAACAACCCGGAGGACTGGTGGCAGGCGGTGGAACGTTTCCCCGGCACCCGTGACGTCACCACGGCGACGACCTACGCCGACGACGTCTTCACCCTGATCCGCCGGGGAGCGCACCGCACCACCGCCGAAGGCCAGGAGGTCACGCTCTCCGCCTCCCCCGGCGTACGCTCGCACCCCGGCCCGCAGGTCCCGCACCGGCCCAAGGAGGTCGAGTGCCCTCGGGAGCTGTCCTGTGACTGGCTCGCCGCGCCCTACGAGGAGATCGACGAGGACGGCGACTACGGCAACCACGACCTGGCCGACCGACCCCGGGACCAGAAGATCGAGTACATCGTCATCCACGACACCGAGTCGACACTGCCGAACATGTTCAAGACCGTGCAGGACCCGACCGAGGCGTCCTGGCACTACTCGATCCGCTCCAGCGACGGCCACGTCACCCAGCACGTCAGGACCAAGGACGAGGCCTGGCACTCGGGCAGCAAGTTCGTCAACGGCCGTTCGATCGGCGTCGAACACGAGGGGTTCCTCGCCCACCCCGGCACCTGGTACACGGAGCAGATGTACCGGTCCTCGGCCCGCCTGGTGCGCTTCCTGGCGAAGAAGTACGGCGTCCCGATGGACCGGCAGCACATCTTCGGCCACGACAACGTGCCGGCCCCCACCGGCGACAGCATCCCCGAGATGCACGAGGACCCCGGTCCCTTCTGGGACTGGCAGCACTACTTCGACCTGCTCGGCGCGCCGTTGAAGGCCACGGCCGGACCGAACAGCGACATGGTGATGATCCTGCCGGACTACGCGACCCACAAGCCGCGGTACACCGGGTGCGACGGCGCCGGGAAGCGGTGCCAGCCGCACGGCTCCAGCGCCGTCCGCCTGCACACCCGGCCGGCCGACGACGCCCCGCTGATCCAGGACCCGGGCCGCAGGCCGGACGGCGACGAGTCCACCGAGGACGTCAGTGACCTCGGTTCGCGTGTCTCCACCGGCCAGACCTTCGCCGTGGCCGACCGCCGGGGCGAGTGGACGGCGATCTGGTTCCAGGGCAACAAGGCCTGGTTCAAGAACCCCAAGGACCACCCGACGGCGGTCGGCGCGAGCGGCCGCATGGTGACACCGAAGGAGGGCCTGGACGAGATCCCGGTGTACGGGCGTGCCCTGCCCGAGGAGGAGGCCTACCCGGAGGGAATGGAGGAGGAGACCGACTCGCCGCTCCCGTACACCCTGCGGGCGGGCCAGCGTTATGTGACACAGTCCGGTGTCGGCAGTTCCTATGTCGACAGATCGACCTTCTCCGGTACGCCCCAGCCCGTGGTACTGGGCCAGGAGAGGTACTACGAGATCCAGTTCGGCCACCGGCTGGCCTACGTCCGGGCGAACGACGTGGACCTGGTGCACGCGAGCACCGGCTCGGCCGGGGCACCCGAGCAGCAGCCCGGCGCGGCCGGCCGGTGACCCCGCGCGACCCCCGGGGTCTCGCTAGGCAAGCAGGTCCGTCCTGTCCCCCATCACCACGACGGGATCGCGGTGGGGGTCGAGCGTGCGGAGCAGGAACCGCATGGCCTCCTCGGAGAGGCCGATGCAGGCCGAGGTGCCGCTGCCGTGGTCGAGGTGCAGCCAGATCTTGCCGCCCCGTTCGGCTCCCCAGGGGCGGGTGACGTCGTGCGGCGGTGCGCCTCGCAGCCGGTTGTAGTCGATGGCGATGACGTAGTCGAAGTCGTGCCGGTACGCCGGGCTCCAGTACGACGGGGGCGCGTAGGCGGTCTCGTCATGGGTGTAGGAGAGCCGGGTGCCCGGGTCGGGGAGCACACCGCCCGCGTCGGTGACGGTGAACACGCCGACCGGGCTGCGCCCGTCGCCCGCGTAGTGGTCGGTGGTCCAGCCGTTCCGCCCGTTGTGGGCGGGCCAGCTGCCCACCGGGTGCCAGCCGTCGCCCCGCAGGCTGTAGAGCACGGCCGTGGCGTCCGCCGAGTCCCCGCCCTCGCCGTACACGGCCAGGACCTGGCCGGAGTCGGCGGGGATCGCCGCGTGCAGCCGTTCGCCGACACCGGGCAGCGCGGTCGCGTCGCCGACGGAAACAGCCGGCCACGGCCGCGGGACCCCGCTCGCCCGGGCGGCCGCGCCGGGCACCCCTGATACGCCGTTCTTCGCACCGCCGCCGCTCTCCGGTCCCCCACAGCCGGCCAGGGCCATCAGGACGGTTGCGGAGGCCACCGCCGTCGCACACCGAACGCTCTTGATCTGCACCCGGACATCCTGACATCACATATAGACACATTGATTGACTTTACGAACATAGACCGCGTGTTGGACGGCGAGCCCTGACCGGAAGGCGGCGGATTTCACCGACCGTCCGGGAAAACCGTTTGATTTCGACCACGCTGCGACGCGAACCTTTCACGGCTTGTCGCCACCTTCCCCCGACACGAGCCGCTGGGACGTCATGCAAATTCAAGATCTTCCGTATTCCGATCCGGGCGTGCCGGACGCACGTTCGGGTCCTCGATTCCTGTGGTGGCTCGGGCGGAACCAACTGGGTGGCCAGCTCAAGGCGCTGGCCTGGGGACTGCTGCACTTCACGGCCGTCTCCGCGCTGCCCTTCTGTGTGGGGTTCGCCGTCCAGGCCGTCGTGGACCGCTCCGGCACCCGTCTGGCGCTGACGGGCGGTCTGCTCGTGCTGTGCGGTGCGGCGATCGCCGTCGGCGACACCTTCCTGCACCGGGCCGCCGTCACCAACTGGATCACCGCGGCCGCCCGCGTCCAGCAACTGCTCGCCCGCAAGGCCGCCCGGCTGGGTTCGGCGCTGACCCAGAGGGTGGCGGCCGGCGAGGTGGTCGCCGTCTCCACCGGCGACGTCGAGAAGATCGGCTGGTTCGTCGAGGCGGTCTCCCGGTTCACCGCGGCCGCCCTGACGGTCGTCGTGGTCGGCGTCGGCCTGCTCTTCTACCAGCCCGCACTCGGCTGGGTGGTCGCCGCGGGACTGCCGCTGGTGGCGCTGGCCGTGCTGCCGCTGCTGCCCCGGGCGACCCGGCGCGCCGACTTCCAGCGCGCCAAGGCCGGCCGGGCCACCGAGTTGGCCTCGGACACCGTGGCGGGACTGCGGGTGCTGCGCGGCATCGGCGGCGAGGACCTCTTCCTCGACCGCTACCGCCGCGCCTCCCAGGAGGTGCGCCGGGCCGCCGTGCGCAGCGCCCGGATGTGGTCCCTGATCGCCGCGATCCAGGTGCTGGTGCCCGGGCTGCTGCTGATCGCGGTGGTCTGGCACGGCGTCCACCTCGCCCGGCAGGGCCGGGTCACCGTCGGCGAACTGGTCACCGTCTACAGCTCGGTCATGATCCTCAACTACCCGTTGCAGCACTTCACCGAGATCGCCATGGCGTACTCCTTCTCGCGCCCCTCGGCGAAACGGGCCGCCCGGGTGCTCTCCCTGGAGCGGGCCACCGACACCGGCGGCTCGCGCGCGGACGCGATGCCGGACGGTGACCTGTACGACCCGGACACCGGTCTGCTGGCGCCCGCGGGCCGGCTGACCGCCGTGGTCTGCGGCGACCCCGACGCGGCCGGCCACCTCGCCGAACGGCTGGGCGGCCACCCCGCCGAGGCCGCCACCTCCGTGCTGCTCGGCGGTGTACCGCTCGACGAACTGCCCCTGGAGACCGCCCGCACCGCGGTGCTCGTCCAGGACAAGGACCCGGTGCTGCTCTCCGGTTCGCTGCGCGACCTGCTCGACGTGCCGGCCTCCGGCGCCGTGCGGGCCGAGGAGGCGCTGGCCGCCGCCCAGTGCGCGGACGTCCTGGAGGCCCTGGTCCAGGGCTCGTTGGACGTCACCGACCCGCTGGACGCCCGGATCACCGAGCGGGGCCGCTCCCTGTCGGGCGGCCAGCGCCAGCGGCTCGCACTGGCCCGGTCGCTGATCACCGACCCCGAGGTGCTCGTCCTGGACGAGCCGACCTCCGCCGTCGACTCGCACACCGAGGCGCGGATCGCGGAGGGCATCCGCGAGGTGCGGTCCGGCCGTACGACCGTGCTGTTCACCTCCTCGCCGCTGCTGCTCGACCGGGCCGACCGGGTCGTCCTCGTCCACGAGGGCGAGGTCGAGGCGGTCGGCGTGCACCGCGAACTGGTGCGCACCGAGCCCCGGTACCGGGCGGTGGTGACCCGGGAGACCGACGACGAAGCCGCCGTGCGGAACACGAGGGACGCGGACGTCGCCCTGCCAGGCGGCACGCTCAAGGAGAGAGAAGCCGCCCTGCGAGGCGGCGCGCCCGAGGAGAAAGAAGCCGCGCTGCGAGGCAGTGCGCTGGAAGAGATCGAGGAAAGCGCATGATCGGCGTCGCTCCACCGGCGTACGACCCGGCGGCCCCGACGACGGCCACCACCCTGCCCGTCGGCGCCACCTCGACCGTGCGCGCCTACGTGGCCGAACTGTTCCGCCGGCATCGCCGGGCCTTCTCCGTCCTCGTCCTGGTCAACACCGTGGCCGTGATCGCTTCCATGGTCGGCCCGTACCTGCTCGGCGGCCTGATCGAGCGGGTGTCGGACGGTGCCCGTGACCTCCATCTGGGCCTGACCATCGGCCTGTTCGTGCTCGCGCTCGCCGTCCAGGCCGTCTTCGTGCGCGAGGTACGGCTGCGGGGCGCCATGCTCGGCGAGCGGATGCTGGCCGACCTGCGCGAGGACTTCCTCGTCCGGTCCGTCGGATTGCCGCCGGGCGTCCTGGAGCGGGCGGGCACGGGTGATCTGCTGTCCCGGATCACCACCGACATCGACCGGCTCGCCAACGCCATGCGGGAAGCCGTGCCACAGCTGTCCATCGGCGTCGTGTGGGTGGTGCTGCTGCTCGGCGGTCTCGTGGTCACGGCGCCGCCGCTGGCCGCCGCCGTGCTGCTCGCCCTGCCGATCCTGGTGATCGTCTGCCGCTGGTACTTCAAGCGGGCGCCCGCCGGCTACCGCTCCGAGGCCGCCGGGTACGCGTCGGTGGCCGCCGCCCTCGCGGAGTCCGTGGACGCCGGGCACACCGTCGAGGCGCACCGGCTCGGCGCCCGGCGCATCGCCCTGTCCGAACGCCGGGTCAAGGAGTGGACGGCATGGGAGCGCTACACGCTGTGGCTGCGCTCGGTGCTGTTCCCGGCCATGAACGCCACCCACACCACCGTGCTCGGCTCGGTGCTGATGATCGGCGGCGCCCTCGTCATCGACGGCCGGCTCGACGTGGGCCAGCTGACCACGGGCGCCCTCATCGCCCAGATGCTCGTCGAGCCGGTGAACCTGATCCTGCGCTGGTACGACGAGGTCCAGGTCGCCCAGGTGTCGCTGGCCCGGCTGGTCGGCGTCCGGGACATCGAACCGGACGCCGGTGACGCCTCGCTGGCTCCCGAGGGCCGCGAGGTGCACGCGGACGAGGTCCGCTTCGGCTACCTGCAGGGCGTCGACGTGCTGCGCCAGGTCTCCCTGGAGGTCGCGCCCGGCACCCGCCTCGCCCTGGTGGGGCCCTCGGGTGCGGGCAAGTCCACCCTGGGCCGGCTGCTCGCCGGGATCTACGCGCCCCGCGACGGCCGGATCACCCTCGGCGGCGCCGAGCTGTCCCGGATGACCGCCGAACGGGTCCGCTCCCATGTCGCCCTCGTCAACCAGGAGCACCACGTCTTCGTGGGCTCCCTGCGCGACAACCTGCTGCTCGCCCGGACCGGCGCCGAGGACGCCGAGCTGTGGGCGGCCCTGGGGGCGGTGGACGCGGACGGCTGGGCGCGAGCCCTGGAGCAGGGTCTGGAGACCGAGGTGGGCTCCGGCGGCCTCACGCTGACCCCGGCGCAGGCCCAGCAGATCGCGCTGGCCCGGCTGGTCCTGGCCGACCCGCACACTCTCGTCCTGGACGAGGCGACCTCGCTCCTGGATCCGCGCGCGGCCCGCCATCTGGAGCGTTCCCTGGCCCGGGTCCTCGACGGCCGCACCGTGGTCGCCATCGCGCACCGGCTGCACACCGCCCATGACGCGGATGTCATCGCCGTGGTCGAGAACGGCCGGATCAGCGAGCTCGGCAGCCATGACGAGCTGGTGGCGGCCGACGGCGCCTACGCGGCGCTGTGGCGGTCGTGGCACGGGTGACCGGCCGTGGCACGGGGTGCGCGCCGCAGGTCGAGCCCCGTGCCGTTGCGCGGGTACGAGCAGGGGTGGAAGGCTGGAGAGCGGCACCGGTTCGGGGACGGGCCGGGAACCGGAGGGTTCGCGGCGCGTGAGGCCCGTGCCGAGCGTGCCGGCGGCCCGCCCCTCGGACCGCCGCCTCACCCCCTGGAGGTAGCCGTGACCACCGCCGACGGATGGGGGGACGACGTCTACCAGCCCGACGGATCCGAGATCCGCGAGGACACGGGACTGCTCGACGTGGAGGACACGCTGGAGTCCGACGGCGTCAGCGATCCCCTGGACCGGGGCTGGTCCCCGCCCGAGCGGCCCTGGGCCGTGGAGCACACCGGGGTCACCGCGGCGGAGGGCCACCGGGGCGAGACCCTGGACCAGCGGCTCGCCGAGGAGCTGCCCGATCCCGCCGCGCCCGACGGCGACGGCATCGGCGACTGTCAGGGCAGCGACGGTGAACTCCTGGACAACGAGGTCGGCGATCTGCGCTCCGGCCGCCTCGTGGCACCCGACGAGGGGGCGCACGAGGACGACGAGAACGGTCTCGTCGCCACTGACGTCGGCATCGACGGCGCCGGGGCCTCCGCCGAGGAGGCCGCGATGCACATCGTCGACGAGGACACCGCCTACGGCTGACGCCGCATCGACCGCCCCGACCGCCCTGTCCGCCTTGTCCGCCTTGTTCGAGGAGCCGCCATGCAGCAGGACAAGCACCCCGACTACCACCCCGTGGTCTTCCGCGACCGCGCCGCCGGATACGCCTTCCTGACCCGGTCCACCGCGACCAGCGACCAGACCATCGACTGGGACGACGGCGAGACCTACCCGGTGGTCGACGTGGAGATCTCCTCGGAGAGCCACCCCTTCTACACCGGGAAGGCCCGCACGGTGGACACCGAGGGCCGCGTCGCCGCGTTCGAACGGCGCTACGGGGGTGGCTCGGGGCAGACCGGCTGACCCCGGAGCCCCCGCGGTCAGATCACGTTCAGGGCGGCCGCGCAGCCTATGCCGCCCAGCACCATGAACACGGGCATCAGCACCTTGAGCTCGACCCAGCTGCCCGCGCGGAACCGCATGACCTTCGGCGGGCCCAGCGGGTACCAGCGCTTGCGGCCGATCGGGATGGGCCACAGGATCGGGCAGCCGGAGACGGTCAGCGCGTCCCCGATGTCGTGCACCAGCGCCCCCAGCACCACCGGCAGCCCCAGCCACAGGTACTCCTGGCCGGGCTGGGTGAACAGCCAGTCCGAGCCGTTGCCCGGCTTGTCCAGGACGCCCGCCAGGATCCAGGCGCTGGTCCCCGCGAGCAGCCACACCAGTATGTCGCTGCTGGAGCCGCGGGCGGCCCGCCACAGCAGGCCCTCGATCGCCAGCACCATGTGCGCGAAGAGGATCGCCAGCACCGCCCAGCGGCCGCCGAGGATCGCCGCGGCGGAACAGCCCCCGCCGATCAGCACCGCCCACACCCAGGTGTGGGTCAGCGTCCGGTGCCCACCGTTGCGGCGCGGGTCGCCCGGCTTCCGGGTCGCCTTGTAGACGGCGTAGGAGAGCTTGTCGACGATCTCGCAGACCCAGCGTGACAGCGGTCCGAAGGCGCGCGAGATGGTGGCGGCCTTGTGGTCGAGGTCCGGGGCGAGCGCGGCGCCGGCGCAGATCAGTGCCCCGACCAGGAGCACCGGCCAGGGCATCCCGTGCCCGGCCGCGGCGGCCGCGGCTCCGACGCCGAGCCAGGCGGCGGCTCCCGACAGTGAGTGTGCTGGTCCCATCATGGCCGCTGTGCGCCCCATTCCTCGTGTGCCGCTGTCCAGTTGACCGGGTGCGATGACGCTCCGTCGGCGACACAGCATAGGGGTCGTGATCATCGGCGTCGTAGCCGATTCCCCCCTCGGGGGTCGGGCCAGGCAAGATGGGTGCGTGACCCTCATCGATCGACTGCCGCCGACCGCCGACCCCGACGCCCTGTACGAAGCCTTCGAGTCGTGGGCGCAGGAGCGCGGTCTCACGCTCTACCCCCACCAGGAGGAGGCGCTGATCGAGGCGGTCTCCGGGGCGAACGTGATCGTGTCGACACCGACCGGCTCCGGCAAGAGCATGATCGCCGCGGGCGCGCACTTCGCCGCCCTGGCCCGGGACGAGGTCACCTTCTACACGGCGCCGATCAAGGCGCTGGTGTCGGAGAAGTTCTTCGAGCTGTGCAAGATCTTCGGCACCGAGAACGTCGGCATGCTCACCGGCGACGCCTCCGTGAACTCCGACGCGCCCGTCATCTGCTGCACCGCCGAGGTGCTCGCCTCCATCGCCCTGCGTGACGGCAGGCAGGCGGACGTCGGCCAGGTCGTCATGGACGAGTTCCACTTCTACGCCGAGGGCGACCGCGGCTGGGCCTGGCAGATCCCGCTCCTCGAACTGCCGCAGGCGCAGTTCATCCTGATGTCCGCCACCCTCGGCGACGTCTCCTTCTTCGAGAAGGACCTCGCCCGCCGCACCGGCCGTCCCACCTCGGTGGTCCGCTCGGCGACCCGCCCGGTGCCGCTGTCCTACGAGTACAAGTTCACCCCGCTCACCGAGACGCTCACCGAACTGCTGGAGAGCAGGCAGGCGCCGGTGTACATCGTGCACTTCACGCAGGCGCAGGCGGTGGAGCGGGCGCAGGCGCTGATGAGCATCAACATGTGCTCGAAGGAGGAGAAGGAGCAGATCGCCGAGCTGATCGGCAATTTCCGCTTCACCACCAAGTTCGGCCGCAACCTCTCCCGGTACGTCCGGCACGGCATCGGCGTCCACCACGCCGGCATGCTGCCCAAGTACCGGCGGCTGGTGGAGAAGCTCGCGCAGGCCGGTCTGCTCAAGGTCATCTGCGGCACGGACACCCTGGGTGTGGGCGTCAACGTGCCCATCCGCACGGTGTTGTTCAC
Organism: Streptomyces sp. NPDC007157; assembly: GCF_040634235.1. Classification (NCBI taxonomy): domain Bacteria; kingdom Bacillati; phylum Actinomycetota; class Actinomycetes; order Kitasatosporales; family Streptomycetaceae; genus Streptomyces; species Streptomyces sp. NPDC007157. Next base: position 21,788 of record NZ_JBEYFE010000033.1, read on the forward strand.
CGCCCTCACCAAGTACGACGGCAACCGGGTGCGCACGCTGCGCGCCCGTGAGTTCCACCAGATCGCCGGCCGGGCGGGCCGGGCCGGATTCGACACGGCCGGTCTGGTGGTCGCGCAGGCGCCCGAGCACGTCATCGAGAACGAGAAGGCGCTGGCGAAGGCGGGCGACGACCCGAAGAAGCGCCGCAAGGTGGTGCGCAAGAAGGCGCCGGAGGGCTTCGTCGCCTGGTCGGAGACCACGTTCGAGAAGCTGATCGCGTCCGAGCCGGAGCCGCTGATGTCGCGTTTCCGGGTGACGCACACGATGCTGCTGTCGGTGATCGCCCGCCCGGGCAACGCCTTCGACGCGATGCGTCATCTGCTGGAGGACAACCACGAGCCGCGCAAGCAGCAACTGCGGCACATCCGCCGGGCGATCGCCATCTACCGTTCGCTCCTCGACGGCGGCATCGTCGAGAAGCTGGACGAGCCGGACCCGACCGGCCGTATCGTCCGTCTCACGGTCGACCTCCAGCAGGACTTCGCGCTCAACCAGCCGCTGTCCACGTTCGCGCTCGCCGCGTTCGAACTCCTCGACCCCGAATCGCCGTCCTACGCCCTCGACATGGTGTCCGTGGTCGAGTCCACCCTGGACGACCCGCGGCAGATCCTGGTCGCCCAGCTGAACAAGGCGAAGGGTGAGGCGGTGGCCGCCATGAAGGCGGACGGCGTCGAGTACGAGGAGCGCATGGAGCGCCTCCAGGACGTCACCTACCCGAAGCCCCTGGAAGAGCTGCTCTTCCACGCGTACGACACCTACCGCAAGAGCCACCCCTGGGTCGGCGACCATCCGCTGTCGCCGAAGTCGGTCATCCGGGACATGTACGAACGGGCGATGTCCTTCACCGAGTTGGTGTCCTTCTACGAACTGGCCCGCACCGAGGGCATCGTGCTGCGCTACCTGGCGAGCGCGTACAAGACGCTGGACCACAACATCCCCGACGACCTCAAGTCGGAGGATCTGCAGGACCTGATCGAGTGGCTGGGCGAGATGGTCCGCCAGGTCGACTCCAGTCTGCTGGACGAGTGGGAGCAGCTCGCCAACCCGGAGGAGATGACGGCCGAGGAGGCCCAGGAGAAGGCCGACGAGGTCAAGCCGGTCACCGCCAACGCGCGCGCCTTCCGCGTGCTGGTCCGCAACGCGATGTTCCGCCGCGTGGAGCTGGCCGCCCTCGACCACGTCGACGAACTGGGCGAGATGGACGCGGAGTCCGGCTGGGACGCCGATGCCTGGGGCGAGGCCATGGACAAGTACTGGGACGAGTACGAGGACCTGGGCACCGGTCCCGACGCGCGCGGCCCGAAGCTGCTCGTGATCCAGGAGGAGCCGCAGAACGCGCTGTGGCGCGTCCGGCAGATCTTCGACGACCCGAACGACGACCACGACTGGGGCATCAGCGCGGAGGTCGACCTGACGGCCTCGGACGCCGAAGGCCGCGCGGTCGTCCGCGTCACCGATGTCGGTCAGCTCTGACCCGGCCCGTTCTGACCACAGGAGAACCCCACCCATGACGAACCCGGCCGAGAGACTGGTCGACCTGCTCGACCTCGAGCAGATCGAGGTCAACATCTTCCGTGGCCGCAGTCCCCAGGAGTCCATCCAACGGGTCTTCGGCGGCCAGGTGGCGGGCCAGGCGCTGGTCGCCGCCGGCCGCACCACGGAGGGCGACCGCCCGGTGCACTCGCTGCACGCGTACTTCCTGCGCCCGGGTCGGCCCGGCGTGCCGATCGTGTACCAGGTCGAACGGATCCGGGACGGGCGGTCGTTCACGACGCGCCGGGTCACCGCCGTGCAGCAGGGCCGCACGATCTTCAATCTGACCGCCTCCTTCCACAAGCCTGAGGTGGGAGCTTTCGAGCACCAGCTGCCGCCGGCCCGCGAGGTGCCGCACCCGGAGTCGCTGCCGACACTCGCCGAGGAGATCCGCAAGTATCTGGGCGAGCTGCCCGAGCAGTTGGAGCGGATGGCGCGCCGTCAGCCCTTCGACATCCGTTATGTCGACCGGCTGCGCTGGAATCACGAGGAGATAGCGGGCGCCGAGCCGCGCAGCGCGGTGTGGATGCGCGCGGTCGGTCCGCTGGGTGACGATCCGCTGGTGCACACCTGCGCGCTGACCTACGCCAGCGACATGACCCTTCTGGACGCGGTACGGGTCCCCGTCGAGCCCCTGTGGGGGCCACGGAACTTCGACATGGCCTCGCTGGACCACGCCATGTGGTTCCACCGGCCGTTCCGTGCCGACGAGTGGTTCCTGTACGAGCAGGAGTCCCCCATCGCCACCGGTGGCCTGGGCCTGGCCCGCGGGCGGGTCTACGATCTGGAGGGGCGGCTGCTGGTGTCGGTCGTCCAGGAGGGGCTGTTCAGGGCCTTGTAGTGCAGACGCAGCCAGCCGCGCAGGCCGCGCGGCTGCACCGGTGGTGCCGGTGCCGGGTGCTGCGATCGCGCGGCGGCGGTGAGCGGCTGCTCGGCAGGGCGGGGCGCGGGCCGGAACGTGCGGGCCTCCGCCACGGCCCGTGCCAGGTCGTTCCGGAACCAGTCGATCTCGTCCGGCTCGTCCGCCGTCATCAGCTCCCCGGCGAGCAGCGCGGTGGGCGAGCCCGGTGCGCCGTGGGCGGGCGGGGCCGGCCGGAGGGCCTTCACATGCGCACGCTCGTGAGGATCCGTCAGAGCGTCGTCGATCTCGTCGGGGTCCAGAAAGCCGGCCGTCGCCCCGGCCCGCTCCCACGGCCCGTCCGCCTCCCTCAGCAGGAAACCGAAGTGGCGTCCGCGCCAGTTGCGCGCCCGCTGGTCCGCTCCCGCCCTCAGCCGGTCACGCAACTCCTCGGGCGTACGGCCGGTGAGCAGCGGTGCGTTCTCCTCGTCGGCCGCGAACTGCCGTAGTTCCTCGGCCAGATAGAGCCAGACCACGGCCCGATAGCGGTTCGGGTACCAGTTCACGGGGGTCACCAGGCCGAGTTTCGCGAAGCGGGTGAACCTGCCCGCCGGGATCTTCATCAGGGCCGCGCCCTCAGTGGTACCGACGGCTCGCACGCTCGCGCGGAGGGATTCCGCCCGGTCCTGGAGCCGCTCGATCTCGGCCCGGGTGACGCGGCGGCCTCCGCCGCCCTCGTCGGGCACTGTGCGGATCCGGCCAAGATGTACCGCGAGGTCGAACTCACCTCGCCTGAGGCCCAGTTCGCGGGCGGCGCGGCTGAACGTGCAGCTGAGCGGGCGGGGTCGGGCGATGGTGGTGCCGGCCATGGTCGTACTCCCCCGTGGAGCGGGTGGCTCGCGCCGGATGCGCTCGCCGTGGAAAAACCGTAGCCGCTCCGGCGGATCTCTTGGCGGGCCTGTGGACAACTCCGCGAGAGGGGGTGAAACAGCAGGTCAGAGGTCCACTGTGGAGGGACGCTCCGGTTGCCGGGCGTCCACGCCGAGGTGTTCGCCGACCCGGTTGACGAGCAGCGTCATCTCGTAGGCGATCTGGCCGATGTCCGCCTCCGCGCCGCTGAGCACGCACAGACAGCTGCCGGTTCCGGCGGCGGTGACGAACAGGACCGCGTCGTCGTACTCGATCATCGTCTGGCGGACCTGGCCCGCGCCGAAGTGCCGTCCGGAGCCCTTGGCGAGGCTGTGCAGCCCGGAGGCCACGGCGGCCAGATGCTCCGCGTCCTCCCGGCGAAGGCCGGTGCTCGCTCCCGTGACCAGCCCGTCGTTCGACAGGACCAGCGCGTGCCGTACGTGCTCCACGCGCTCGGTCAGGTCGTCGAGCAGCCAGCCGAGTCCCTGGTTCTGCGCCATGTCGTAGCGTCTCCCCGTGTGCCGTCTCCCCCTGGCTGGAGGATCTCCCCGCCAGCCTTCCCCACCACCGGCGTCCGGGCAAGGAGGATGGGGACATGGCACAGAAGATGACCGACGAGGAATGGCGGGCGTTCGTCTCGCACGGCACCCGCACCGGCAAGCTGTCCACCGTCAACGCCGACGGCAGCCCGCACGTGGCCCCCGTCTGGTTCCTGCTGGACGGGGACGACCTGGTCTTCAACACCGGCAAGGACACGGTGAAGGGGCGCAATCTGACCCGCGACGGGCGGGTCGCCCTGTGCGTGGACGACGACCGGCCCCCCTTCCATTTCGTGGTGCTGAACGGGCGCGCCAGGCTGTCGGAGGAACCTGGTCCGTTGCGTGACTGGGCCACCCGGATCGCGGCCCGTTACATGGGAGAGGACAGCGCGGAGGAGTTCGGTGCCCGCAACGGCGTCCCGGGCGAGCTGCTGGTCCGGGTCACCGTCGAGAAGGTGGTGGCGCTCAAGGACCTCACGGGCTGACGCTCAGCCCACCGAGTCGAGGAGCCGGGCTGTGTGCATCCGCCCGGCGTACTCGACGAGTCGGATCAGCACCTCCTTGCCGGAGTCCCGGTCGCGGGCGTCGCACAGCACCACGGGCGTGCCCTGGTCCAGGTCCAGGGCGCGTGAGACGTCACGCGCGCCGTAGTTCCGGGCGCCGACGAAGCAGTTGACGGCGACGACGAACGGGATGTGCCGGTGCTCGAAGTAGTCGACCGCCGGGAAGCAGTCCTCCAGGCGGCGGGTGTCGGCGAGGACGACGGCGCCGAGGGCTCCCTGCGACAGTTCGTCCCAGAGGAACCAGAAGCGGTCCTGGCCCGGGGTGCCGAAGAGGTAGAGGGAGAGCCCGGAGCGGATGGTGATGCGGCCGAAGTCCATGGCGACGGTGGTGGTGACCTTCTGGTCCACGCCGTCCGTGTCGTCCACCAGCTGGCCCGCTTCGCTGAGCATTTCCTCGGTGCGCAGCGGCCGGATCTCGCTGACGGCTCCGACCAGGGTCGTCTTCCCGACGCCGAAGCCGCCGGCGACCAATATCTTGAGCGCCATGGCCGACGTGTCGTCGTCGGCGGGCTCGGAGTACTCGGAGACCATGATCACTTCTCTCGTGAGGGCCGGCTATCGGACGGCATGCTCAGAAGGCTCGGAGGGCCAGGGACACCGCTCGGGCTTCGCGAGGCGCTGCTCGGGCTTCGCGCAACGCCGGTCGGGCTTCGCGCGACGCCGGTCGGGCTTCGCGCGACGCCGGTCGGTCCGGTCGGGACGCGAAGCCAGCATCATGACAACCGTCGGCCCTTCACGGGCGGTTGGACCGGAACGCGTCTGTTCCGACCGGCGCGCGCCCGGTTGGTTCCGGATACTCATCTACAGTGCCCGCAATCCCGCGATGACCTCGCGCAGAATCCGTTCGTCGGGAAGCTGGGCCGGTGGCACCGGACGGCTCACGGTGACGCAGCCCAGTTCCAGCAGATCGCCCAGGAGCACCCGGACCACGCCCACCGGAAGGTCCGTGCCGGCGGCGAGTTCGGCGACGGACTGCGTCTCCACCCGGCACAGGTCGATCAGCGCCCGGTGTTCGGGGCCGTGTGCGGTGTCGTCGTCGACGCCGGGCGCGCCCGGGTCCAGCGTGACCAGGGCGATCAGGTCGAACCGCACTCCGGTGGGGCCGGGTCTGGTGCGGCCGCCGGTCATGGCGTAGGGACGGACGAGAGGCCCGGCCTCGCCGTCGTACCACTGGCTGCCTGGCTCGCGCGCGGCGTCGGTCGTGTACTCGGTCATCGGTGACGCTTCCGGCTCATCCGGCGGCGGGCGGCCGGGAGGCGACCCGCGGCGCTGTGTAGAGGTGCTCGCCGACGCGCTTGACCAGGCGCGCCATCTCGTAGGCGACCAGGCCGATGTCGGCGGTGACGGCGGTGAGAACGGCGAGGCAGGAGCCGTCGCCGGCGGCGGCCACGAAGAGGAAGGCGTCGTCCATCTCGACCATGGTCTGGCGCACCCCGCCTGCCCCGAAGTGCCGTCCCGTGCCCTTGGCGAGGCTGTTGAAGCCGGAGGCGACGGCGGCGAGGTGCTCGGCGTCCTCACGCCCGAGGGCGGTCGAGGCGCCGACGGCGAGGCCGTCGTTGGACAGCACCACCGCATGCCGGACTTCTTCGACACGCAGCACCAGGTCGTCCAGCAACCAGTCGAGTTCGCCGGAGTGGCGGTCGGCCCTCATGCTCGGGTCCTGGATCATGCGCGGTCTCCTTCGGTGCTGTCGGTGCCCTCGTCGGGTTCCGGAACGGCTGTGCGGCCGGGTTGCCTGCCGCCGCCGCGCGCCCAGCCGTCGCGGTAGGCCGTCATGCGGTCGCGGACGAGTTCGGGGGTGCGCTCGTCCTCACGCCGGGCGGGCGGGGGTTCCTCGGTGCGTGGATCGCGCAGTTGGGGAGCGAGGCTCGCCTGCCGCACCCGGCGCGGGAGGTCGTCGTCGTTTAGTTCGGAGTCGTGCGGTGGGCGGTGCGGCCTCAAGGTCGTGACTCCGGGGGGTGGTGGCTCGGGTGCCGGGTGCGGGGTGGAGCGGGTGGTGGCGAGGGCGGGACGGGCAGCCGGGCCGGCGGCCTGTGGCAGGGCGGTGCCCGGCACGCGCGCGTACTCGCGTTCCGGTGCCTGTTCGATGCCGGCCGCCGGGCGGCCGGAACGTTCCGCCGTGCCACCGTGCAGCAGGGCCTTCGGCAGCAGCACCACCGCGGTGGTGCCGCCGTAGGGAGAGGTGCGCAGGTGCACCTTGATGCCATGGCGGGCCGCGAGCCGGCTGACGACGAAAAGGCCGAGCCGGTCGCTGTCGAACAGATCGAGGGCCTCGGACTGCTCGATGCGCCGGTTGGCCTCGGCGAGGGTCTCCTGGCCCATGCCGAGTCCGCGGTCCTCGACCTCCAGGGCGTAGCCGTTGCCGACGGGTTCCCCGGAGACGCGCACGCGCGTGTGCGGCGGTGAGAACTGGGCGGCGTTCTCGACGACCTCGGCGAGCAGATGGGTGAGGTCGGCCACGGCCGCGCCGATGACGGCCGCCTCGGGGAGCTGGCGTACCTCCACGCGCGCGTAGTCCTCGACTTCCGACACCGCGGCCCGTACGACGTTGGTCAGGGAGACCGGCATGCGCCAGGCCCGGCCGGGGGCCGCCCCGGAGAGGATGATCAGGCTCTCCGCATGGCGGCGCATACGGGTGGTGAGGTGGTCCAGCCGGAAGAGGTCGCTCAGCTCGTTGGGGTCGTCGGAGCGGCGTTCCATGCTGTCCAGCAGGCTCAGCTGGCGGTGGACCAGGACCTGGCTGCGACGGGCGAGGTTGACGAACACGCCCGAGATGCCGCTGGCGAGTTCGGCGCGCTCCACGGCGGCGCGCAGGGCGGCGCGGTGGACGGTGCCGAGGGCCTCCGCCACCTGTCCGGTCTCGTCCTCCGCGGGCGGCCCCGCGGGTGCCTCCGCGCGGATGTCGATCTCCTCGCCGCCGCGCAGTCTGCGCATCGCCTCGGGGAGCTTGCGCCGGGCGATCTCCAGAGCGCTGTTGCGCAGGCTCACCAGCTCGACCACGAGGCCGCGTCCGATGCGTACGGAGATGACGAGCGAGGCGGCCACGGCGAGGAGGCCGAAGAGGACGGCCGCTCCGGCCGGGGTGAGCAGACCTCGTGCGAACGGATCGGCCCGGCCCGCGACCACGTGTGCCGTGCCGGTCTGGATGGTCAGCATCGCGTCCTGCACGCGCGCGTGCGCGGTGTTCCAGGCCGCTTCCGGGGCCGCGTCGAGCGCCTTGGCTCCGGGTTGGCTCGTGAGGATCCTGTCCTCGGCGGCGCCCAGCGCGGTGTAGTCGTCGCCGCCGGCGAGCCGTCGCCAGGCGGTCCGCTGTGCGCCGGGCAGGTCGGCGACGGCCGCGTCGGTCAGGACACGGCGGGTGCCGACGGCGGCGGAGAACAGGCGCAGCCGCGCGCCGTCCAGGCCGCCGGTCTGCCGGGCGCCGGCGAGGACCGCGTCCTCCTGGGCCAACGCCTCTCCCGCGCGGGAGAATTCGAGCAGCACGCGTGCGTCGGCGCCCATGTCGTCGGCCTGGACGCCGGCGAGGGCACCGTCCACGGCGAAGGCCGTGTCGATGGTCTTCGTGTACCGCTCGTAGGTCTCGTCCCAGCCGGCGCCCCGGTTCCGTACCGCCGTCCGCAGGGTGCGCAGTTGCTCGGCGCCGGTGACGAAGGTCCGGAGGCGCCGGGCGACACCGGAGGGCAGTTCCTCGCTGTCGGCGACGGTGCTGCCCCTGCCGAGCCGCAGTTCGGCAACGGCCTGGTCGGTACGGGCGCCGAGGCTCTTGAGGTCGCCGGCCGGTTCGGCGGTGGGGTCGGTCGCGTACCTGACGGCTGCGGTGCGCTCGGCCTGGAGCGCGGCGACGGCGGCGGCGACCGGGGTCCGCAACGCGGCGTCGACACGCTGGGACTGGCGCAGCCGGGAGACGTCCTGTGCGGTGGTGACCGTGGCGTACGCCCACAGGGCGAGCAGGGACATGACCGGCACCATGAGCAGGCAGACGACCTTGGCCCGCACGGTCCGGGGGCGGATCCGCCAGCCTCCGCCGGGCGCGTTGTCGGCCGCGGTGGCGACGACGTCGTCGACCGGTTCTTCGGCGGGTGGTCCGGCGTGCGCGCGACGGCCGCGCGGCGGGCGCGCGGACGGTGTCTGCGGGCCTGCTGTCGGGGTCCTACGGGGTGTACGCATGGCCTCCTCGCTCGGGAGTGGGTCGGGGCGCATCGGAGCCGGGCCGGCCGGCGTGCGGCGCTCGGCGGGGGCGCCACGGGCGGGCCGGGTCAGCGTGCGGCGCTGGTGACGGGCCGCTGGGCCGAGGCGGACGCCTCGCGCTCCCCGGCCGTGGGCGAGAGTGCGACGAAGGCCGAGGTGAGGAACAGGTAGGACCCGAGGCCGACGGCGAGGGGGAAGATGAACTGCATCGCCGTCGCCCCGGGCAGGGGGGTGCCGGAGGGCGTGACGTGCACGCTGACCGCGAACATCCCGGTGTAGTGCATGCTGCTGACGGCCGCTCCCATGACCAGGGAGGCGAAGGTGACCGCCACGGGTGACTTGATGTTGAGCCCCGCCCACAGGGCCGCGGTCGCGGCGACCACCGCGATGAGCACGGAGAGCCCGACGAGCATCGGGTCGTAGTGCACGTCACCGTGCAGCCGGACCGCCGCCATGCCGAGGTAGTGCATGCTGGCGACGCCCAGGCCGGTGGTGAGCCCGCCCAGCAGAAGTGCTCGGGTGCGGTCACGGCTGTAGCCGACGGCGAAGACGCCGGCGGTGACCACGATGACGGCGACGAGCAGGCTGAGGATGGTCAGCGGCACGTCGTAGCGGATGTCGGTGCCGCTGACGCCGAAGCCGAGCATGGCCACGAAGTGCATGGTCCAGATGCCGGTGCCGAGCGCGGAGGCCGCGGTGAGGAGCCAGTTGCGGCGCGCACGGCCGGTGCTGCCGAGCGCGCGGACGGTGCAGCGCAGACCCAGTGCGGCGCCTATGCACGCCATGACGTACGACAGCACGGGGGTCAGCCAGCCGAAGGTGGCGTGGTCCAGGTGTCCCATGGCCAAGGGACGCTAGGGGGCACGGAAGCACAAAGGGGGCGCATTTCGAAAGGTGTTGCAATATGACCCGGAGATGTGTCGGAACGATCGGGTCCGGCTCGAACGTGCGCGCAGGTTCGTCCTCCGTGACGGTGAGGGAACATGCGGAACATGAGCGACGACCACACGTACGTCCAGGAGTTCTTCACCGCGCGAGCGGCCGACTGGGACACCAAGTTCCCGGACGACGGTCCCGCGTACGCCGCGGCCGTGACCGATTTGGGGCTGCGCGCGGGCGACCGGGTGCTCGACGCCGGCTGCGGCACGGGCCGCGCGCTGCCACCGCTGCGCGCGGCCGTGGGGCCCTCGGGCGCGGTCCTCGGGATGGACCTGACCCCGGCGATGCTCCAGGCCGCGGTGCGGGCAGGGCGGCACCGTGACGGGCGCTTGCTGCTCGCCGACGTGGCCGCGCTGCCGGTGCGCTCGAAGTCCCTCGACGCCGTGTTCGCCGCGGGTCTGATCGCTCACCTGCCCCGACCCGCCCGGAACCTGCGGGAGTTGGCGCGCGTGGTCCGCCCCGGCGGCACGCTCGCCCTCTTCCACCCCATCGGCCGGGCCGCCCTGGCGGCGCGCCAGGGACGGCGGATCACATCCGACGACCTGCGCGCGGAGGGCAACCTCGGCCCGCTGCTCGCCGGTTCGGGCTGGCACCTGGCCTCGTACGTGGACGAGGACGCCCGATTCCTCGCGCTGGCGGTCCGCGGGGGCTAGCCGGCGACCGCCGCGGCGAAGGCGTCGGGACGATCGAACATGATGTTGTGCCCGGCGCCGGGCACCGTCACCACCCGCACTCCGGACGCCTCCAGCCGGTCCCGCCCGGCGAGTTCACCGCTGAGCTCGCCCTGGAGGTAGACCCGGTCGACCGTCAGCCCCTCCAGGAGGGTGCGCATGACCGGATCCGAGCCGCGCCGGAGGCCCACGGCGCTGCGGTGCAGGGCGCGCGGGTCGGCGAGCCGCATGGTCGCCGACCAGACGGGCCCCACCGTGTCGAGCACGCGCGCGTGGCCGCTGTCGACGAACTCGTCCTCCTCATAGGCGGCGATTCCGCTGCTGCCCGCGGTCAGCGGCGGATACGCGTCCAGGTTCGCCTCCGTGAGCACCAGTCTCGAGACCAGGTCCGGGCGCCGGTGGGCCAGCACGACGGCGACGGAACCGCCCATGCTGTGCGCGATCAACTCGGCCCCGGCGACTCCCGCCGCGTCCAGGGCGGCGGCCAGCGCTGCGGCATGGCAGTCCAGCGTGTACCCGAAGTGGGCAGGCCGGTCACTGGTGCCGTGTCCGGGCAGATCTACGAACAGGCTGCGCCTGCCGGAGAGTTCGGGCCGGGCCGCGATATGCGCGTGGTACACGGCCGATGCCGCCCCGAGCCCGTGGACGTACACGCGCGCGGGTTCCGCACCGGGCGACTCCGTCCAGCGGATGTAACTTCCCCTGCCGTCGAACTCTGCCTGCCGCACAGCACCCTCCCCGATGACGTCACCGCGCACACCTCAGACAATACATCGACTCCGATGTATTACAAGTTCGATGTATGCGAGGAGGGATGTACAGCGGGAGTGCGGAACAATGCCCGCATGCTGGAACTCGCCATCCTCGGATTCCTGTACGACGCCCCCTTGCACGGCTATGTCCTGCGCAAGCACATCGCGGCACTGACCGGGCATGTGCGGCCCGTCGCCGAAGGCACGCTGTATCCGGCGATCAAGCGCCTGGAGAAGGCGGGCCTGCTGGCCCGGGCCACCGAGCCCGGCTCCGTGGCCGCACCACGTCATGTGCTCACACTCACCGAGGAGGGCAGGAGCGAGCTGCGCCGACGCCTGGCCGAACCGGCGGAGCGCGACATCACCGACGAGAACCGCTGGTTCACGGTGCTCGCCTTCCTCCGTCACCTCGACGACCCCGCCGCCCAGGCGGCCGTACTGTGCCGGCGGCTGGCCTTCCTGGAGGAACCCTCCAGCTTCTTCTACGACGGCGACCGGCCGGTGCGCGCGGAGGAGCTGGACGATCCGTTCCGGCGCGGCATCCTCACCATCGCGCGCGCCACGAGCCGCGCCGAACTCGCCTGGCTGCGCGCCACCGTCGCCTCCCTGGAGGCCGAGGCCGGCTGAGGCCTCCCGACGGGCCCTCTTCTGTCGCCGGGACTTCGACTCTACGTTCGGTAGGGAACGACGAGTGTTCGCAAGCGACAGCCGACAGGAAAGGTGGCCGGCGTGTTCGACCGGATGCGCAAGTACGCGGACCGTTTTCGTGGCACCGGGGGCTCGGAACCGCCGGAGCGGCGCAAGAGGCGTGCGCACAACTTGTTCGAGGCCGCGGCCGCCTATGTCGCGGCCCGCGCGGAGGACGACCAGGACCGGATCGAGGAGGCGGCGGGCTGTGTGTCGCCGGAGGCGCTGTCGTTCGGGGTGAGCGAACTGGCCTGCCGTGCCGTCGTCGCGCTGGCGCGGGAGCGCGAGGAGTCGCCGCGGACGGTGGCGCGCGACCTCCTCGGGCTGCCGGTCGCCTGAAGCTTCGCCCCGCCGAGGTCGTTTCGTCCCCTCCCGGTGGAAAACTGCAGCTCCGGGTGTGGTGGCCGGTCGTGACAACGGCCTTCCGCTCACACTAGGGTGCGCGCCGTTGGACGAACGACTGGGAGGCAGGCATGGCCGGGACGGACGAGGAGGCCCTCGCCGCCGCGGACGAGGCGCTGTACGTGCTCACAGCGGTGCTGCTGACGCCGGCGCAGTTTCCGAGCGTGCTGGGCGACGACTACCCGGAGGCATGCGCGGCGCTGGAGCTGGCGCCGCGCGCCGACGGCTACGGTCTGGTGCTCGGCCAGGACGGTGGCGGGGCGCGCTGGACGGTCGTCGTCGACGACGTCTCGCTGGTCGCCGTCGCGATCGCGTCCTGGGACTGCGGCATGGAACACGACCTCTCCCCGGACGAGCGCACGGTGGTCGCCGCCCTGCCCGGCTGGCCGCTCGCGGTCGCCGTGGCGGCCCCGAACGTGCCCGCTCCGCACGACCCGGGCCCGGAGACGGCGGACCGTGTCCCGCTGACCCCGCCGGACACCAGCTCCTGGGGCCCGGCGCAGCGGCGGCTGGGCGCGGACGAGATCGCCCTCCAGTGGGCGGTCTGGCGGGAGCAGATCGGCGACGACCACTTCCCGGCACCGACAGCCGCAGCGCCGGAAGCCACCGAGGACGCCCCTGGGGAGGGCGAGGCGACCCCGAAGGGCCACCTCGGGATCCGGCGGGTACTGGCCGAGGCGCGAGCCTATGTGGACACCCCTCCGCCGCTCGGCCGGGTCCGCTCGTCGTTCGCCCCGGGCGACGCCCGTACGCTGCGCGCCGACGGGCCCGGCTGGTCGATGGTGGCCCGCACCGACGACATCGCCTTCGTGCTTCTCGACGAGGAGCCCGGCGAGGTCCTGCCCGTCGGCCGCGGCCCCGAGCTCCCCGGCCTCCTGGAGGCCCTCGACAAGATTGCCGTACGGCCTCTGTGAGCCCTCCCGGGCCGCGTCCCCGCCGAGGGGGCCGCGGCCTCGGGAGGAGGCCTCAGCGGCCGATCTCCTTGCGCGTGACCCTGCGCAGCCTGCGCCGCTGCGAGGGGTCGAGGGTGAGGTAGGCGGCCACCGGGACGCCGACCACGATCAGGAACGTCACCCACCAGGGCAGCCATATCAGCAGGATGAGCCCGACCGCCACACCTCCTGCGGCGATCTTCGCGTTCTTCGACATCAGCGTCGCCTCCTTCGCGGCCACTGCCGCTCTCTGATCTGAAAACGGGCCCGCGCCTCCCGCGGTTCCGGACCGTGCCCCTGAGACATCCCTGACGAGCGACCCCTACTGGTCCCTGATACCGGGTCGAACAGTTTGTGAAGCAGTCCCGCTTCAGCGTAGCCACTCCCGGTCGGCTGCCGGGATGGGCCGGTTCCCCGATTGCCGGTCCGCGGAGAACGATGACGCCGGCTGCGGTCATCCCGGCAGCGAGGGCAGCAGTGAGTCCAGACCGCTCGGCAGCCGGCTGGGGAGTTCCGACGGCCAGTCCGTGGGGAGGTTGCTCGGCAGTCCCGACGGCAGGCTGCTGGGCAGCTCCGTCGGGAGGCTGAAGGAGGGCCGCGGGGTGCCGGATGCGGTGGGGCTGCTCGTGGTGGACCTGTCGCCGGGCGAACCGTCGCCGCCGGACGTCATCAGGACGACGGCGGCGACGGCCACGGCGGCCACCAGCAGGACCAGGACGGCGTACAGCGGGCCCCTGCGTCGGCGGGGCGGCTCCGGGGGCGGCCCCGGCGTCCAGCCGACGGCGGTGGGCGGGTCGTGGTCCCCGAAACCCCCTCCCGCGGGTGGTCCGAAACCTCCGTACGGGGGCGGGTCGTAGCCGCCGTCCGGGGACGGGGTGCCGTTCGGCGGGCCGGGCGGGCGGGGCGGTACGGGTGGCATGGCCATACCGCCAAGAGTCACCGCGTACCGGTCACCGCGCGAGCCCCGCGCGGGAGTTGATACGGACTCATGCAACGGACCGCACGATTCCGGAGCATTTCCCGCGCGGACGGTCGTGCCGGTGCGGGCAACTCGTACAGCTGCGGGCAACTCGTACGCCTGTCGGCAACGCAACGAGGGCAACGCGACGACGCGCGCGTGCGGGCGTTCGCTCCGAGAGCCGCCCCCACGCGCGCGTACGTGTTCAGCCCCGGGCGCCCAGCAGGTGGTCCATCGCCAGCTGGTCGAGCTGCTCGAAGGCCATCCCGCGCGCGGCGACCGCGTCCGCGTCGAACTCCTCGAAGGCCGTGCGGTCGGCGAGGAGCGCCTGAATGCCGTCGGCCGCTGTCGGCTGGGCCAGCTGGTCCAGGCGGGAGGCGCGCAGGGCCTCCTGAACCTCCGGGTCCGCGCGGAACGCGGCCGCGCGCTCCTTGAGGATCAGGTAGTTGCGCATGCAGCCGGCGGCGGAGGCCCACACGCCGTCGAGGTCCTCGGTGCGCGGCGGCTTGAAGTCGAAGTGCTTCGGCCCCTCGTAGCCGGCGCTCTCCAGCAGGTCGACCAGCCAGAAGGCGGCCCGCAGGTCACCGGCGCCGAACCGCAGGTCCTGGTCGTACTTGATGCCGGACTGACCGTTGAGGTCGATGTGGAAGAGCTTGCCCGCCCACAGGGCCTGCGCGATGCCGTGCGGGAAGTTCAGGCCGGCCATCTGCTCGTGGCCCACCTCGGGGTTGACGCCGTACAGCTCGGGGCGCTCCAGGCGCTCGATGAAGGCGAGCGCGTGGCCGACGGTGGGGAGCAGGATGTCGCCGCGGGGCTCGTTCGGCTTGGGCTCGATGGCGAAGCGCAGGTCGTAGCCCTGGGAGGTGACGTACTCGCCGAGGAGGTCGAAGGCCTCCTTCATGCGGTCGAGAGCGACGCGCACGTCCTTGGCGGCGCCGGACTCCGCGCCCTCACGACCGCCCCAGGCGACGTACGTCTTCGCGCCCAGCTCAGCGGCCAGGTCGATGTTGCGGACGGTCTTGCGCAGCGCGTAACGGCGCACGTCACGGTCGTTCGCGGTGAACGCGCCGTCCTTGAAGACCGGGTGGGTGAAGAGGTTGGTGGTGGCCATCGGCACGGTCATACCGGTCGCGTCGAGGGCCTGGCGGAAGCGCTTGATGTGCGATTCGCGCTCGGTGTCCGAGGACCCGAAGGGGATCAGGTCGTCGTCGTGGAACGTCACACCGTAGGCGCCCAGTTCGGACAGGCGCTGCACCGTCTCGACCGGGTCGAGGGCGCGGCGGGTGGCGTCACCGAACGGGTCCCTTCCCTGCCAGCCGACGGTCCACAGGCCGAAGGTGAACCTGTCCTCGGGGGTGGGCTGGAAGCTCATGCCGCGGCTCCTTGCTTGATGCCTGTGCTTGATGAGTGTGTGCGACGTCGGTCGGACACACGGTCGGGCCGACTATTTCGTCATGGCCGTTTACAAATTAGTATGCCGACGCATCCCTGGGAAGGGTCACCCTGTCCCCGAGGGATGAATTCCGGGTCGCGACACCCCGGTGAACCAGGAAAACTGCAGGTCAGGCCAGACCGCGAGACGCGGAAAAAAGGGAGAGAGCCCGATGTCAGCAGCCGAGGGTCCGCTCGTCGTCGGCGTGGACACGTCCACCCAGTCCACCAAGGCGCTGGTGGTCGACGTGTCCACCGGTCAGGTCGTGGCCAGCGGCCAGGCGCCGCACACCGTGTCCTCCGGCGCGGGCCGGGAGAGCGATCCGCGTCAGTGGTGGGACGCGCTGTGCGAGGCACTGCGCCAGTGCGGGGACGCGGCGCACGAGGCGGCGGCCGTGTCGATCGGCGGGCAGCAGCACGGACTGGTCACGCTCGACGAGCGGGGCGAGCCGGTGCGGCCGGCCATGCTGTGGAACGACGTCCGTTCGGCGCCCCAGGCACAGCGGCTGATCGAGGAGCTGGGCGGTCCGAAGGCCTGGGCGGAGCGCACCGGCAGTGTTCCGGGCGCGTCGTTCACGGTCACCAAGTGGGCCTGGCTGGCGGAGCACGAACCGGAGTCGGTCCGTGCGACCAGGGCCGTGCGGCTCCCCCACGACTACCTCACCGAGCGCCTCACCGGACAGGGCACGACCGACCGCGGTGACGCCTCCGGCACCGGCTGGTGGGCGTCGGCGACCGAGGCGTACGACGAAGAGACCCTCGCGCACGTGGGCCTGGACCCGGCGTTCCTGCCCCGGGTGGTCCGCCCCGGCGAGATCGCCGGCACCGTGCGCGACAGCCACGAGCTGCCGTTCTCCAAGGGCACCCTGGTCGCGCCGGGTACGGGCGACAACGCGGCGGCCGCGCTGGGGCTCGGGCTGCGTCCGGGTACCCCGGTGCTGAGCCTCGGCACCTCGGGCACGGTGTACGCCGTCTCGAAGCACCGCCCCGCCGACCCGACCGGTACCGTCGCGGGCTTCGCCGACGCGCACGGCGACTGGCTGCCGCTCGCCTGCACGCTGAACTGCACCCTCGCGGTCGACCGGGTCGCGGCGCTGCTCGGCCTGGACCGCGAGGCCGTCGAGCCCGGCACCTCGGTCACGCTGCTCCCGTACCTGGACGGTGAGCGCACCCCCAACCTGCCCAACGCCTCCGGGCTGCTGCACGGCCTGCGCAACGACACCACCGCCGGACAGCTTCTGCAGGCCGCCTACGACGGCGCCGTGCACGCCCTGCTCGGCGCCCTGGACCTGGTACTCGACACGGACGCCGACCGGACCACGCCGCTGCTGCTGATCGGCGGCGGCGCCCGGGGCCGGGCCTGGCAGGAGACGGTACGGCGGTTGTCGGGGCGCCCGGTGCAGGTGCCCGAGGCGAAGGAGCTGGTCGCCCTCGGCGCCGCCGCGCAGGCGGCCGGGCTGCTGACCGGCGAGGACCCGGCGGCGGTGGCCCGGCGCTGGAACACGGCGGCCGGACCGGTGCTGGAGGCGGTGGAGCCGGACGCGGCGACGCTGGCCAGGATCTCCGGGGTACTCTCCGACGCGGCCCCACTGCTGGAGCGGGCGCCGGAGGACCGCTGACCGCACGGGAGGCAGGTCGCAGGACCGTCCAGGGGACTGAGGATTGATCAACGCATGACCGCACCGCTGCACGAGGCCCGCCCGACGGCGACCGGCCGTGCCCTGCCGGACACCCAGCAGGGCATGCGCCGGCGCAACCTCGCGCGCGTGATGCACGCGGTCAGCGCCGAGGGTTCGCTGTCGCGGGCCGCGGTCGCCTCCCGCATCGGCCTCACCAGAGCGGCCGTGTCGACCCTCGTCGACGAGCTCATCCGCTGGGGGCTCCTGGAGGAACTGGGCCCCGAGCGGCCCAACCGCGTCGGACGGCCGGGCTCGGCGCTCGCGGTGAGTCGGCGCGGCCCGGCCGGTATCGGGGCGGAGGTCGGGGTCGACCATCTCGCCGTGTGCGCGGTGGATCTGCGCGGCGAGGTACGCGCGCGTGCCGTGCGGCACGGCGCGAACCGGGGCCGGGCGCCCGAGCCGGTGATCGAGGAGCTGACCGAGCTGGTCCGACGGGTCGTGGCGGACGCGGAACGGGAGGGCCTGTGGCCGGCCGGTCTCGCGGTCGCCGTCCCCGGCCTGGTGGCCCGTGACGGGCACACGGTCGTCCACGCCCCGAACCTCGACTGGCACGACACCGACCTCGGCGCGCTGCTGCCCGCGGAACTCCCGCCGACGGTGGACAACGAGGCCAACTTCGGCGCCCTGGCGGAGCTGTGGCTCGGCGATGCCACCCCACCGGACTTCCTGCATGTGTCCGCGGAGATCGGTATCGGCGCGGCGGTCGTGGTGGACGGCCAGTTGCTGCGTGGGAAGCGGGGTTTCGCGGGCGAGCTCGGCCATGTACCGGTCCACCCCGACGGGCCGCACTGCGCCTGCGGCGGGCGCGGGTGCCTGGAGCAGTACGCCGGCGAGGAGGCGGTGCTGCGCGCGGCCGGTCTCGAACCCCGCGAGGACGCGGTGGGCCTGCTCGCGCAGCGGGCGGGCGAGGACCACGAGGGAGTACGGCGCGCCCTTCACGACGCCGGTACGGCGCTCGGTATCGCCCTGACCGGCGCCGTCAACCTCCTCGACCCCGAGTCGGTGGTCCTGGGCGGAGCTCTGGCCGGCCTCGCCCCGTGGCTCCTCCCGTCCCTGGAGACCGAACTGGCCGACCGCACAACCGGCTCGGCCTGCCCGGTCACCGTCTCCCGCCTCGGCCCCGAGGGCCCCCTTCTGGGCGCCGCCCACTCGGTGGTCCGCGCCGTACTGGACGACCCGGCGACGGTGGCGGAACGCGTCTGAGGACCGGCTGCCCCAGCCGATCCGGACACGGGCCGCCCGACCGTTGCCTCACCCGTTCGGGTGGCGAGGTTTTCCACAACCGCCGCCCCGTCCACGGAATCACTCGGCGCTCTTCTGCCCAACCCGCCAGCGCCGTACCGTGATTCACGCGAAGCGGTCCGTGGGACCGATGGGTTCACGCACGTCGGGGGGTGTGTATGACCGAGGAGATGGCCGGAGCGCCGGACGCGGGGCTGCGGCGGGACGCGGTCGGGCTGCGGGAGGTTCTGTTCCAGAGCGTCACGGCGATGGCGCCCGCCGCTGCCGTCGCCGCGTCCATTCCGTCGGGGGCGGCCTTCGCCGGAGGCAGCCTGCCGCTGGCGGTGGTGATCGCTCTGGTGGCCTGTCTGTTCACCGCGTCCTGTGTGGCCGAGCTGGCCCGGGAGTTACCGGCGGCGGGCTCCGTGGCCACGTACGCCGCGCGCGGGCTGCATCCGGCCGTGGGGTTCCTGGTCGGCTGGGGCTATGTGTTCGTGGAGGCGCTGGTACCGCCGTTGCTGCTGCTCCAGCTCGGGTTCACCGCGGCGGGCACCCTGCACGAGGAGTGGTCCTCCTGGCCGGCCGATCTGTGGTGGCCGTGGTCGCTCGCCGGCGCCGCCGTCATTGCCGTCACCGGGTATCTGGGCGTGCGTGCCTCGGCGCGTTTCGGGACGGTCCTCGGGGTCTTCGAGATCGCGGTCTTCCTCGTCTTCGCCATCTGGCTGATCGGTAAGGCCGGTTCACACAACACCCTCTCCGTGTTCGGTACGTCGCACACGGCGAAGGGGTACGGGGGCGTCAGCGGGGTGTTCGCCGGTTCCGTCTACACCGTGCTGGCGTTCGCCGGTTTCGAGGCGGCCGCGCCGCTTGCCGAGGAGACCCGCGACCCGCGCCGCACGATGCACCGCGCGGTGCTCGGCGCGGCCCTGGGGATCGGCCTGTTCTACGTGGTGACGACCTATGCGATGACCGTGTACTTCGGGCCGGACCGGTTCGCCGGCTTCGGCGCGGCGGGCGACGCGTCCTGGGAAGGCGTCGCCCGGGCCTCCTTCGGGCTCTTCTGGGTGCTGGTGTTCCTCGCCGTGGTCAACTCGACGATCGCCAACGCCAACGCCTGTGCCAACGTGTCCACGCGGACGGCCTTCGCCCTGGCCCGCATCCGGGTGCTGCCGCGCGTCCTCGCCACGCTCCACCCCCGGTACCGCTCCCCCGTCGCCGGTATCGCCGTCCAGACGGTCGTGGCGGTCGGCGCCGTGCTGGGGCTGGGCTTCGGTTACGACCCGGTGACCGCGTTCCTGCTGCTGGCCACGGTGATCGTCACGGTGGTCATCGGCGTCTACATCGTCGTCAACCTCGCCTGTGCCGGCTACTTCCTGCGCCGCGGCCGCGAGTCCCTGCGACCGGTACGGCACCTGCTCCTGCCGCTGCTGGGCATCGTGGCCTTCGTGCCCGCCCTGCTCACCGCCGCCGGTCTGCCCGTCTTCGACTTCGTGACGAAGCTGACCGCCCCGGTGTCGTACGCCGGTCCGGTGGTCGGCGTCTGGATGGCGGCCGGAGCGGTCGTGCTCCTGGTGCTGATACGCCGTCACCCCGAGCGCATAGCCGAGACGGCGCGTGTCCATCTCGAAGAAGGCGACGGCCGAGCAGACGCCGTCCACCGGCGGAACGGAGACCTCCCACGATGACCGACCCCCTCATCCTCACCGTCCGGCCCGGACCGGGCGAGTACGCGTGGACGTTCGGCGGAGCGCCGCCGGTGGCGCGGATCGCGCCCGGCACCGTACTCGACCTGTACACGGAGGACTGCTTCGCCGGACGGGTGCGGTCCGAGAAGGACCTGGTGTCCGAGGTGTGCGAGTTCCCGTTCCTCAACCCGCAGACCGGGCCCTTCCACATCGAGGGCGCGGAGCCCGGGGACACCGTCGCCGTGCACTTCGTGTCCATCGAACCGGCGCGGGACTGGGCGGCGTCCACGACGGTCCCCCTGTTCGGCGCGCTGACCTCGACGCACACCACGGCCACCCTGCAGCCGCCGCTCCCGGAGAAGGTCTGGATCTGGCAGCTGGACCGGACCCGGCGCACCGCCCTGTTCCGGGCCCACGAGGGCGATATCGAGCTGGAGCTGCCGCTGGATCCGATGCACGGAACGGTCGGCGTGGCCCCCGCCAACCTGGAGGTCCGCTCGGCCCTGGTGCCCGACGCGCACGGCGGGAACATGGACACGCCCGAGATGCGGGCCGGTGTCACCTGCTACCTCGGGGTGAACGTGGAGGGCGCGCTGCTCAGTCTCGGCGACGGGCACGCCCGGCAGGGCGAGGGCGAGACCTGCGGGGTGGCCGTCGAGTGCGCGATGAACACCGTGGTGATCGTGGAACTGCTGAAGGGGATCGCGACGCCCTGGCCCCGGCTGGAGTCGGACACGCACATCGTCTCGACGGGGTCGGCGCGTCCGCTGGAGGACGCCTTCCGGATATCGCAGCTCGACCTGGTGCAGTGGCTGGTGCGCGACTACGGATTCGCCGAACTGGACGCCTACCAGTACGCGACTCAGACGGTGGAATCGCCGTTGGCCAACGTGTGCGACACCAACTACACGTGTGTGGCCAAGCTCCGCAAGGAGTGGCTGCCCGCGCGCGAGACTTACCGCGGACTGCACGCGCGGCTGCGCGAGACCGCGGCGGCCCTGCACCGCTGACCGCGACTCCCCCATGCTTCAGGCACGCTTCCGAAAGGCACCTCATCCATGGACCGGGCACGACCGCTCCCCAGCAGGCGACTGCTCCTGAAGGGCGCGGCCCTCGCCGCAGTCCCTTACGCGCTGCTCCCCGCGGGCCGCGCGGGCGCGTACACCGGAGTCGTCGACTACCCGAAGGCCGAGTGGCAGGCGGCGAGCGGTGAGAACGGTACGCCGGCCCAGCGCCCCGACGAGTACGACATCGACCGGGTGATCATCCATGTCACACAGCAGTCGTACGCCGGCACCCTGTCCATCTTCCAGAACCCGAAGAAGCGGGTGTCCGCGCACTATCTGGTGCGTTCGGCCGACGGCCATGTGGCGCAGTGTGTCCGGGAGTCGGACGTCGCCTGGCACGCGGGGAACTGGGACTACAACACACGCAGTGTCGGCATCGAGCACGAGGGCTGGGTGACCAAGCCGGAGTACTTCACCGACGCCCTGTACACGGAGTCGGCGCGGCTGACGGCGTCGATCTGCGACCGATACGGCATCCCGAAGGACCGCGCCCACATCATCGGCCATGTCGAGGTGCCGGGGACCGACCACACGGATCCGGGAAAGTACTGGGACTGGGTCCGGTACATGAGACTGGTCGGCCTGTCCTCGGAGTGAGAGCGAGTCAAGGCGGTCGAAACGGTTGTCGGAGCGAACACCCCGAGTGACGATGTCCCCAGCCGCATCGCCGTCCGGGGAGGCCGAGTTGACCGATCCGTGGGTGGCCCTGGAGCCGGGGGCCGACCCTGCCGAACGCGTCCGGGTGCTGCGCCGGGCACACGAGACGTTCACCACGGCGGGTACCGTGCCGCGCCCGGTGCGATCGGTGGTGGCCGAGTCGTGGCGGCGTTCGGCACGGGCCGGGGTGGGACCGGACGGCGCGGCACGGGTGGAGCTGACGGACGGCGACCTCGGGGCCTATCGGGCGGAGCATCCGCTGGCCAGAGTGATGCCGCTGGTCCGGGAGCTGATGGGCACGTTCGCCGCGGACGGCGAGCATCTGCTGGCGGTGTGCGACGCGGACGGCAGGCTGCTGTGGGTGGAGGGGCATCCGGCGACCCGGCGCCGGGCGGACCTGATGAACTTCGTGCCGGGCGCGCGCTGGTCGGAGACCGCGGTCGGCACCAACGCGCCGGGGACGGCGGTGGCCGTGGACCGGCCGGTGCAGGTGTTCGCCGCGGAGCACTTCATCCGCCAGGTGCAGCCGTGGACGTGTGCGGCGGCGCCGGTGCACGATCCGCGCACCGGGCGGGTGCTCGGTGCCGTCGACATCACCGGCGGCGACCGGCTGGCGCATCCGCACAGCCTGGGCTTCGTACAGGCGGTGGCGCGGGCCGCCGAGTCGCAGCTGGCGCTGCTGGATCCGCCGACGCCCGCCGCCGAGGCGCCCGCGCTGACGGCGCTCGGCCGTGACGAGGCCGAACTCCGGCTGGACGGGCACCGGATCAGGCTCGGCCGCCGGCACAGCGAGCTGCTGGTGCTGCTGTCCCGCCACCCGGAGGGGCTGACCGGCGACGAGCTGCTGTGCGCGCTGTACGAGGACGAGTCGGTGACGCCGGTGACGCTGCGGGCCGAACTGGCCCGGCTGCGGCGGCTGCTGGGGCCCGGGCTGCTCGCCTCGCGGCCGTACCGGCTGACCGGTCCGGTCGAGTCCGACGTGAGCGTCGTGGAGCGGCGGCTGGAGGCGGGGGCGGTGACGGCGGCCGTGACGGCGTACCCGGGTCCGTTGCTGCCCAGTTCGCAGGCGCCGGCGGTCGTACTGCTCAGGCAGCGGCTGGCGGACGGGCTGCGGGCCGCGCTGATCGCGCGCCGTGACCCCGATCTGCTCGCGGACTGGGCGCACGCTCCGTGGGGCGAGGACGATGTCGAGGTGTGGCGGGCCCTCGCGGCGGTGCGGCCGACGGCGGTCGTCCGCAGCCGGTTGACCGCGCTGGAGTCCGAGTTGGCGTCGCCGGCGCGCTGACCTGCGGTGCAACGTGGGCGCAACCTCCGCCTGTCTAGCCTGCGCGCGGAGCTGCCCAACGGCGGGCAGCGCATCTGCAAGGAGGCAGGCCACCATGACCCGTTACGCGGCGCCCGGCACCGAGGGCGCGATCGTCTCCTACCAGGCGCGCTACGACCACTTCATCGGCGGCGAGTACGTGCCGCCGGCCCGCGGGCAGTACTTCGAGAACCCGTCGCCGGTGAACGGACAGCCGTTCACCGAGGTCGCGCGGGGCACCGCCGAGGACGTGGAGCGGGCGCTGGACGCCGCGCACGCGGCCGCGCCGGGCTGGGGCCGTACGTCGGTGACCGAGCGCTCCGACATCCTCCTCAAGATCGCCGACCGGATGGAGGCCTACCTCGAACCGCTCGCGGTCGCCGAGAGCTGGGAGAACGGCAAGCCGGTGCGGGAGACGCTGGCCGCGGACATCCCCCTCGCCATCGACCACTTCCGCTACTTCGCGGGGGCGATCCGTGCGCAGGAGGGTTCGCTGAGCGAGATCGACGACGACACGGTGGCGTACCACTTCCATGAGCCGCTCGGGGTCGTGGCGCAGATCATCCCGTGGAACTTCCCCATCCTGATGGCCACTTGGAAGCTGGCGCCCGCGTTGGCGGCCGGCAACGCCGTCGTCATCAAGCCGGCCGAACAGACCCCCACCTCCATCCACTACTGGATGAGCCTGATCGCGGACCTGCTGCCGCCGGGCGTGGTGAACATCGTCAACGGCTTCGGCGTGGAGGCGGGCAAGCCGCTGGCCTCCAGCCCGCGGGTGGCGAAGGTGGCGTTCACCGGGGAGACCACCACCGGGCGGCTGATCATGCAGTACGCCTCGGAGAACATCAAGCCGGTCACCCTCGAGCTGGGCGGCAAGTCCCCGAACATCTTCTTCGAGGACGTCTGGGCGCACGACGACGACTTCCGTGACAAGGCCCTCGAAGGCTTCACGATGTTCGCGCTCAACCAGGGCGAGGTCTGTACCTGCCCGTCCCGGGCCGTCGTCCAGCGCGGCCACTACGCCGAGTTCATGGCGGCGGCGGTCGCCCGCACCCAGCAGATCAAGCCGGGCCACCCCCTCGACACCGACACGATGATCGGCGCGCAGGCCTCCAACGACCAGCTGGAGAAGATCCTCTCCTACCTGGACATCGGCCGGCAGGAGGGCGCGAAGATCCTCACGGGCGGCGAACGCGTGGAGTACGACGGCGAGTTGAAGGGCGGCTACTACGTCCAGCCGACGATCTTCGAGGGCGACAACCGGATGCGGATCTTCCAGGAGGAGATCTTCGGCCCGGTCGTGTCGGTGACGTCCTTCGACGACTTCGACGACGCGATCAAAATCGCCAACGACACGCTGTACGGCCTCGGCGCGGGCGTGTGGACCCGCGACGCCAACACCGCGTACCGCGCGGGCCGCGCGATCCAGGCGGGCCGGGTGTGGACGAACTGCTACCACGCGTACCCGGCGCACGCGGCGTTCGGCGGCTACAAGCAGTCCGGGATCGGCCGCGAGACCCACAAGATGATGCTGGACCACTACCAGCAGACGAAGAACATTCTCACTTCGTACAGCCCGAAGAGGCTCGGGTTCTTCTAGAGCCCCAAGTCGGTTGCCTGGAGGGAGCTTTGCCCCTCCGGGCACCGCGGAGCCGTTGCGACACTGCTCGTATGTCCCGGCGGATTGTTGGTTAGGGTGAAGAGCAGAGCCTGACGCGAGGCGGTTGTGGTCGCTGGAGGGTGAGTCGGAGACAACGGGGGGCTCGCGTTGGATCGCCTGGCAGGAGCGGCGCGCGCGGTGCTGCCCCCGTCGTCGCGCGGATGGTTCGGGCTGATCGCGGCGCTCGCCACCCTGGTGGTCGTCGCGCTCGGGGTCCTGTTCGCCGGCCACGGCGAGCCCAGCGGAGTGGACAGGTGGCTCATCCGGCCGACGGCGGACAGTGTGCCGCCGCCGTGGCGGCACGTCGCTCTGGCCTTGGACTTCTTGGGGGAGCCCGCGGGATCGGCGCTGCTGATCGTGGCCGGCGTGGCGGGCTGCCTGCTGCTGCGGCGTCCCCGCGCAGCGGTCCTCGTCGTCGCCGGCGCCGGCCTGACCGTGGGGACGACCACGCTGCTCAAGCACCTGGTGGGACGCACCATCCACGGCGCCGGCAACCTGTCCTACCCGAGCGGGCACACTGCCTTCTTCACCGCGCTCGCCCTCGTGGCGGCGCTGCTCGCGGCCGGTCGGCTCGGCCTCGGCAGGGCGGCCGGCATGTCACTCGTGGTCGCCGCGGCGCTGGTCGCCGGCGCCACCATGGGCTGGGCGGAGGTCGGCCTGGGCGCGCACTACCCGACCGACGCCCTCGGCGGCTGGTGCACCGCGCTGGCGGTGACACCGGCGACCGCGTGGCTGGTCGACCGGGCGGCCGACCGGGTGACCCACCGGACGACCGACCGGGTGACCGACCGGACGACCGACGCAGGCCGGCGCACGCGCCGCTGACGTCGCGTCACGCCAAGCGGCGGAACACGGGCTTCACCGCTCGCCCGGACACCCAGGGGGTGGGGTCGGCGGCGTCCAGTGCCTTCCGGTACACCCCGCATGCCTGGGCCACCACGTCGATGGTGCGGTCGAGGTCCGCGTCGTCGAGGGCGCTGCTCACCACGAACGACGGGGCCAGCACCCCGCCCGCGAGGAGCCGCCGCAGGAACAGGGTGCGGTACCGCTGTGACGGCTGCAGGTTCTCGTCGAGGGTGGCGAAGACCAGGTTGCTGGCCCGGCCCCGGACGACGACGTGGTCGCCGACGCCCATGGCGGCCGCGGCGTCGCGGACACCGGCGGCCAACCGCTCGCCGAGGGCGTGCAGCCGCGCGGTGACGCCCTCTTCGACGTAGACGGTCTGCACGGCCATCGCGGCTGCCAGGGAGTGCGTCTCCGCACCGTGCGTGGTGGACAGCAGGAACACCCGCTCGCCGGAATCGCGCAGTCCGCCCCGTTCCATCAGGTCACGGCGGCCGGCCAGCGCGGAGACGGCGAATCCGTTGCCCAGCGCCTTGCCGAACGTGGAGAGGTCGGGGACGACGCCGTACAGGCCCTGGGCGCCCGCCTCGGACCAGCGGAAGCCGGTGATCATCTCGTCGAAGACCAGAACGCAGCCGTGCCGGTCGGCCAGCTCGCGCAGGCCGGCGAGGTATCCGGGCGGCGGCTCGGTGTGGGTGGCGGGTTCCAGGATCAGGCAGGCGATCTCGTCCGGGTACCGGGTGAGCAGTTCCTCCGTGGCGGCGAGGTCTCCGTAGGGGAACGCCACGGTGAGCTCGTTGGTCGCCGCCGGAATGCCGGCGGACATCGGCGTGGTACCGATGAACCAGTCGTCGACGGAGAAGAACGGATGGTCGCCACAGATGGCCACCCGCGGGCGCCCGGTGACGGCGCGGGCGAGGCGTACCGCGGCGGTGGTGGCGTCGGAGCCGTTCTTCGCGAACTTCACCATCTCGGCGGTCGGCACCGTGGCCAGGAAGCGCTCCGCGGCCTGGACCTCCACGATGGACGGCCGGACGAAGTTGCTGCCGCGGTCGAGTTCCCGCCGTACCGCCTCGAGCACGCGTGGGTGGGCGTGGCCGAGGCTGACCGACCGCAGGCCGGAGCCGTACTCGATGTAGCGGTTGCCGTCGACGTCCCACACGTGGGCACCGCTGCCGTGGCTGATGACCGGGGCCAGGTTCTCGGGGTACTGGTCGTCGCCCTTGGCGTAGGTGTGCGCGCCCCCGGGGATCATGGCGTGCAGCCGCTCGTTGGCTGTCCGCGACAGGGGCAGGTCAAGCACTTGGGTGTCCACGGGGACCTCAGCTTTCTCTGTGCTTCAGGACTTGGGCGAGGCTCGGCGCCTCCCGGTCCCGTTGGGACATCAGGGCGACCGGCAGCGGCCAGGGGATGGCGAGCTCGGGGTCGTCGAAGGCGATGGTCACGTCCTGGGCCGGATCGTGCGGGCGGTCGATCCGGTACGAGGTGTCGGCGGTGTCGGTCAGTGCCTGAAAACCGTGCGCGCATCCCGCCGGAATGTAAAGAGTTGGTTGTGTTTCGCCGGACAGTTCGAAGGAGGCCCAGTTGCGGTAGGTCGGCGAGTCCGGCCGTAGGTCCACGACGACGTCGAAGATCCGCCCGTACGAACACCGCACCAACTTGGCCTCGCCGGCGCCGGAGCGCAGGTGCAGGCCGCGCAGCACGCCCCGGACCGAGCGCGACACGCTGTCCTGGACGAAGGCGTGCGGGTCGAGGCCCACCGAACGGACCACGTCGGCGTCGAAGGTGCGGCAGAAGAAGCCGCGTTCGTCGGCGTACGGCGTCGGCTCGAAGAGGTACGCGCCGGCGATCTCCGGGACTTCGGTCGCTTTCATGGAGACTCCTGCCGGGCGTGGGTGTGGTCGGTCGCGGGGAACACGGCCGCGGTCAACGAGGTGAACTGGTCCTCCAGTTGGCGGGCGGCGGCCAGGTTCCGTTCGGCGAGGGTCTGCCGCAGTTCGGGCGATCGCTTCTCCAGCGCCCGGAACTGCTCCAGCAGCCGGCCGGCGTCGACCTCGCGCGCCGGGTGGCAGTACGCGCCGAGGCCCATCCTGGCCATGAGCGCGTCGCTCTTCGCCGCATAGCTGAGAGCGAGCACCGGCGTTCCGGTCTTCAGCGCGCAGATCAGGTTGTGGTAGCGGACCGCCACCACGGTGTCGGCGGCCACCATCTCCTTCATCAGGTCGGCCAGTGAGGCCGGTTCGGCGGCGGTGACCAGCGGTGAGTCCACCGCGTCGAGGATCGCGGCGACCACCGACGCATCGCATTGGTCGCCGGTGAGGAGCCGGACCGGCCGGCCTTCCTCGACCAGCGTGCGGACGAACCGGATCGTCCCGTCGAGATAGCGCCGGTATATCTCCTCGGCCCGGGCGCGGTCGTCGTTGCCGCCGTGGAAGTCCATGACACCGACGCAGACCGGGCCGGGCGCACCCGTAGGCGCGCTCGCCGGCGGTGTCGGCAGGGCGAACGCCAGATCCGGGTAGACCTCGTCGCGCGCGGTGTCCACGCCCATCGCCCGCATCGCGTCACGGGACTGGGGGTCCCGGTACGACCGGTACGCGGCCAGGCGCCCCGACCATCGGACCAGGGCCCGGGTGGGCCGGTTGCCGATCTCGGCGGCGCCGACGCTGACCAGCGCGACCCGGGTACGCAGCAGCCGGCCGCTCGCGCAGAGCAGGAACAGGGAGTACGGGAAGCCCCACGGCCGCAGCGGCAGGGTGGCCTCCAGGACGCCCATGCCCGGCACGATCACCACGTCGTGCCGGCGCACCCAGGCGGCGGTGCGGAAGACGTCGACGAGTTTGCCTAGCCCCTTCGCCGTGATCGCGCCCGCACGTGACGCGGTCCGGTATTCCGCGCGGTTCCAGTGCAGCCGCGTGGCGGGGATCCCGAACCGGGCGGTCACGGCCTCGGGTCCGCCGCACAGCGCGTCCACGACCGCCTCCGGGTGCTCGGCGCGGAGGTACCCGAGGACGGCCTCGAGCGACCCGTCGTTGCCGAGGTTGCCGGAGCCGAGCAGGCCGAACACCCCGACGCGCACCGGGGTTTCGTCCGCGGACGTCATGCCTGCCTCCCCTCTCGGCCGGCGACGAGGGCGTCGACGGAGACCGTGAGCAGGGCCGGGTCGACCGGGGCACGGTCCTCGACCCGCTCGCCGGCGCCCGGCCGGACCCGGCTGGTCAGCCACCCGGCCAGGTGGCGGTAGCACGCACGCCGGTCGGCCGGGGACAGGGGCGCCCGTCGGATCGCCGAGGCGAAGCCCCAGACGTACTCGGCGAGCAACCGGGGCGTCGGGTGCAGCGGGCCTGCCCGGCGCGGGTCCAGGTTGACGCACCGGGAGCGCTTGGACGGGTTCGCCCGCTCGGCGCGGGTGGGGTGGTCGCGGCGGAAGTACAGCAGCTCCGGCACCTGGTGGAAGGGCCCGTGCAGGGTGATCTCGGCGACGTACGTGCGGTCCGCGTGGTGGTAGCTGTCCATCGGTCTCACCCGGCGCAGCATGTCGGCCCGCATCACCCCGTAGAAGTCGTCGCCGCCCGGCTCGAACAGGAGACTGCGGAAGCGCTCCGGTGCGTGCGGCGAGTCGGTGGCGAGCGTGTACTCGTAGGGGACCGTCACCTGGCCGTCGCCGTCGATGACCGCCTGGCCGGTGTGCGCGAGGATCACGTCCGGCCGCTCGTCCAGCGCCTCCACGCAGCACCGCAGCAGGTCGCGGCCGTACAGGTCGTCGTGCGAGGCCCACTTGAACAGCTCGCCGCGGGACTCGGCCAGCACATGGTTGTGGTTCGGCGTGGCACCGATGTTCCGGGGCAGCCGGAGGTAGCGGATGCGTGAGTCCTGCGCTGCGTACTT
This sequence comes from Streptomyces sp. NPDC007157, assembly GCF_040634235.1. Lineage (NCBI taxonomy): Bacteria > Bacillati > Actinomycetota > Actinomycetes > Kitasatosporales > Streptomycetaceae > Streptomyces > Streptomyces sp. NPDC007157. The sequence continues at coordinate 51,173 of NZ_JBEYFE010000033.1, forward strand.
GCGGCAGATGTCCTGGGTCCCGTCGGTCGAGGCGTTGTCGGAGACGATCAGTTCGAAGTCCTCGTAGGTCTGGCCGAGCAGGGCGTCGAACGACTCGGCCAGGTACTCCTCGCCGTTGTACACGGGCAGGCCGATGCTCAGCCTGGGTCGGGCGGTCATGAGGTCCTCACTTCGGGGATGGGGTTGTGGTGGTGCTCGCGCAGGGCGGACCGCAGTTGCAGCCACCACACGGCCGAGCCGCTGACGGTCGCGGCGGCGACGCCCCAGGCCGAACCGGCCGTGCCGGCGACGGCCGCCCCGCCGAGCCCGCCGCCGACATAGCAGGCGGAGGCGAACAGCTGGCAGCGCAGGCTGCGCCGGGCCGCGCCGAGCGCGCGCAGCCCGGCCGCCGCGCCGGTGCCGAGGCCCGCTCCCGCGACGCTGAGGGTGATCTGCACGATGAGGTGCGAGGAGGAGTGCCAGACGTCGCCGAGCGCCAGTCCGCCGAGCCGGTCCGGCATCAGCAGCAGCGCCGAGCCCCAGAGCAGCGCTCCGGCAGCCTGTCCCCCGCCCAGGAGAAGGCAGAACCTGCCCAGTTGGTGCGGGGCCCGCCGCAGCACCCGTGCCGCCTCGGGGACGGTGACCAGCGAAAGACCCATCAGCACGGCGAGGAACGGGCCCATCAGGAGCTCGGCGCCCCGCACCGCGCCCACCGCGCTCACCCCGACGATCGCGCCGAGCCCGTACGCCCGTACCTGACTGGCGCCGCTGAGGCTGACGTTCTCGACCAGGTACCGGTAGCCGAGGTCGCGCTGTTCGCGCAGCCAGCCGCGTGCCTCGGTCATCCGGGGCCGGATGCCGGACTGGAGGTAGCCGTAGCCGGCGGCCACCGTGGCGGACGCGCCCCAGGCGAGCACGAAGGCGGCCACGCTGTCCACGTGGGCCGCCACCACCATGGCCGGGACGAGTGCGATGCCCCACACGACGTCGTTGACGAACGCCTTCCGCCCGGCGCCGGCGGCGAAGAACGAGAACCGCCAGGCGTCCTGGAGGAGCAGCCCCGGCAGCATGATGCCGAGGGCGGCGAAGGCGGGCCCCACCCGGCCGCCGAGGCCGAGCCCGGCCGCCAGGCACACCACGCCGAGGGCCGCGCCGACGCCGAGCGCGGTACCCGTCGAGCGGGCCACCGCCCCGCGCCAGGAGGCCTCCGGGACGCCGCTGAAGCGGACCACGAGCGGGTCGGTAGCCAGGCCACGGGAGACGTTGAGCACCACGCCGTAGGTCACCCAGGCCAGGCTGAAGACACCGAACGCGGTCACCCCCAGCGAGCGGGCCACGTAGATGCCCACCGCGAAGTTGCTGATGCTGGAGGCCGCCTGGTCGGCAAGTCCCCAGGACAGCCGGCCGACCAGGGCCCGCTTGGCCGACACGGCCGGTGGCGCCGTCTTCTGCGGATTCTCCCCCTCGGTGGTCATCCGTGTCATTCCTTGATCAGCCCGGCGCCGAGCAGCGCGCCCGCCGCGCCGGCGACGGTGTCGAACGGCAGCCCGGACCGCTCGGCGACGTCCAGCAGACTGTGCTCTCCGTCGGAGAGGTTGAGCACCCAGAGCATGGCCATCTGGGCCTGCTTGGTGTCGCTGCGGCCGCCGAGCGCGTCGTACAGCCCGCGTCGGCCCAGTTGCGGTTCGCCGTAGGGGCTGAGGTTGAGGTACCGCCGGTTGCGGTCGAGGACGGCGAACGCCTCGCGGCAGACGGCGAGGGTGTCCGCCATCGCCGCCGGGGAGACGAAGTCCAGGTTGTCCGCCGAGGTGTGGTACTCGGGGTAGCCGGCGTACGGGGTCCGGGTGAGCGAGCCCACGCCCAGATTGAAACCGGGCGAGCAGAACTGACGCTCGTCGTAGCCATACGGAGTGAACTCGGTTACCCGGTGCGGGCGTTCGGACGCGGTCAGCACGTGCCGCAGCACCCGGTCGATCTCCGCGTCGCCGCGCCTGCTCTGTTTGTACGTCAGTTGGCCCGGGTCCCCCGCGCAGGCCAGCACGAGGCCGTGCTTGACCCGGTCCACCCGCTCCGCGTTGCGGGCCAGCCAAGTGATCGCCCCGATGGTGCCGGGTGCGAACAGGAACCGGTAGGTGTAGTACGCCGTCTGCTCCGCAAGGGCCCGGGCCAGGAACGTCGCCACCGCGATGCCGGCCAGGTTGTCGTTGGCCAGCGACGGGTGGCAGACGTGGCAGGAGACGATCACCTCGTCGGCGACCTGCCCGGGGACCACGTACTCGGCGTAGGTGAGGTGGCCGTCCGCGAGGGTGGAGTCGATGCGTACCTCGTACTCACCGTCCGGCAGCGCGTCCAGGGTCTCCTGGGACAGGCAGAACCCCCATTCCGGCTTGTAGTAGCTGGTGCGGTACGGCACCCAACTCGGGTGGTCCGGCAGGGTGTGCAGGTGTCCGCGCAGTTCGGCGAGCGGCATGGTCGCCGACACCGGCACGCTGTAGCCGAGCACGTGCAGGCTGGACTCGGCGAAGTCGACGACCCGGTGGCCCGCGGTGTCGGCGATGTACGCGTCCCGGATGTTCCACTCCTGCGGAACCGTCCAGTCGAGCACCTGGGTCCCGGTCGGCACCTCGTACACCTGCAGCGGGATGTACTCCCCGACGATGTCCAGGGTGGCGCGCACACCGTCGCCGGTGATGCTGCGGCAGAGCGGGTACATTCGCTCCACCAGCGCGTACATCTCCTCGCTCACGTCGGTCACCGGCGCCACCTGAGGGTGTCGTCGACGGTGCCGGCGTCGGACGCCGCGCGCAGCACGGCGAGCCGGGTGAAGCGCTGCTCGAAGTCCTCCCGGGTCAGCCCGAACTTTCGGTAGGCGTCGGCGAGTTCGAGCGCGCCCTGCTTCACCGTCCACTCGCAGTCGAAGCCGGGAATCGCGGCGCGGAACCGGGAGAAGTCCACCCGGTACGACCGCGGATCGGCACCGTTCTCCCCCGTGATCACCACCTTCGCGCCGGACACCGCCTCGGCGACCTGCTCGGCGATCTCGGCGACGGTGACGTTGTTGACCTCGCTGCCGATGTTGAACGCCCGGTCGTGCACCGCCTCGCGCGGCGCGGTCAGCGCGGCCGTGAAGGCGCGTGCGATGTCGGCGGCGTGCACCAGCGGGCGCCAGGGGGTGCCGTCGGAGAGCACCAACACCTCGCCGGAAAGGAGCGCGTGGCCGACAAGATTGTTGAGCACGATGTCGGCGCGCAGCCGGGGCGAGTAGCCGAAGGCGGTGGCGTTGCGCATGAACACCGGGGTGAAGTCGCCGTCGGCCAGCGCGTGCAGGTCGTCCTCCACCCGCACCTTCGACTCCGCGTAGGGCGTCACCGGGCGCAGCGGGGCGTCCTCGGCCACCAGGTCGTCGCCGCCGGAGGCGCCGTAGACGGAGCAGGTCGACGCGTACAGGAAGCGCCGTACTCCGGCGTCGCGGGCCAGTCGGGCCAGCCGTACGGACGCGTGGTGGTTGATGTCGTAGGTGAGTTCCGGCGCCAGGGAGCCGAGCGGGTCGTTGGAGAGCGCGGCCAGGTGGATCACGGCGTCCACCCCGGCCACGTGGTCGGCCGTGACGTCGCGCAGGTCCACCCGCTCCCCCGGCGGGTCGGCGGGCTGCGGGCCAAGGACGCAGTCGGCGAACAGGCCGGCGTCGAGGCCGACGACCTCGTGTCCGGCAGCCTTGAGGACCGGGGCCATCACGGTGCCCAGATAGCCCTGGTGTCCGGTCAGTAGTACGCGCAAGGTGGTTCAACCCCCCAGGTTGAGCGTGAGTTTGGTGACGGCGAACGCCTCGGCGTAGCGCGCGTGGCATTCGATGCCGCGGATCCGGGCGAGGCCGAGGAAGGCCTCCCGGTCGTACCAGGCCCGGTGCCGCTGCGAGGGGTAGTGCTCCTGCAGCAGCCGCACCTTCTGTTCGGCGGTCTCCGGCGCCAGCGGCTGGTACGCCGCCGGTCGGCCGAGATCGCCGTCCCACTTGACGATCTCGTAACCGAGCACGAGGTGGTCACGGAACGCGGTGGTCATCAGCTTCGCCAGGCCGCGGTGGTCCTGGTGCGCGTCATCGGTGCGCGGCGCGAGGACCAGCTCCGGCTCGGTCTGCGCGCGCAGTTCCTCGACCGCGGCCTTGGCCTCCTCCCAGTGCGCGGGCAGCCGGCCGTCCGGCAGCTTGTGCACGGTCAGCCGCAGGTCGGCGTCCGGACAGAAGGCGGCGAGCGCGGCCTGTTCCTCCTGCTCCCGCTCACTGCCGCCGCCGGAGAGCACCAGCGCGTCGACGCGGACGCCCGGTCGGGCCTGACACAGCGTCAGCAGCGTGCCGCCGGCGCCGATGGCGATGTCGTCGCAGTGCGCGCCCACCGCGACGATCCGGTCAAGCCGACCGGCCCCGAGCCGGATCACGCACGCACCCCCGCGACGTCCTTTTCCCACACGGCCCACGGACGGTCGCCCCGGGAGTAGGCCTCGTCGAGCGCGGCCCGCTCCTTCACGGTGTCGGTCGGCTTCCAGAAGCCGCGGTGCTGATGGGCCACCAGCCGCCCCTGCTTGGCCAGTTGGGCGCATCCGTCGGCGACCAGGTCCCCGTTCTCCGGTATGTGGTCGAAGACCTCCTGGCGGAGCACGAAGTACCCGCCGTTCTCCCACAGCGGCAGTTCGCTCACCGCGGTGATGCCGCCCACCAGGCCGTCCTCGCCCAGCTCCACACAGTGGAACGACGACTGCGGCGGCACCACCATCATCGACGCCCCGGCGTCACGCCGGGCGAACCGGTCGATCATCTCCGGCAGCGGGGCGTCGGTGAGCACGTCGGCGTAGTTGGCGAGGAACATCTCGTCGCCGTCCAGGTGGTGCCGCACCCGGCGCAGCCGCTCCCCGATGGGTGACTCGATGCCGGTCTGCGCGAACGTGATCGTCCAGTCGGCGATGTCGGTGGACAGCAGCTCGGTCCGCCCGCCCCGCAGGACGAAGTCGTTGGACGTCGTCTCCTCGTAGTTGAGGAAGAAGTCCTTGATGTGGTGAGCCCCGTACCCGAGGCAGAGGATGAACTCCTTGTGCCCGAAGTACGCGTAGTAGCGCATGACATGCCAGATCAGCGGTCGCGGGCCGACCATCGCCATCGGTTTGGGCACGTCGTCGGAGGTTCCGTTGCGCATCCGCATCCCGTAACCGCCGCAGAACAGGACGACCTTCATGCTGTGACCTCTTTCAAGACGCCCTCGACGACGCTCAGTTCCGGGATGGGAAAGACGAGCCGGCCGCCCCACTCGTGGACGAAGGACAGCTGCTCGGCGAGTTCGGCCCGCAGGTTCCACGGGAGGACGAGGACGTAGTCCGGCTTGTCGGCGGCTATCTGCTCGGGCGCCAGGATGGGGATGCGGGTCCCCGGAGTGAACCTGCCGTGCTTGTACGGGTTGCGGTCGACCGTGTACGGGAGCAGGTCGGGTCGGATGCCGCAGTGGTTGAGCAGGGTGTTGCCCTTGCCCGGGGCGCCGTAGCCGACGACCGTCTCACCGCGCTCGGCCGCGTCGATGAGGAATCGCAGCAGGTCCCGGCGGACCTTGGCCACCCGGGCGGAGAACTCGGTGTACCCGGACAGCTCCTGCAGTCCGGCGGCCTTCTCGCGGTCCAGGACGTCTGCCACCCGCTGCGTCGGCTCGCCGGCCACCTCGGCCGGCCGGGCCCACAGCCGGATCGAGCCGCCGTGTGTGGGCAGCAACTCGACGTCCACGAGCGCGAGTCCGCCGCTGGCCAGGGCCCGGATCGCGGAGGCGACCGTGTAGTACTGGAAGTGCTCGTGGTAGATCGTGTCGTACTGGTTCTCCTCGATCAGGGTCAGCAGGTGCTGGACCTCGATGGAGACCCAGCCGTCGTCGGCGACCAGGGCGCGCAGCCCTTTGGTGAATCCGACCACGTCGGGGATGTGCGCGTACACGTTGTTGGCCACGACCAGGTCCGCCGGACCGTGCTCCTCGCGGACCGCGGCGCCGGTCTCCGGGGAGAGGAACTCCGTGAGCGTGGGCACGCCCGCCTCCCGCGCCGTGGCGCCGACGTTCACCGACGGCTCGACGCCGAGGCAGCGGATCCCCTGGTCCACCACGTGCCTCAGCAGGTATCCGTCGTTGCTCGCCACCTCGACCACGAAGGCGTCGGGGCCGAGCGGAAGCCGCTCGACGGCGCCGGCGACGAAGGTGCGCGCGTGCTCCACCCAGGAGGTCGAGTAGGAGGAGAAGTAGGCGTACTCCTTGAACGTCTCCTCCGGCGTGATCAGCGGCGGGATCTGCGCGAGCCAGCAGTCGGTGCAGACCCGCAGGTGCAGCGGGTACGCCGGCTCCGGCTCATCCAGTTGGTCCGCGGCGAGAAAGCTCTCACACGGCGGCGTCGCCCCCAGGTCGACGACGCTCGCCATCGCTTCCGAGCCGCAGAGTCGGCATCGTGTCATGTGCTGTCCCCATCCCCCCTGCTCGCGCGGGTGTCCCCGCCGCGAGTCTGTGCCGACCGTCCCGCGATCGCGGTGCGGTACTCCTCCAGCAGGCGCTCCAGGCCGACGGCCGGGCTGAATCCCTGCTCGTAGCGGCGGCGGGCCGCCTGGCCCATCTCCCGGTTGCGGTCCGGCTCGGCCGCGATCCGGCGTATGCGGGACGCGAGCGAGCCCGCCTCGCCGGGCTCGTGCAGCAGCCCGGTGACTCCGTCCTCGACGAGTTCGACGAAGGCGCCGTGGCCGGCGGCGACGGTCGGGACCCCGGCCGCCATCGCCTCGACGACCACCAGGCCGAACGCCTCCAGCCACGTCGAGGGAGCCACCACGGCCACCGACCGCTCGATGGCCTTCCGGCACTCCGCCGTGTCCAGCAGGCCGACGCAGCGCACGTCGTCCCGGCCCGCCGCCCAGGCGGCCACCGCCGGCTCCAGCGGCCCGGTGCCGGCGATCACGAGCGGCACGCCCACACCGCCGCTCGCCGTGATCTCGTCCCACGCGGCCATGAGCAGCCGTACGCCCTTGGCCTCCGCGAGCCGGCCCAGGTAGAGCAGATGTTCTCCCTCGCCTTCCCGGCAAGTGCCCGGGTCGGGCACGAAGTTGTGCTTCACCGCCAGTCGCTCGGCCGGCATGCCGGACCGCACCAGGACGTCGCGCTGTGCCGCGGAGATGCAGAGGAACCGCTCGACGCCGGACCACCACCGCCGCCGGTTGACCGACAGGCTGACCGCGAGCGGCACCGTCGCGAGGCGGGAGTTCCGGTAGCAGCCGTGCCGGACGGCGGGCAGCGGCGCGGATCCGACGCACTCGGTGCACGGGCGGCCGTCCCGCTGCAGCGTGCCGGGCGGGCAGACCTGGGTGTAGTTGTGCAGCGTGGCGACGGCGGGCACACCGGCGTCGGCGCACGCGGCCAGGACCGCGGGCGACAGGAGCGGGAAGACGTTGTGGACGTGCACCACGTCCGGCCGCTCGGTGCGCAGCCGGGCGGCGAGTTCCGTGCGGACCGCCGGGTTCCACGGCACCAGGAGCGGCACCGCGACCTTGCCGAGGAGGGACCGGCCGGCGATGTCGTCGCTGCGCCGCTCGAACACCTCGACCCGGTGGCCGGCCGCGCGCAGCAGTTCCACCTCCTGGTCGACGACCTTGTTCTCGCCACTCGGCTGTGCCGAGGCGTAGCGGTTGTGCACCACGAGGACGTGCATGCTCAGCTCACCTCCGATCCCTGGGTGTGTTGTCGGGGGAGTCCGGGCGTGGAGGGGAGTGTCGCCGCGGCGGGTGCCGCCAGCAGCGAGGCGGCCACGGCCAGGTGCAGCAGATACGGCGAGGCGTCGCCGAGACCGGCCTCGGTGTACGAGGCGACGGCGCAGTAGCTGATCAGGAAGATCGCGCAGGCCCTCTGCAGCGACGGTGGCCGCAGCAACGCGACGGCGCCCAGCACGGTGATGATCACCGCGACGAGGGTGACGCCGATCAGCCCCTGCTCGTTGTAGACGGCCAGCCAGCTGTTGTCGATCGGCAGCCCGCCGAAGGACTTGTCGCCCAGGCCCACGCCGAGCAACTGCTCCGAGGTCGACCGGGGCGCGGCAAGCAGGGCGTCCCAGACCTTGGCCCGGCCGGTGAGGCTGGAGAAGTTCTCCTTGGTCTGTCCGCGCAGGAACCACGTCTGCAGGGCGGAGGCGAACCCCACCCCGGCCACCACGGCGCACAGCACCGCCCAGGTGAAGAACCGGCGGGCGGCCGCGCTGGTCAGGATGAGCGAGCCGATCGCCAGCACCAACCCGATGAACAGGCCGAGCGTGGCCGTGCGGGTATGGGTCAGCGCGAGCAGCACGAAGGACGGCACGATGACCACCACGGCGCTGGTCCGGTCGGTCCGGCGGCCCAGTACGAGCAGCACGGTGAGCCCGATGATCACCGCCGCGTACTGCCCGATCTGCGGCGGGGTGAGCGGCCACAACGCGCCGACCAGGCGTCCGCCGTAGAGGTCGGGCAGGGCCGCGCCGGGTGAGACGACGAGGCCGGCGGCCACCGATCCGAGCACCGCGAAGTACGCCCGGATGTGGTGCCGGACGAACGTCAGGCTGCCGTCCCACCAGCGGCTGAGCAGCCACAGTGTGCCGATGAAGAGAGCCAGCCGGCCACACCGGAACAGCGCGCCGAACCCGGACTCCAGGTGGGCGCTGGAGACCACGCTCGTGACCAGCAGCAGGGTGAGCAGGAGCAGGTAGGCGCTGGCCCGGACGCGCAGCCGGAGATTGACCGCGAGGGCCAGCGCGAACGCGGCGACCAGGGCGCCCATGGTGACCATCTGGATGAGGGAGCGGGGCAGCGGGACGATGGTCTTCGCCCCGGCGGAGCCGAGCGTGTTGAGGACCAGCAGCCCCCAGACGACCCCGACGATCCTCGGTGTACCGGCGGCGCCCGGTTCGGCACCGGACTGCGTGTCCATCCGCGTGTCCGTCTGTGTGTCGGTCTGCGTGTCCATCTCAACCACCGGCCCGTGGGTCGAGGGTGCTGCCCGCATCCTGCCGGTAGTCCGCGCTCTGCCACTCCCCGAAGTCGAGCACCCGGCTCGGGTCGTAGGCGACGAACTTCCACGGTCCGAGGTAGACGTTGTCGTGCCAGCGGTTGTCCTGCTTGTGGGTGATCGCCTCAGCCACCTTCTCGCCCTTGTACGGCGACCAGTCCGGATAGGTGCCGTAGTTGGACAGCACCGCCATGCGGTCGCACATCTCCGTGCACCTGACCACGGACTCGTCGAGCACGAAGCGGTTGTCGTGGATGTCCACCCGCTGGGTCTTCCACCGGCAGTCGGCGTACAGCGGTGCCTTGTCGATCGCCGGCTTCGCGCAGCGGTCGGCGTTCTTCACCAGCAGCGTGCAGTCACCGGACGAGGTGTTGGCCGGACTGTTGCAGAACCGGTCGGCGTTCTCCCACAGGGTGATCCCGGACCAGTTGTTCTCCAGCAGGTTCCGGTAGATCTTGATCTTGTCGGTGCGGGCCCGGATCCGTGGTTCGCCGCCGGACTCGGACAGGTAGACGGTCGCGTACGGGAAGTTGTCGCCGCGGTCGGCGTACCTGCGGCCCTCGACCCAGTTGTTCCGCCGGATCGTGTTGTTCCGGATGACCGCGTTGTAGCTGGTCTCGTAGATCAGCGCGGCACCGTCGTTGGCCTCCAGCACGTTGTTCTCGATCAGGAAGTCGTTGTTGTCGGTGTCCGCCCACAACCCTGCTCCGCGGTTGTCGTGCACCCAGTTGCCGCGTACGTCGGCGCCGTCTACGGCCCAGAACTTGATGCCTCCGGTACAGCCGCAGCCCTGCTGCCGCCGCTCCCAGCCGTCGGTGTTGTTGCCCACGATCTCGTTGTCCTCGACCACCAGGCCGCTGATACCGCCGCTCTTGTAGGCGTTCATTCCGTACTGTCCGTTGTCGCGCAGGCAGTTGGCGCGGACCCGCTGGTGGGAACCGGCCATCAGCCCCGCTCCGGAGTTGTCCTGGATCGTCGCGTGCTCGATCACCCACCCGTCGGCCGAGTCGTGGTTGACCACGCCCTCGTTCTGCGGCGCGACGAAACGCTGCACGGTCAGGTAGCGGATGGTGACGTCGCGGGCGGTGCCCGCGAACGCGTACTGGTTCTTCTTCCCGCCGTCGAGCACCGCGCCCGGCGCGCCGAGGTAGCGGTCCCCCTTCTTGGGGATGACCTGGGCGTAGCGGTCCGGGTCGAGCCTGTGCTTGCCCGGTCGAAGCCAGAACGTGGTGTTCGCGGGGCTGCTCTTGGTCTTCGATGCCAGGTCACCGACGACCGCGGGGTCGACCGTCACCGCGCCCGCGGGCGCCTTCGCCGGCCCGGCCGCGGGGTTGGCGCACACCCGGGCCACGGCTCGGGCCGCGGACGTGGACGTGGACGGTGCGGCGGTCGGCGCCGCTGCCGGGGCGCCCGGCGTGCTGTCGCAGCCGGTCGCCGTCAGCAGGGCCAGCGCCAGCGGTGCCGCCGCGAGCGCCCAGTGCCGCCTCTTGATCACCACGTGCCCCTAGCCGCCGAACCTGAGCACGGTGGTGAACCCGTCCGCGCCGTCGGCGGTGCCGGTGCCGACCAGCGTTGTGGTGGGTTCCTTGCGCCCGAATCCCGCGGAGTACCAGCCCAGCGGCGGGTCGGTCTCGCCACGGTGCGCCCGCCAGGACAGCTGCCCGGGCAGGTCGAGCACTGCGGAACGCCCCTCGCCGTCCCGGATCCAGGTGAGTACCGCCCGGTTCCCCACCAGGTCCGCGGCGATCGCCGGGCCGAGGTGGAACGCCAGCCGCACGGCCCGGCGCGGACCGCGCACCTCGTCGACCACCTTCAGCTCCTGGCTCGCGGCCGTAAGCTCCACCCGGCGGCGGTGCACGGAGCCCTGGTACCCGTCGTGCTCGGCACACCAGCGCGCCACGCCCTCGCCGGATGTCTCCGCGGCCAGGACGCGGGTGCCGGCATGCCGGGTCCACAGGAACGGGCCGCCGGAGACGGACTGGTCGGTGCCGTCCAGCTGCAGCGTGTTGTGGCCGAGGGTGGACCGGAAGTACTGCCGCCACGCGGGCTGCCCGTGGTAGCAGAACGTCCCCGGGTCGGCGAGCACGTCGACCCCGTCGTGCCGGACCTCCACGGACAGCGCGTCCGCGTGGGCGTGCGCGGCGATGGACAGGAAGCCGTGCGGACCACCGTCGCAGCGGCACCAGATCTCTCCGGGGCCGCGCAGGATGGTGAGCCCCGCGTCGGCGAAGTGGGCCGGCCGGCGAGCCGGGCGGGACCCGGCAGGCGCGGTTCCGTCTTTCGGGTACGGCCGGATGAGCGCGGCCAGCAGCGGGGTGCGCACATCGGTGCCGGTCACCGCCGGCCACCAGGCGAGTCGGCCGAACACGGCGTCGCCGGTGCCCAGCAGCGAGGCCCAGCGGTCGGTGCCCGAGCCGTCCACGACCAGACCGTGCCCGTCGTCCGCGTCCCCCTGGCGCGGCGGCCGCAGCCGGCTGTCCACGACGGCCGCGAGCGCGTCGGTCATCCGCAGCAGCACCAGCCGGACCGACGGGGGGACCGGCACGCCCGCGGCATCCGCCTCGGCCACCGCGGCCAGGCCGAGTTCCAGCACGAGTCCGTGATACTCGGTGGCCAGCTCGCGGTTGAGGCCGGAGACGAAGGTGTTGCCGCGCAGGTGCCGCTCCAGGGACCGCAGCGCGTCGGCCCGCCAGCGTTGTGAGGAGGGGAACCAGCCGAACGCGCAGGCCGCCGCGAGCTGCCCGGCGGCCTCGGCGATGACGTGGTTGTTCGCCGAGGACCCTCGGCTGGGGAAGGCGGCCAGCCAGCGCTGGTGGTGCCAGATCTGGTTCAGCGCCACCGGGTTGTCCTCGAACAGTCCGGCCGCGCCCGGCCAGTCGTCGAGCAGCCGGCGGATCCACACCCAGGACAGCAGCCGGATGCCCAGTTCGATGCCGCTGATCCAGTGCACGCCCCGCAGCGGGGGATTGGCCGTCCACCACGACCGCAGGTGCTCGGCCACGCGCTCGGCGTACCGCTCGTTCCCGGTGACCGCGTAGGCGGCGGCGAGCACGGTGAGGTACTGGTGCCGGGACAGCTCCCAGATCTGCTTGATGTCCCCGACCGCGTCCTCGTTCCGGTACGGCACGTCGAAGGCGTAACCCCACGGCGCCCGGCGCCCGGTCCTCGGGTCGTACCACCAGTCCGGGTCGGTGAGGTCGTCGCGGACCACCCCGAAGTACTCGACGTGCCCGTACATCAGCCGGTCCGCCTCGGCGACGAGACGTTTCGCGGCGTCCGGTGACACCGCGGCGATCGTCCCGGCGGGCAGGACCGCGGTGAACCGGGCGCCGGTCACGCTCGGGCAGTCGGGCGGCGCCGACCGCCACCGCCGTCTGCGCACCGCGTCGCCCGCCCGGCCCGCGACCTCGCGCGGCCCCATCCGGGACAGCCGGCGCAGGTACCAGCCCGCGCTCATGGTCATCGCGTCCTCGCCAACGTCGCCGGCGCACCGCCGGTCAGGCCCGCCTGCACGGCGAGGGTGGCCGCCGTGGTCGCGACGAGCGAGTCGAGCGGCACCGGCATCGGCCCGCCGGTCCGTACGGCCTTGATGAACGCGGCCAGTTCGGCGTTCTGGCCCTTGTCCCGGGCCTTGGGCAGCCGCGAACTGACCCACCGCTTACGGCCGTAGACCGAGGCGCGCACGAAGTCGTCGAGCCGCAGCACCTTGCCGTCGGCGACCAGGTCCAGGGTCTCCTTGGGGAAGCCGGGCGCGCCGGTGGTGACGTAGCTGATGGTCGCCGTTGACCCGTCCGGGTAGCGCAGGACGACCTGGAGGTCCTCGTTGCCGGGCGCGGCCGTCGCGTACACGGAGACCGGGTCGGCCTCCAGCAGCCAGCTCGCCGTGTCGATGAAGTGGCCGCCCTCGCCGGCGAACCGCGAGCCCTCGGTGCCCTGTTGGAGGTACCAGCTGCCGTGCTGGAGCCGGCCCGCGTTGACCAGGTAGCGCAGGCTCGCCGGACCGGTCCGGACGCCGAACCGCTCCCTGGCCTCCTGCAGCAGCGGCGCGAACCGGCGGTTGAAGCCCACCTGCAGCCGGTCGTTGCCGGACTCCGCCACCGCCGTGAGTACGCCGGCCAGTTCGTCCTCGGTGAGGGCCAGGGGCTTCTCCACGAACACCGCCTTGCCGGCCAGCAGTGCCTTGCGGGTCAGTTCGGCGTGCGAGCTGTGCCGGGTGACCACGAAGACCGCGTCGACGGACTTGTCGCCGAGCACGGCGTCGAGGTCGGTGGTCGCCCCGGCGAAGCCGAACTTGCGCTGCGCGTTGGCCGCGGAGAGCGCCGTCGTGGTGACGACGGTCGACAACTCGACGCCCTCGCGCTGCGCCAGGTGCGGCAGCAGCATCGACGTCGCGTAGTTCCCGGCGCCCACGAACGCGAGGCGCACCGGTGACGTGGCGGCCCGGGCCGGGGCGGACGCTCCCCCGCCGCGACGCACCGCGGGCACGGCCACCGACGGGGCCTCCGGCTCCCCTTCCGCCGCCGCTTCGGCGTACCGGAACAGCACGGCCACGGCCTTCAACTCGCCGTCCTTCAGCCGCTGGTACGTCTCGACCGCGTCGTCGAAGTCGGCGACGTGGGAGACCAGCGGCTCCACGTCGACGCTGCCGCGGGCGACGAGGTCGAGGAAACACGCCAGGTTGCGGCGCTCGGTCCAGCGCACGTAGCCGATCGGGTAGTCGCGTCCCTCCAGCTCGTACTCCGGGTCGTAACGCCCGGGGCCGTAACTGCGGGAGAACCGGACGTCGAGCTCTTTCTCGTAGTACGCGTTCCACGGCAGGTCCAGGCGACACTTGCCGATGTCGACGACCCGGCCGCGGTCCCGGCAGAGCCGGGCGGCCAGCTCGACGGGCTGGTTGCTGCCGCCGCCTGCGGCCAGGTACACCTGGTCCACGCCGTGCCCGTCGGTGAGTTCGGCGACGGCGACTTCCACGGCCGCGGACGCGGGATCGCCGCAGGCCGCGGCGCCCAGCCGCTCGGCGAGTTCGCAGCGCGTCGGGTCGGGGTCGGCGCCGACGACGCGGACCCCGGAGGCGGCGAGGAGCTGGACCACCAGCTGCCCGATCAGGCCGAGGCCGATGACCAGGGCCACCTCGCCGAGCTGCGGCTCGCCCCGGCGGACGCCCTGCATCGCGATCGACCCGACGGTGCCGAAGGCGGCGTGGCTCGGCGCGAGGCCGTCCGGCACCGGGGTGTAGAGGTTCTTCGGCACCCAGTTCAACTCGGCGTGCAACGCGTGCTCGTTGCCGGCGCAGGCGACGAGGTCGCCGACCTTCACATCGTCGATGCCGGCGCCGACCTGCTCGACCACGCCGCACAGCGAGTAGCCCAGCGGCGTGTAGGAGTCCAGCTTGCCCATCACCTTGCGGTAGGTGGCGGGCACCCCGTTGGTGGCCACGCTCTGCATGACCTTGGCCACCTGGTCCGGCCGTGAGCGGGCCTTGCCCAGCATCGACATCCCGGCCTCGGACACCTTCATGAGCTCGGTCCCGGTGGAGATCAGCGAGTAGGCGCTGCGGACCAGTACACCGCCCGGTTTGCACCCCGGTACCGGAACGTCGAGCACCGCGAGCTCGCCGCTCTTGTAGTTCTGTACAACCTGCTTCACCAGAACTCCTGATTCCTAAGCCGTCGACCGAGTGCTCCGGGCGTGCCCGGAGGTCGCGTCGCGATACCAGTACTCGAGGGTCAGTACGTGCCACAGATGCTTGGAGAAGTCCCGCTGCCCGGCGGCGTCCTCGGCGACCATGCGCGCCAGCGCGTCGCGGCGCAGGAACCCGGAATTGACGAGCACACCGTCGTCGACCACCTCGCGCACCAGTGGTGCCAGGTCCCGGCTCATCCAGGCCCGCAGCGGGGCGCTGAACAGGCCCTTGGGCCGGTACACGATCTCCCGGGGCAGGATCGAGGTGGCCGCCTCCTTGAGGACGGCCTTGCCCTGCCGGCCGACGATCTTGCGGTCGCCGGGCACGGCGAACGCCGCCTTCACCACCTCGATGTCCACGTACGGCACCCGGACCTCGGTCGACGCGGCCATGCTGGAGCGGTCCGTGTAGGCGAGGTTCAGGCCCGGCAGGAACATCCGGGCGTCGGTCAGGCACATGCGGTTGACGAAGTCGTCGAGGTCGTTGTCCTGGTAGACGTCCGCGTGCTCGGTCAGCACGTCCTCGACCGTCCCGGCCAGGTCCGGATCGAGAAGGGCGAGCAACTCGTCCTGGTCGTACATGGTGTAGCTGCGTCGGAAGGCGGTCTCCTCCGGCAGATCGGCGAAGGAGAGGAACCGCTTCGCGAACCGCACCGACCGGTACCCCCGGCGGGCCGTGGCGACGGGGAGCCGGTCCACGGCCGCGGACACCCCGCGCCGCAGCGGCCGCGGGACGCGCTGGTAGCGCAGCGCGATCAGGTTGGCCAGGTGCTTGCGGTAACCGGCGAACAGCTCGTCCGCGCCCATCCCCGAGAGCATCACCTTCACCCCGGCCTCTCGCGCGGCCGAGCAGATCAGGTAGGTGTTGATCGCGGCGGGGTCGCCGATCGGCTCGTCCAGGTGGTACGTCATCCGGGGCAGCAGGTCGAGCACGTTCGGCGCGATCTCGATCTCGTGCAGGTCGACGCCGAACCGCTCGGCCACCTGCCGGGCGTAGCGCAGGTCGTCCGGCATCGCCTCGAACTTGGCGTCCTCGGCGCGGAACCCGATCGTGTAGGCGGAGATCCCTGGCTGGTGGCGGGCCGCCAGCGCGGTCAGGTAGCTGGAGTCGAGGCCGCCGGAGAGGAAGGTCGCCACGGGGACGTCGGAGAGCAGGTGACGCCGGGTCGACTCCTCGACGACGGCGGCCAGGTCCGGCTGCTCGCCGGCCAGGGCCCGGTCCCGGCCCTCGGCGGCGACGTCCTTCAGGTTCCAGAACCGGCCGCGCTCCACCCGGCCGTCGGGCCGGCACCTCAGCCAGCTGCCCGGCGGCAGCTTCTCCGCTTCGCGGAACGCGCACCGTGAGTCCGGCACCCAGTAGTACAGCAGCGAGGCCACCAGCGCCGCGTGGTCCACCTCCAGCGAGCGGCCGGTCGCGACGGCGAGCGCCTTGAGCTCGGAGGCGAACACCAGGCCCCCGCCGCGCCGGAGCAGGAACAACGGCTTGATGCCGAGCTGGTCGCGGGCGAGCACCAGGTCACCGGTGCGCTCGTCGAAGACGCCGAACGCGAACATGCCGCGCAGCCGGGGCAGACAGTCCGTGCCCCAGCGCCGCCAGGCCTCCAGGAGTACCTCGGTGTCGGAGGTACCGCGAAAGCGCACCCCGGTGGCCGCCAGCTCGGCACGCAGTTCGGGGGCGTTGTACAGCTCGCCGTTGTACGTCAGGACGAGGCCGTCCGAGACCATCGGCTGGGCGCCGGTGTCGGACAGGTCGATGATGGCCAGTCGGCGGTGCCCGAGGTGTACTTCGCCGTCACGTACGGGGTGGCTGTAGCGGCCCGCCCCGTCCGGACCGCGGTGGGCGAGGGTGTCGGTGAGCCGGTCGGTCACGACCTTTCCGTCCGGCCATCGGTAGGTGCCTGCGATGCCACACATGTCCTACCGCACCTCCTGGTCGTTCTCCGGGCCCCGGGCGGCCCACACCGGCTGCCGCTCCGTCCGCCGCCGGCCCGTCGCCGCCTGCCGGGCCGGCCGCTCGCTCCGGCCGCGCAGCGCGGTCTGCAGCCCGTCCCACAAGGTGCCGTCGGTCCGGTCACGCGGATCGGGGTCGATCAGCACCACACCGATCACCGGAATGCGCTGGTCCGCGAGCTGTCGCGCCACGGTGTGCAGCCATGCGGCGCTGCCGTGTCCGGCACGCACCACGAGCACCGTCCGGGTGCCGAGGTACTGGAGGTCGGTCCACGCCGTCCCGGGTGCCACCGAGCCGAGGCCGATCAGGCGTTCCTGATGCGACACGGTCGCGGCATGCTCGCCGCTGACCACGGTCGGGTCTCCCGGCTTCTGGCGGCGGCCTGCGAGCTGCGGGCGGGGCAGACCGTCGACGACGGTCACCGGTCCCTCCGCCGACATCGCCCTGGCGAGGTCCAGGGCGATCACGCCGGTGCCGCGCGCGCAGCCCAGTTCCAGCAGCGACACCGGTTCCGTGGAGCCGCGCGTGGCGCGGGCCAGGGTCGTGGTGAGCCGTTCGCGTGTCAACCGGGTGCGGCGGCGCTGCCAAGGCCTTCCCTTCCGGCGGGGCAGCTCCGCGATGACCGAGGCGCCCAGGTTCGCCGCGATGTCCCGGCGCAGCACGGGGCGGTCCGCCACCACCGTGCCGACCGCGGCCAGCGCGAGCCCGAGGACGAGCCCGAGGACGAGCCCGATCGCGGCGTCGGTGACGACGGCCTTGGGCAGGGAGTGTCGCAGCGCGCGCGGGTCGTCCACGATCTGCGTGCCGGCCACGACCTGGGGTGTGCCGGTCCGCGCGTCCGCGGCGCGCTCGTCGAAGTCGGCGATGCGGGAGTTGAGTTCGGCTCGGCGGGCGAAGAGCGACTCCAGGCTCGCCGACGCCTTCGGGTCGCTGTCCGCCGATTGGCCGCCGATCTCCTTGTTGACCTGGGTCAGCTCGTCCCGCATGCGGTCACGCTGGTCGAGCAGGGCCTGGGCTTCGGCCTGCGCGGTGTCCTTCATCCGCTGCACATGGTCCGCGACGAACGCGTCGGCCAGCGCCTTGGCGCGGGCCACCGCCTGGGCGTCGCTGTCGCCTGTCACGGTGATCTGCAGCAGGTTGTTGGTCAGCCCGGTGCCTCGGTAGTCCCGCATGAAGTCCTCGGGTTTCTCCGGGGACTTGAGGGACCGCAGGGCCTTGCCTGCGATCTGTGTGGTCTGCAGCAGCTGGACGTCGGTGCGGATCAGGGTTCCGGTGTCGTTCGGCTGGTCCTCCGCGTGCGCGACCAGCACTTCGGTCACCGCGGTCGGCGACGGCGGCATCAGGACCGCCAGCGCGGCGCCGGCCAGCAGGCCGAGGAACGCCATGGCGTACCAGAGGCGGCGGCGCCTGCGCACCGCCACCACCAGTGCCTGCAGGTCGAGAAGCGGAGTGGCGGCCGACGACTCCGCAGTCGTGCTCGTCGTCACGCTGAACCTCCCGTTGCCTGGCCACGGACCGCGAGCGCCAGAGTGGCGTCGTCCGGAGGAGGGCCGGCAGACCGCGTCTCACGGGCGCGGACCGTGTCGGCGACGACGATGCCGAGGACCTCGTGCCTGCCGTCCGCACACGCCTCGGCGATCCCGGCGAGTTCCTCCGCGGTCCAGCTGCCCGGGCTGAGGACGACCAGGGCACCGGACTCGGTGTCGCGGTCCGGCACGATCGGCCGGTCCACCGAAACCTCCACCACCCGCAGCCGCGGATCGTCCTTGGCCTCGGCGACGAGCTGTCCGGCGGCCCGGCGGGCGATCTCGTCGCCGTCCGGTACGACCACCAGCAGCCGTCGAGGGGCGGGCAGTCGGTCCCGGAGGCGAGCGCACACCCGTCGGTAGCGGATCCGTCGGCCGGCCTCGTCGTCGGACCTCTGCGGGGTCGGCAGGTCCCACCGGGTGTCGACACCGAGGAGTCGGCGGATCCAGCCCGGTCGGCCACTGCCTTCCGGCCGGTGCGCGCCGCGCCGTTCACCGGGCACCTCGACGGTGCCCAGCAGCGCCGAGCCCAGCGCCGCGGCGATCTCCGGTTCGGTGCGCAGTCGGCGGTTCATCCGTGCGGCGGCGAGATGGCCGATGACCGCGAGCAGGAAGAACAGCAGTGCTCCCGCGACGATGAGCTGGATCCTGGTCGGCGGCGCCTCGCCGGTCGGCCGGGCCGCCGGCCCCATGACGACCATGCCGGCCTTGTTGGTCGCCGGGTCGGCCTCGTCCAGCTTCGTCATGGCCTCCTCCAGCGAGGTGCTCAACTTCTCCAGCTCGGTCCGGGCCTGCACGCCCTCCACGGTCTGCCCCGGATCGGCCGCGTCGGCCAGGTTGGTGATGCGGCGGTTGGTCTCCTCGACCTGCTTCCGCAGTGCCTCGGACTCCGTGGCAGCCGCGGAGTCGGTGCCACCGCCCACGATCCGCGCGGCGAACTTGACGAACTGCTGGGCGACTTGGTCGGAGAGCTGCTGCGCGCGCTTCGGGGTGTCGGCCGTACCCGAGATCTTGATGATGTTCCCGTCGGCGGCCGCGGCGGTCACGCGGTCTTGCAGTTCGGCACCGCTGACGCCCTTCCAGCCGAGCGAGGCGGCCGCACGGTCGACGACCGTCGAACTGGTCGCGACGTCGACCTGGGTCAGCAGTTCACGCTCTTCCCACTGCCCCGGCAGCAGGACCGACGCCGACGTCGTGTACCGCGGCGGGAACACCACCGAGGCGCCGTAGCCGACGAGCGCGCCCACGACGGCGAAGACGGCGAGAAGCCGCCAGCGCCGGCGGAATATCCGCCCGATGGTGACCAGACGTATCGATTCCTCGCTCAACTGCGCTGCCTCTTCCCTGTTCGAACCGGATCGGCCGCCGACACCGGGGTGTGGTCACGGCAGGCGGCGGCGTAGGCGGCGAGCAGCGACGCTTGCGAGTTCTGCCAGGAGAGCGGCCCGCTGACCCGCTCCTGGCCGATCTTGCCCATCCGCGCCCGCTTCTCCGGATCGTCCAGGAGCAGCGCGATGAGCTCGGCGAACTCGGCCTCGTCGTTGGCAGGCGCGTAGAGGGCGGCCTCTCCGGCGGAGACGCGCGCCTCCTTCAGGTCGAACGAGACGATCGGCCGGCCCATCGCCATGTACTCGAGGACCTTGTTCATCGTCGACACGTCGTTGAGCGGATTGCGCGGGTCGGGGGAAAGGCAGACGTCCGCGGTGGAGAGGTAGCGCACCAGGTCGGCGTCCGGAATGCGCCCGGTGAACTGGACCTGGTCACCGAGCCCGAGCCGCCGGGACAGCTCCACCATCGCGTCGAAGGCGTCGCCGGAGCCGACGAACACCGCGTGCCAGTCGGTCCGCCCGAGCCCGTCGCGGAGCTTCGCAAGGGCCCGCAAGGCGTAGTCGACGCCGTCCTGAGGGCCCATCACGCCGAGGTAGCACAGCAGATGAGGCTTGCCATTCTTCAACTCCGGCTCCGGCAGCACCGGTTGGAAACGCTCGATCGCGGGCGCGCTGCGCACCACGAAGACGTCCTCCGGCCGCCGGCCGCCACGGCGCACCGCGACGTCCCGGTAGCTCTCGTTCGTGGCGAGGACGACGTCCGCGGCCCGGTAGGTCCGCCGTTCCAGTGCGCACACGGCGCGGTAGAGCAGGTCCTCGCCGCGGTCGAACCGGGAGAGGTACAGCTCGGGTACCAGGTCGTGCTGGTCGAAGACGAACCGTGCGCCGCGCCGCTTCAGCCACAGCGCCGGCAGGAACAACAGGTCGGGCGGGTTGCAGGCGTGGACCACGTCGACCGGGCCGACCTTGCGGGCCAGCCGGGCCGTGTGCCAGAGCGCCGATCCGTATTCCTTCAGGTAGCCGGCCGGCCCTCCGGTGGCCGCGCGCAACGGGTAGCGGTGGATCCGCACCCCGTCGATCTCCACCTCCGGCTCCGTGTCTCGTTTGCTCCCCTGCGGACAGATGACGTGCACCGTCCAGCCCGCGTCGCGCAGCGTCGTGCACTCCTGCCACACCCGCCGGTCGAAGGGCACCGACAGGTTCTCCACCAGGATCAGCGCGCGCCGGCCGGAACCGCCGCCGCTGATTGCGTTACCAAGCAAGGCCCATGTACCCCGGTTCGGTCCGGCGCGTCTCGGCGTCGGGAAGGCGGATGAGGTCGACGATCATCGGTCCTTCGCCGTGGGGCAGCGCCGAGAGCACGGCCGGGTCCCTGGTCCCCACCAGGCACACCTCGGCGTGTTCGAGCACCTCGTCGACGGAGTCCGCGAGCAGCTGCGCGAGGTGCGGCAGCCGGCTCTCGATGTACTCGCGGTTCGCGCCGAGCAGCCGGGAGAGGCTCACGTTGGCGTCGTAGATCTTGATGTCGTATCCCTTGCCGAAGAGCCTCTCCGCCAGCTCGACGAGCGGGCTCTCGCGGAGGTCGTCGGTGCCGGGTTTGAAGGACAGCCCGAACAGGCCCACCCGGCGCCTGCCGGTGCGCTCGACCAGGTCCACCGCGCGCTGCAGATGGTCGGAGTTGGAGGTCAGCACGTGGGCGAGGATGGGGACCGACACGTCGGCCCGTTGGGCCGCGTGGACCAGGCTGCGCAGGTCCTTGGGCAGGCAGGAGCCGCCGAAGGCGAAGCCGGGCCGCAGGTAGGCGGGGCTGATGTTCAGCTTGCGGTCGGCCAGGAACACGTCCATCACCTGGTGCGAGTCCACCCCGAGGGCCTGGCACACCGCGCCCAGCTCGTTCGCGAAGCCGATCTTGAGGCCGTGGAAGGCGTTGTCCGCGTACTTGATCGCCTCGGCCGTCGGGACCGGCACCCGGAACACCTCGCCGGGCAGGCCGTCGTAGAGCGCCAGCACCGCGTCGCCGCTTGCCGGGTCGAGTTCGCCGATGACGGTCTTGGGCGGGTCGAAGAAGTCCCGCACGCTCGTGCCCTCGCGCAGGAACTCCGGGTTGACCGCGACCCCGATGTCCACCCCGGCCAGACCGCCGACGTGCTTCTCCAGGATCGGTACCAGCAGGTTCAGGCAGGTGCCCGGGAGCATGGTGCTGCGGAACACGACGGTGTGCCGGCTCCCCTGCCTGGCCCCCTCGGCCAGCGCGGCGCCGATCTCCTCGGTGACCCGCTCCAAGTACGTCGTGCACAGGCTGCCGTTGGGCTCCGACGGCGTGCCCACGCAGACCAGCGACACCTCGCTGTCCATGATCGCCTCGCGGACGTCGCCGGTGGCGCGCAGCGCTCCGGTCCGCACGACCTCGGCGATGAGCTCGCCGATACGTTCCTCCACCACCGGGGCCTTGCCGTCGTTGACCAGGTCGACCTTCACCTGGTTGACGTCCACCCCGATGACCTCGTGACCCATGCCGGCCAGGCACGCGGCTGATACGCAGCCCACGTAGCCGAGCCCGAAAACGCTGATTCTCATGCCCCGTCTCTCCCCCCAGGCAGGCCCTTGTGGCCTGCGGTCCGCGCGTCGGCGGAACCCTTGAGCCGCAGCCCCCCGCGCATCAGTAGGCCCCCTGCCCATGGAGCACCGCACGCATCGTCTTCCACAAGATCACCGTGTCGAGGGCGAGCGACCAGTCCTCCACGTAGCGCAGGTCGAGGCGGACGGCCTCCTCCCACGGCAGGTCGCTGCGTCCGCTGATCTGCCACAGGCCGGTGAGCCCGGGCTTGACCAGCAGCCGCCGCCGGATGTCCGGGCCGTACTCGGCGCACTCCTCCGGCAACGGAGGCCGCGGCCCGACGAGCGACATCGCTCCGGTGAGCACGTTGAAAAGCTGCGGGAGTTCGTCGACCGAGTACCGGCGCAGCACTGCGCCCACCCGGGTCACCCGCGGATCCCGGCGGAGCTTGAACAGCAGTCCCGCGCCCTCGTTGCGGTCGGCGAGCTCGGCCCGTGCCCGGTGGGCCCCGACGGCCATGGTGCGGAATTTGAGAATCGTGAACTCCCGGCCGTTCTTGCCGACTCTGCGCTGGCGGTAGAAGGCCCCGCCCCGGCTGTCCACCAGCACGAGCAGCGCGGCGAACACCATCAGGGGCGCGAACAGCATCAGCAGGACCGCAGCGCCGACCCGGTCGACGACCTCCTTGATCGCCCGGCGGCCCCCGGTGAAGGTCGGCAGGCTGACCCGCAGCAGCGGGATCCCGAGCACCGCGTCGACGTGCAGCCGCGGACCGGCCACCTCCATCAGCACCGGGGCCACGACCATCTCGGCATCGCTGCCTTCGAGGTTCCAGGCCAGCCGCTGCAGGCGTTCCGGTGTCCAGTGCGGGTCCGGTGTGACCGCGACGACACGGTAGCCGTCGTGGCGGACGTGCTTGGCGACGTCCGACAGCCGGCCGACCACCGGCACGCCGTCCAGTTCGTCACTGTCGAGCCCGCGACCGTCCGTCGTGCACACCGCGTCCACCCGCCAGCCGATGTGCGGGTACTTGCGGGTTCGGCCGATCAGGTCGCACACGGTGGCCGGGCTTCCGGCAGCGAGCACCGGTCTCAGGCACCGCCCTTCCTTGCGCCGTTTGTGCAGACAGAGGCGGAGCAGATACCGCGCGGTCATGGTGACGAGCGCGATCGCGGGGATCGCGACGAAGATCCAGAGCTTGATGTTGCGCGAGGTGAGGGCGATCCCGCCGAGCGCCAGTACGACGGTCGCCGCGAACAGTGAGCGTCCGAGCCGGCGGAATTCCTCGGCACCCTGGCCGAGCACGGCCGGAGCCCACGACCGGCCCACCGCAAGCGCCGCCAGCACCAGCAGCTCGGTGCCGAATGCGAGAATCCCCCACTTCTCGTGCCAGTTGGCCGCGTCCCGGGCCCCGAAGAATTCGCCGATCCCCGCCACCACGAAGGCGGTGGCCACGGTGTCGCTGATGATCACGGTACGGCGGTACCGCTGCTCCCACTCGATCGCCGGCCTGCTGATCGCCTCGTCCGCCAGACGCCCTCGCGCCGGCGGAAAAGGGCCGACTAGTCCCCCCTGCCGCACAGAAACCCCCCGGTCCCCAGTGGTTCGACATGGTGCCCTGACACGGTTCCTACCGTCGGGAGGCCCCCTCCCCCCGCACGCTTCCGCCCCCGGAAAGCCCCCCGGCTCCCCGCGCCGCGCCGTTCCTCCCGCGGGTGGCCCCCGCCCCCCGCGTATGACATCCCGGCTACTTCAGCGCTACTTGAACAACCCGCCCTTGCCGCAGCGGACTTGCCTGCCGTGCCAGGCTCCCGAGGTGCGCGGGAGCCGGTCGAGACCTCGGGTGCTCCCCGCACCCGAAGCCCCTCTCGGGCCCCAGGAGTTGATCACCCCCACGTCTGGCGCCGGACACGCGGCCACTGGCCGTCTGTATCGACCGACCCATAGATCATCATTTGTCGCCTCGTGTCCCAGCATGCGAAGCACGGTCAATCTAGACCATCAAGGCCCGTCTGAAGAGGGGGCCGTGTGGAATTTGTGCTCAAGATTTGAAGCCGAGTCAACGAACGGGCGGCCGCCCGTGGGTGCCTCGGTGACGGAGGACATGCCGTGTGACCTCGGACGACGCGAGTTCTCCGAGCGATCGGCCCCGGCAACACCCCCGGGCGTCCCGGCACCGCCAACTGGGTTGTACTCAGCGCCTGTTCGGCGGATTTCCGTCGGTGAGCACGGGGTGGCGGTCGCGGGGCGGACGGTCGACGGCACATGTGAACCGATCTTCACAGCTCCGCTCGCGTACGCGGAGACCGAGGGCGACCTCGACCGGGTCGTCGCCGTCGACTCCGCGATCACGCACTCACCGGCACGCCGCCCGCGGTGGCACGACGCCGCCTCCGGTCGCGCCGTCAGCCCTTGACGGGGCCGCCGTCGATGGCGACGCGCTGGCCGTAGCGGGCGTAGGGGTAGTAGTCGTACGTCGCGTGGTGCTGAACGCACCGGTTGTCCCAGAAGACGAGGGTGCCCGGAGCCCAGCGAACCCGGCAGTGCAGGACCGGCCTGCAGGCGATGGTGTCGAAGAGCATGTCGAGCAGGGCCCGGCTCTCCTGGGCGGAGAGCTGCGGAACGCGGCTGGTGTAGGCCCTGTTGACGTAGAGCAGCTTGCGGTCGGTCTCGGGATGCCGGGCGACCAGCGGGTGCTCGCTCCTGGGGATGACGTAGTCCGCGGGCGGGGTGTAACCGGCCAGGGCCTGGGCGCCGTCGTGCAGGGCGGTGAGCGGGTCCAGCAGCGAGCGCATGGCCGGCGAGAGCATCTCGTAGGCGAGGTGCATGTTGGCGAAGAGGGTGTCGCCGCCGCAGCCCGGCTCGGGGATCTCGGTGATGTAGAGCATCGACCCCAACGAGGGTTCGGCGTCGGCGGTGCCGTCGGCGTGCCACCCGTTGCCCGCCACGTCCGCCGCGGCCGACGTCGTGCGGATCTCCAGGATGCAGGGATCGCCCTCGGGCGGCGGCGGGTTGACGGGACGCAGCTCACCGAAGGCGGCGGCGAAACGCTTGTGGTCCTCGGCGGTGATCGTCTGATCGCGGAAGACGAGGACGTGGTGATCGAGGAACGCGGCGCGTATCTCGTCGAGTTGCTCCGCCGGGATCTCCCGCGACAGGTCGACGCCCGAGACCTCCGCACCCAGGACGGGGGTGATCCGTTCGACCGTGAGCGTGCGGTGTGCGCGCAGGGGACGCGTGGTCACCGCTTCCAGTGCTTCGCGTTCGTATGACTCCATGACGTCCTCCAGAGGGGGGTGGGGTTACCGGCCGCGGCCGGGCGGTTCGGCAAGGATCGTTCGGCCGAGGGCGAGGTTGCCGTGGACCTCGTCGTCTGCCCCGCCGAGGGCGTCGGCACCGAGCCGGGGGAGGTTCACCGGACGCGCTCCGATCCCCGGTCGCGGCGGGTCCGGGCACCCGCCGCCGGGTCCGCCAGCGTTGCCCTGATGGTGTCGGCCACCCTGTGCACATGAGGTGCCGCGACGATGCCGTAGTGGTCGGTGGGCAGGGACCGCCGCACGGCGGAGGGGGGCAGACAGGCACTCCACTGCCGGTCCGTCTCCCGCGGGTCGCCGGGTGCGGGCATACCCGCCGTGGGCTGTCCGGCCAGCCACAGGAACGTGGGGACGAAGGCGAGCGGCCGCACCCGGTGCTCGCCCAGGCTGCGCAGGTTCGCCCGGCAGCAGCGGGCCAGCCTCTCCGCGTACGCCTGCGCGTGTTCCGCCGACATCGACGAGACACCGGTGCCGAGTTCGGCGGCGAACACCTTCTCGAGATGGGTCTCGTCGTAGGCGGCGACCAGCGCGTCCGCCTGCGGTGGCGGCGGGTCCAGCAGGTAGAGCGCCTCCAACGGCCGTCCGGCCGACTCCGCCAGGCCGGCCATCTCCATGGCCACCCGGGCGCCGTAGGACCACCCGGCCAGGTGCAGCCGGTGGTCGGAGCCGCCGAAGCGGTCACGGAGTTCCGTGTTGTAGTGACGGGCGCGTTCGGCCAGTGACCAGGCGGGCATCGCGGCGTCGCGCAGTGCCGGATCGGCGATGAGGCACACGGTCGGTGCCGGCCCGAGCGCCGCGACCAGGGACCGGTAGGCCTGGATGTCTCCGCCCACGGGGTGCACCAGGCACAGGACGGCCGGGCCGGTTCCCTCCTGCCAGATGTCGAGGACGACCCGGGAGGCCGTGTTCCCGGCCGTACCGGCGGTGGGCTCGGCACAGGCGAGGGCCGCCTCGATGTGTTTGAGGATCTCGGTGAGGCTGACCCGGTGGCTGAAGGAGCCCAGGTCGCACTCGACTCCGTACTCCTCCTCGATCGTGGCGATCACGCCGATCAGGGTCAGCGAGTCGGCGCCGAGGTCGTACAGCGAGTCGTCCGGGTCCAGTTCGTCCACGCCCAGCAGGTCCTGGAGCACGCGGGCCATGGCGTCCGCCCGTTCCCCGGCGCTGTCCGGGCCCGGGGAACCCGCCTCGCCGTCCGTGCGGGGCGCCGGCCCGGACCGCGGGGTGAGCGGTTCCGGCGGGTCGCCGGCGGAGGGGGCGTAGAACGCGCGGGAGACATCGATGTCGGTGGTGGAGACGAGAAGCTGCGGCAGTTGCAGGGCCAGGGCGTGGGCGAAGACCGCCTTGCCCTCCTCGACGGTCAGACCGACCGCCAGGTGGGCCTGATGACGGCTGTCCGTGTCCAGGACCCGGGCCGCCATTCCGGTCTCGCTCCAGATGTCCCAGTCGATGCCGATCCGGACGGTCGTCTCCGTCTCGCGGGCGCGATGGTGGGCGAAGCCGTCGAGGAGGCTCGCGCCGGCCGCGTAGTCGCTCTGGCCGACGCCGCCGAGCAGGGCGGACATCGAGGAGCAGTAGACCGCGGTCTCCGGACGGAAGGTCTCGATCAGGTGCTCCATGACGAGGGCGCCCCGCTCCCGGGCCGCGGCGGCGTCGCGCATCGCGGTGGCGTCGCGTCGGACGAGCAGCCCCCCGAATCCGAGGCCGGCCGCGTGGATCACGCCGTCCAGCCGCGCTGTGTGCCCGGCGACGGCCGCCGCCACTTCGTCGACGGGCAGCGCCGCCAGATCCGCCGGGACGAGGCCGACGCGATCGGCCCAGCGGGTCAGTTCCGCCGGCAGCCGCGGATTCCTCGACAGCAGCAGGACCCGGCCGTCGGTGTGCTCCAGCAGCCAGGCGGCGACGGCACGGCCTATGCCGCCCGTGCCGCCCAGTACCAGGTGGACGGTGTCCGCACCGGACGGTACGAGGGGCTCGGTGCCGGACGGCGCCGGCACGGGCGTGGTGCCCGGTCGCCACCAGTAGCCCTGCCGCAGCGCGAGCTGCCGGGGCAGAGCCGGGCCGCCGGGAGGCCCGGCTCGGCGTGCTCCGGCGACGACCGAGGCCACGTGTCCGGCCCAGCGGGTGAGGTCGCCGTCGGGGAGGTCCAGCCAGTGACCGTCCAGGGCAGCCTCCTGGGGGGCGACCTCGACCGGCCCGGCGAGGAGCGCCAGTTCGGGCCTGTCCACCCTGCCGGCCACGGGCCGGGCGCCGTACGACAGCCACCACACGCGCGGGGAGCCGGTCCGCCCGGACAGTGTCCGAGCCAGCGCCGCCGTGGTGTCCAGGCAGGCGTGGCGGGCGTGTTCCAGCGTGCCGGGGCCGACCGGACCCGTCACCTCCAAGGGCAGCGCGTGCACCCACTCCGCGTCGGCCAGGGCGTCGTCGGGACCGGCCCCGGACAGCGCGTCGCACAACAGGCGCAGCGACGCCGGGTCGGCCGGGTCGGCATCGAAGACGTCGGGCCCCCTGCGGGCGAAGGCGCCGGCCGGGTGTACCCGTACCACGCGGGACGCCACGGCCTCGAACGACGCGAACGCCGCCTGCGGCGTGCTCCCGGCGGCCACGACGACCACGAGGGACGCGCGGCCGGCCGGTGCGGTGGTACCCGCGACGGCGGCGCGGCGCAGCCGGACCCAGTGCGGCTGGTGCAGCCAGTCGGCCCGGGGCAGCCGGCGGGGTCGCGCGGCCGGGGCCTTGGGCGTGCGGTCGAAGTCGTACTCCGCGAGCGCGAAGGACGGGGGCGGGAAGTCCCAGGGCGCCGGGGCGGGGCCCTGCTGCCAGTCGACGGGTCTTCCGGCGGTCCAGTCCTCGGCGAGGTCGTGGGCCGTGCGGCCGACGGCGGAAACCGGCCCGGCGTCCGGGTCCGCGGTACCGTGCGGGACCTCTCCCGCGGCCACCGCACGCAGCCAGTGCTCGGCGGCGACGGCGTCCGCGACGGCTGCCGCGGTCCGCAGCCGCCGGGCCGCACGTCCGCTCTGCAGATGGCGCAGCACGGAGTCGTGGAGCTCGGGCCGCAGTCGGAGGTAGTCGGCGATCCGGGCGGCGTCGGCGGCGAGGGCGTCCGCGCTGGAGGCGGACAGCACCAGGCACTTCGGCACCGCGCCGGTCGCGGCGGTGCCGGTCCCGGTGTCCTGTTCCACGATGACGTGGGCGTTGGTGCCGCCGATCCCGAAGCTGCTCACCGCGGCCACCCGTCGGCGTTCCCCGGGCCAGGGCGTGGCCCGCGCCGGCACGTGGAAGGGGGTGGGGTCGGGGCCGATCTCCGGGTTGAAGGCGCGGAAGTTGAGGTGGGGCGGGACGGTCCCGTGGTGCACGGCGAGGACGGCGCGCACGAGGCCCACCACACCGGCGGCCGCGCCCATGTGGCCGAGCTGGCTCTTGACCGAGCCGAGCGCGCAGCGGCCGGACTCGCTCACGTCGAACGCCTGGCGGAGCGCGGCCACTTCGATCGGGTCGCCCAGCCGGGTGCCGGTTCCGTGCGCCTCCACGTAGCCGAGGTCGGCACCCGTGCGTCCGGCGCGGGCCAGGGCGGTCCGGATCACCTCGCGCTGCCCGGCCAGGGACGGCGCGGTGTAACTCATCTTCGCCGCGCCGTCGTTGTTGATCGCGGAGCCGGTGACGAGTGCGTAGACGGTGTCGCCGTCGCGCCGTGCCTGCCGCAGCGGTTTGAGGACCACGACGCCGACGCCGCTCGCGCCGACCGTCCCCGTCGCGTCGTCGCTGAACGGGCGGCAGTCGCCGTCCGCGGAGAAGATGTGCTGCGGGCGGTAGCGGTAGCCGCCGGTCAGCCCGGGGTCGACGAGCACTCCCCCGGCGAGCATCACCTCGGCCTCGCCCTGCCGGAGCAGGCCGGCCGCGAGGTGCACGGCGACCAGGGAACTGGAGCAGGCCGTCTGGGCGCTGAAGGCGGGACCGGTCAGCCCGAGGTGGTAGGCCACCTTGGTGGCCAGGAAGTCCTTCTCGTGGTGCAGGGCGAGCTCGAAGCCGTCGGGCAGCCGGCCGGGGTCCGCCTCGCGCAGCAGGGACTGGAAGTAGGTGTTCTCCCCGGCACCGGCCACCAGGCCCACGCGCGCGGCCGACGTGTCCGCGACTCCGGCGTGTGCCAGCGCCTGCACACTGGCCATCAGCAGATGACGCTGCTGGGGGTCCATCAGGCGCGCTTCCTGGGGGCTGATGCCGAAGTGGCCCGGGTCGAAGTCGAACATCCCGTCGAGCGTGCTGTGCGCGCCGATGACACCCTCCGGGGCGTCGACACGGCGGATTCCGGTGCCGCCGGAGACCACCAGGTCCCAGAAGGCCGCCAGGTCGGGGGCGCCGGGCACCCGCACCGCCATGCCGACGACCGCGATCGGTTCGCCGGGCTCCGGGGCCCCACCTTCTTTCCCGGCCGGCGCGGCAGGTGTCCGGGGGCCGGGGAGGCGGTCGGCGGCGAGGTGGCGGGCCAGGGAGCGGACCGTGACGTGCTCGAACAGGTCCGCGACGCCGAAGCGTAAACCGAGTTCCGTGGTGCAGCGCAGATGGAAGCGCATGAGGGCGAGACTGGAGGCGCCCGCCTCGAAGAAGGTCTGGTCCGGTTCGATCGCCGCGCCGGTGACCTCCTCGAAGGCCGCGGTGAGCCGCTCCTCCTCGGCCGACAGCCCGGTGCGGGCGCGGACCGAACGGCGTATCTCCTCCCCCGGTGCCCGGAGCACCGCCTGCCGGTCCAGCTTGCCGCTGGGGGTGCGCGGCAGCGCCCGCAGTCTCCGGAAGCGGTCCACGCGGACATAGGAGGGCAGCGACGCGGACAGATGCGCGCTCAGGTCGTCGGCGGTCGGGGACTCGCCGCGGACCTCCAGACAGGCCGTCAGCAGGCCGTCGTCCCGCACGACGACGGCGTTGACCACCGCCGGATGGCGCAGCAGGGCCGCTTCGACGGAGCCGAGTTCCAGCCGGTGCCCGCTCACCTTGATCTGCTGGTCGTCGCGGCCCGCGTAGTGCAGCAGGCCCTCGCTGTCGAACCACGCCCGGTCGCCACTGCGGTAGAACAGGCCCGCGCCGGGCACCTCGACGAAGCGGGCGTCGTCGAGAGCGGGTTCGTCGAGGTAGCAGCGGGTGGCCATGGTGCCGCCGATCAGCAGCTCGCCGCCGCACCGGGCCGGCACCGGGTCGCCCTGGGCGTCCACCACGCGCAGGTCGGCGCCGGCCACCGGGCGTCCGATGGCGGGCCGCTCGGGCCACCGCCCCGGGTCGCCTTCCAGGCACAGGGCACTGACCACATGTGTCTCGGTCGGCCCGTAGTGGTTGAACAGGCGGGCGCCGGGCAGTCCGGCGAACCAGCGACGGATGGTGTCGGTGCACACCAGCTGCTCGCCCGCGGTGACCACCTCACGCAGCCGGGAGGGGTACCTGCCCAGCCGGACCGCGTATTCGGCGAGCAGTTGCAGGGCCACGTAGGGCATGAAGATCCGCTCGGTGCCGGCGGATTCCAGGCGCTCCAGAAGCGCGGGGACGTCCTTTCGCCACTCGGGGCGTACGAGCTGGAGGCTGCCGCCGGTGCACAGCGTCCCGAAGATCTCCTGGAAGGAGACGTCGAACGCCAGCATCGAGAACTGCTGGGTGGCCGCCGGGGCGGTCAGGCCACCGGGACCGGACTGCCACCGGATCAGGTCGCACAGCGTGCGGTCGTGGATCTGGACGCCCTTGGGGACGCCGGTGGAGCCGGAGGTGAACAGGGTGTACAGCGGTCGGGCGCCGTCGTGCGTGCGGCCGTCGTACGGCGTGCCCGCGCCGTCACCTTCCCGCGGCGCCGGGTCCGCCGGGGCGACGAGGTGGCACACCAAGCCGTCCGGGAGCAGCGTCTCCAGTGCCGCCGTGCCGTCGGGCGTGGTCAGGACGCACAGCGGGTCGACCCGCTCCAGGACGCGGCGCAGCGCTTCGACCGGGTAGGAGGGGTCGAGGGGGACGGCGGTGACGTTCAGCCGCGCCAGTGCCAGCAGGGCCACCACGTGCTCGGCGGACGGGTCCAGGTACAGGGCCGCCCGGCAGGGGCTGCCGTCGGCAGGGATCGGGTAGCGGTCGGCCAGTTCCGCGGCGAGGCTCGCGGCGTGGGCGTCGAGCGCCGCGTAGCTCAGGGTGGTCCCGTCGGCGGTGATCACGGCGGGGGCGTCCGGGGTGCGGGCGACCTGCCGTGCGAAGCCCTCGGCGATCGTGGTGAAGCCCGGCTCCGGGGCGGGCCCGCGCCCGTGCCGCGGCAGGGACCGCCGGTACGGCGCGACCAGCTCCCGCGCGGTGGACCGGCCACCGGACCCGAGCGCGTCCACGCCCCGCCGGAAGAGCTCGGCCATCGCCTCGACGGCCTCGCCGGTGAACCGGTCCTCGGCGTACTCCCACAGCAGGTCGAGTCCGTCGGGATGCTCGACCACGGAGACCGTCAGCGGGCACTTGGCCTCCGGCGCGGCCCACCACAGGGGGCGCTGGGCGCAGCCGGGCAGCCGCAGCGCCCCGAAGTCGGTGTTCTCCAGGACGAACAGGAGATCGAACGGGGTGTCGTCGCCGACGGCCTCCCAGCCGGTCAGGACGTCCGCGAGCGCCACGTCCTGGCGGCGCAGCACCTGCCCCGTGCCGGTCCTCGCACGGGCGAGGTGCGAGCGCAGGTCCTCACCGGGCACCACGGTCACGGGCAGCAGCACGGTGTTCGCCATCATGCCCACGCTGTCCGCGAACTCGCGTACCGGGCGGCCCGCGACCGGGGCGGCGATACGCGGGCGGACCAGGCCGGTCACGCCGTACAGGCTCCAGGCGAACACGCACAGCAGCACCTGGAAGCGGGTGAGCCCCAACTCGGCGCAGAGCCGGTCCACCTGGGCCCGGCGTACCACGTCGAGCGACGTGTGCAGCAGTCGCGCCCGCGGTGCCGGGTCCGCGTCCTGGGCGGGCAGCGGTTCCTGGGGCTCCTCCAGGCCCTGGTAGTGGGCCAGCAGTTCGTCGCGCTGCGCCTGGTAGGCCGCACTCGCGAACCAGCCGCTCTGCCAGGCGGCGAAGTCCAGCGGGTTCGGAGCCGGGGCCGTGTTCCGGCCGGTTTCGGCGTCGGCTTCGGCATTGGCTTCGGCTTCGGCATCGGCATCGATGGCCTCGGCGTAATCGGCGGACAGGTCCCGCAGCAGGATGCTCAGTGACCAGCCGTCGACGGCGATGTGATGCAGGTGCAGCAGAAGCGTGCCGCCGCCGGCACGGGGCAGCCAGCAGGCCCGGAGCATGCGGGGGACGGCGAGGTCGAAGGGCTCGGCGAAGAAGGCCTCGGCGAAGCGTTGCGCTTCCTCCTCGTCCCACGCCTGTTCTCTGCCCGGCTCGTGCCAGGGGTCGTACGGTTCACCGACCGTCTGCCGGAGTCCCTGCTGCCCGAGGGCGAAGCCGGTCCGCAGTGCCGCGTGGCGTGCCACCAGGGTCCGCAGTGCCCGCCGGAGGGCAGCGGTGTCGACGGGCCCGTCGACGCGGAAGGCCTGGTTGACGGAGTACGCCCGGGAGCCCGGTGCGCGGCGCTGCAGGAGCCACAGCCGCTGCTGTTCGCTCGTGGCGGGCGCCGAGCGGGCGCCGGCGACCACCGGTGCCGGACAGGCGCCTTCCCCGCCGGGGCCGGCCGTGGTGACGGCCCGGGCGATCGCGGCCAGGTCGCCGTGGAGGACGACCGCCTGTGTCAGGTCGCGGCCCCACCGCTGCCGGACGGCGAAGCAGAACCGCAGCGCCTTCAACGAGTCGCCGCCGGCGGCGATCCAGCGGTCGCCGAGCCTGAGGCCGGTGGTGCCCAGGATCTCCTCGGCCAGCTCGACGACCTCGCGCTCCGTCTCCGTCGGGGCCGGTCCGTCGGAGACGGCCGGCCGCCAGGGCCGGTCGGCCTGCCCCAGCAGCGCGGCCTGGTCGACCTTGCCGTTGGCGTTGATCGGCAGCTCGGCCACTAGATGGATCTGGTGCGGGCGCATGTAGGCGGGCAGGTGGGCCGCCAGGTGGCTGTCGAACTTCTCGTAGGACAGCTCCTGTTGCAGGACGACGAACGCCAGCAGTTCGTTCGGCCCCTCCTGACCCGTGCGGCGGGTGCACACGTGGGCCCGCCGGACCGCCGGGTGGGCGAGAACGTGCCGTTCCACCTCGCCGGGCTCGATCCGGAAGCCACGGACCTTGACCTGCCGGTCGGTTCGCCCGACGTACTCCACCCGGTCCTCGTCGTCGGCCCGTACGAGGTCGCCGGTGCGGTAGAAGCGCTCCTTGCCGCCGTCGAGCCAGGCGAGCCGCACGAAGCGCCGCCCGGTCTCCTCGGGGAGGTTGCGGTACCCGACCGCGAGTCCGGCGCCGCTCAGCAGGAGTTCGGCGACCTCACCGGGCGCGGCGACCCTCTCCTGGCCCGGTACGACCAGGACGGCACCGGTCCCCGGCAGGGGCCGGCCGATCGGCACCACGTCACCGTCGAAGTCCCGCGGGATCGGATGGCACAGGGCGAAGGTGCTGGACTCCGTAGGCCCGTAGATGTTGAACAGACGGGTGCCGCTGTCGGCGTTGTCCCGGTACCAGCGGCGCATCACCCGGGGGTTGAGCTGCTCACCGCCGACCAGCACCTCGCCGGCCGCGGCGAAGCAGTCCGGCACGGCCGTGACCGTCGCGTTGAACAGGGCGGTGGTGACGAAGACGGTGTCCACGCGCTCGCGCCGCAGTGCCGCGGCGAGCCGCTCGGGGCTCCGTACGCCCCCGTCGCGCAGGACCACGCAGCAGCCACCGGTCAGCAGGGGTGCCCAGACCTCGAAACTCAGCGCGTCGAACGCCGGATTCGCCAGACAGGAGTAGCGCAGACCGGGCTCGACACGGATGTAGCCGGGTCGTGCCAGCCGCATGACTCCGGCGTCGCGGACCTCGACGCCCTTGGGCCGTCCGGTCGTTCCGGAGGTGTAGAACAGGAAGGACACCTCGCCTGCGGCGGCCGGCGCCCGCACGGCGGCCGCGGCGCACGGGAGTTCGGGCAGCAGAGTGTCCACGGGCAGCGCCTTGACGCCGTGCGGAGGCTCGGTGACGCTCTCGGGGGCGGCGTGCACCAGGGCGGCCGCTCCGGAATCCCGCAGGATGAAGCGGCGGCGTTCGGCGGGGCTCTGGGTGTCCAGCGGCACCACCTGGGCGCCCAGTCGCAGAATGCCCAGCATCACGCAGACCAGCCGCCATGAGCGCGGCAGCGCCACCGCAACGGCCTGCCCGGAAGTCACGCCCTGGCGGCCCAGGGCCTGGGCCACGGCGGCGGACGCGGCGTTCAGCGTGGCGTAGTCGAGCCGTACATCGCCGTCGGCGACCGCCTCCGCCCGTGGGGAGCGCAGGGCCTGGCGGTGTATCGCGAGGGCGAGCCCGACCGGGTCGCTCAGGTCCTCGGCCAGGTCGGCGGAGGAAGTTTCGACGCGCGGTTTCATCATGCCTCCGACGGGCCGGAAAGTGTCGTGCGCTCCGTCCCGGTGCCACCCGGGGCGGTTGCCGGCCGGTCCAGTTCCGCGGCGAGGACGGCGGCGACGCGTGGCAGTTCGTCGCTCTCCAACATGTCCCAGTGGCCGCAGGCCACCGGCTCGACCACGAAGTGACCGTTGACGCGGCGCCGCCAGAACGCGCGCAGGCGGGCCGCCGCATCCTCGCCGTCCTCGTCCTCCACGGCCGTCGCCTGCATCAGCACGACACGGGCCGGCGATTCGGGTACGACGTAGTCGCGTGCCGTCTCGCGGTGGTGGTTGTAGACGGTCAGGTACCGGGCCACCTGGTCGTCGTCGATGCCCGGGTACATGCCGTTGAAGCGCACCAGCTTCTCCCGGAACTCCGCCATGCCGACCGGCGCCATCGCGGCGTGCTGCCCCGCGTCCTCCGCGCCATGGGTGTCGAGCAGGACCACGCTCACCCTCTCGTGTCCGGCCGCCACCAGGTGGCGGCCCATCTCGTACGCGATCAGGCCCCCGTAAGAGAGCCCGCACAGCACCAGTGCCTCGTCCGGGCGGGGACCGACGAGCCGCAGATACTCCTGGGCCATCGCCTCGACACCGGGCAGGGTGGACTCGCCGGGGTTGATGCCGGGCGCCTGGAGTCCCACCACGCCGACGTCGTCGGGCAGTTCCACGGACAGCGGCAGGTAGCAGAACGCGGTGCCGCCGGCGGGATGCACGCACACCACGCGCTGTCCGCCGCTGCCGGCGCGGAACTCCACCAGGCTGCTGGACTCGGCGGACGGCGGAGCCTCGGCGCCGTTGCCGCGCACCCGCTCGGCGAGCGCCTCGATGGTGGGGTGCAGCATGACGTCCCGGACCGGCAGCGGCACGCCGAGTTCCTCCTGGACGGCGGACGCCATCTTGATCGCCGAGATCGACGTGCCGCCCAGCTCGAAGAAGTTGTCGCCGATTCCGACGTCCGGGTGCAGCAGCACCCGCCGCCAGATCCGGTACAGCGCCATCTCGACGTGGTCGCGGGGCGCGGCCGTGTTGACCCGCCCCGAGCGGGCTCCTGCCGCGGCGTGCAGCACTGCCGTCCGGTCCACCTTGCCGTTGCGGTTCGACGGCAGCCGCGGGAACTCTGCCACCACGACGGGGATCATGTAGTCCGGCAGGCGGTCTTTGAGGGCCGCGCGCCACTCGTACGCCGTCCGTGTGGCATCGGCGTCGCATCCCACGCCGGCGACCAGGTGGGGGCCGCCCGGTGTGTCGCGGTCGGCCAGCACCACGGCCTCCCGCACCCCGGGCACCGCCAACAGGGCTGCCTCGACCTCGCCGGGTTCGATGCGGAAGCCGCGCAGCTTGAGCTGGTCGTCCCGGCGGCCGACGTACTCGGCGTTGCCGTCCGGCAGCCAGCGCGCCAGGTCGCCGGTGCGGTAGACGCGTTCGCCCCGCACGAACGGGTCGGGCAGGAAACGCTCTTCGGTGAGGTCGGGCCGGTTCAGATATCCGCGGGCCAGGCTCGCTCCGCCGAGGTAGACCTCACCGGGAACCCCCACCGGTACCGGGCGCATACGGTCGTCGAGCAGGTACAGGCGTGTGCCGCGCAGCGGCCGCCCGATGGGACACGACCGCTCGTACGGCTGCGGGTCGGTGTAGGCGGTGGAGTAGAGCGTCGCCTCGGTCGGGCCGTAGCCGAAGCAGACGCGCAGGCCTGGCAGCAGCTCACGCATGCGGTGCAGGGCGCTCTCGGGCAGGGACTCCACTCCGGTGAGGAGCTGACGCAGCCTCAGTCCGGCCAGTCGCGTGGCCGGATCCTCGTCGATCCACAGGACGTAGGACGGAGGCAGGAACGCCTGGGTGACCTCACGTTCGCGCAGCCAGCCCATCAGCGCCCCGGGATCGCCCCGCAGCGCGTCGGGAACCATGTGGATCACCGCGCCGGTGGTCAGGGGCATGAGGAGTTCGTGGACCGAGGCGTCGAAGCCGATGCTCGACCAGGCCGAAGACGCCTCACCGGGGGCGTCTCCCATGAGTTCACGCCAGTGGTCGAAGAGATTGACGACGCTGGCGTGCGTCACCGCCACGCCCTTGGGGCGGCCGGTCGATCCCGAGGTGTAGATGACGTAGGCGAGCCGGGTGGGGTCCGCGTCGATGCCCGGCGCCTCGTCGTGCGTTCCCTCGGCCTCCACCTTCGCCAGGTTCTCCCACAGCTGCCGGTCGTCGCCCGCGGTGTCCGCCCGGTCGGTCAGCACGAGTACCGGTGCGGCGTCGCTCACCATGGCGGTGAGCCGTTCCAAGGGCTGTCCGGGGTCGAGGGGCAGGTAGGCGGCCCCGGCCTTGAGGATGCCGAGCACACCGACGACGAGTTCGGCCGTGCGTCCGGCGTGCAGTCCCACCACGCGGTCGGGCCCGGCGCCGCGGGCGATCAGCGCACCGGCGAGCCGGTTGGCCCGGCGGTCCAGCGTCGCGTAGTCCAGTGCCGCGTCGTCGGCCACCACGGCGGGTTGCCGTGGCCGTTCGCGCACTCGCGCCGCGAACCGCTCCAGCAGGCCGGGCGGTGCCGGTACGGCAACGGCGGGCCCGGCGCTGAAGGTGGCGAGGAGTTCGCGCTGTTCGTCCTCGTCCAGCAACGTCAGGTCGGCGATCGCGGCCTGGGGCCGTTCGGTCATGAGGCGCAGCACGCGGAGGAACTGGCGTACGTACCGTTCGGCGGTCGTGCGGTCGAAGAGCGCCACCGCGTAGTCGATCTCCCCGGTGAGGTGCCGGCCCTCGTCGGCCAGGGCCAGGACCAGGTCGAACTTCGCGGGGACGTGGGCGGCGTCCTGTCGTAACTCGACCTTCAGGTGCGGGAGTTCGAGTTCCTTACGCATGGAGGGGACCCAGGCGAACATGGTCTGGAACAGTGCCGTGTGGGCAGGGCTCCGCGGTGGGTTGACCAGTTCCACGACCCGCTCGAAGGGCAGGTCGACGTGGGTGAGGGCGTCGCGGATCCGCTGGTTCACCCGCTTCAGCGCGTCGCTGACGCTGGGCGAGCCGGACAGGTCCGCGCGCAGGGCGAGGGTGTTGACGAAGAAGCCGATCAGGCCCTCGACGTCGCCGCGACGGCGGTTCGACGTGGGGGCGCCGACCACGATGTCGTCCTGCCCGGAGAGCAGGGACAACAGCACCGACCAGCCGGTCAGAACGGTCGCGTACAGGGAGACATCGTTGTCGGCGGCGAGGTCGCGCAGGGCCCGCGTCAGCTCCTCGTCCACGGTCACGGGCAGCCGGTCGCCGTGGAAGACCTGCTCGGGCGGGCGAGGCCGGTCGGTGGGCAGGGAGAGCACGGCCGGGGTGTCGGCCAACGCGGCCGCCCAGTAGTCGCCGTGCGCGGCGGGCTCTTCCCCCGACATCCAGTCCCACTGCCAGCGGGTGTAGTCGCTGTACTGCCACGTCAGTTCCGGCAGCGACACGTCCTGCCCCTGCTGGAGCGCGGTGTACACCAGGCCCAGCTCGCGCAGCAGCAGGGAGCGGGACCAGCCGTCGAAGACGATGTGATGGACCGTCAGGAGCAGTACGTGGTGGTCCGGTTCGAGCGCCACCAGGCAGCCTCGCACCATGGGCTCCTCGCCCAGGCGGAACGGGGTGCCTTCCACCTCCTGCCGGATCCGCGACAGCCGCTCGGCCGCGTCACGCAGTCCCGTCAGGTCCTCGAAGGTCACCGGAAACCCGGCCTGCGGCGGATCGACGACCTGGAGCGCCGACCCGCCGGAGGGCACCAGCCGGGTGCGCAGGGCCTCGTGCCGGGCCGCGAGCAGGTGCAGCGCCTGGATGAGCAGGTCCCGGTCCAGCGGCCCGCGGATGTCGAAGGGCATCGGCTCGTTGTAGGCGGCGCTGGCGTCTCCGTCCATGCGCGCCATGACCCACAGTCGCTCCTGCGCCAGCGACAGGGGCGCGGGAGGTGTTCCTTTGTCCGGGTGACGGGTGACGGTGATTCGTGGGGAAGACACGGATTACCCTTCACGAGAAGAGAACGCGACGGAAATCGGATCCCGCGTTCCCGAAGGATCAATGATTCACGCAAATCGCGTGCGGGTATGCCCGGCATGGCCATTTTCGAGTGATTCGGCGCGGTCAATTCCCTTGCGGAGCCGATGTACGAAAAGTGCGGCGACCCACGCCGGGTCTCGGGTCGATATCCTCAGGGGTTCAGCGGCTCTTCGCGCGAGCTCAGGGCTGTCGCCTTTCCTTTGCCAGAACTCCATAAAACTGCGTCAGATGCATGCGGAGGAGTGGTTGAGGAAGTGTCCGTTTTTTTCCGGCCACCCCTGCGGTGGCTCATTTCCGCCGATATTAAATGGATACCGATTAGGTGGTCAACAGTGACCCGCGCCACACTCTTTCGACGGCACGGGACACCCATGTCCGGCCGGCGGCCGACATTAAGGGCCGACCCGAAAACAGCCGATCACAATCCGCTATTGACAAAAAATTTGGGTACCCTCAATGCCCGAACAGGCGTAAGCCCTCGGTTTCGCAAACGTTTGTGCGGAAGTGCGGCTTTTCGCTGTGCGATAGGACGCACGTGAGGCTCTGCCGGCCTCCTACGGTGCGGCGTATCCGGACACAGAAGGCCAGCGCACGGTCAGTACCACGGAGTCGTCCTCGGCGGCCCAGGAGTGATCCACTCCCTGGCCCCAGACGACGTAGTCGCCCTGCTCCTCCAGCAGCACGCTACGACCGGGGAACTCCACACGGAAACGGCCGGTGACGAGAACCAGGAGCGCTGTCCGCACCTCGCCCTCCACCCACTGGACTCGTCGCTCACCACGTGGGTGGACACCCCATTTGACCTCGACGGCCTGGCTGTGGCGAGGATCGCCGTGCTCCTTGAAGTGCCCGAGCAGCCATCCCCGGTCCACCGCCGCGTCCTTGCCCGCGTTGCCCACGTACACGCCGTCTTCCATGCGCCCGAACGCTAGCAGCCGTGCGCTGCGTCGGCCGCGGTGCGATCAACGCTTCCGGAACGGGGCGGTGTTCAGCACATGTCGACGCCCCGGCCGGTTCCGCCTCGCCCCGACCGGGGCTTCTTCCCGCCGGTCCGGCCTCCCCTACCGGAGCGCTTCGACCAGCAGGCTCGCGGCCACCTCCGCTCCGTCGGTACGGATCCGGTCCCCCAGAGCCTTCGCCCGCGCCCGGGTCTCGGGTGACAGGGCCGTCCTGAACGCGACGCCCAGGGATTCGACGGTCGGAGGCGGACCATCGAGTGCCGCACCGAGGTCCAGGTCCGCCACCCGGCCGGCCCAGTACGGGTTGTCCGACAGCTGGAGCGGTATCACCACTTGTGGCGTGCCCGCCCGGGCGGCTGTCAACGTCGTCCCCGCTCCGCCGTGGTGCACCACGGCGGCCACTCTGCCGAACAGGCGCTGATGGTTGGCCTCGCCGACGGCGAAGCAGTCGTCTCGGTCGTCGTCGATCAGATCCAGATCCGCCCAGCCGCGGGACACCAGCACGCGGTGTCCCTGCGCGCGGATCGCCTCGACGGCCATGCGGCCGATGTCCGGCGACGGCCGCATGCTGCCGAAGCCCACGTAGACCGGCGGCGCGCCCGCGTCCAGGAACGTCACCAAGTCGGCCGGGAGCGGGCGTTCGTCCGCCAGGTTCCAGGCACCTGTCTGTACGACGTCCAGGCCCGGGGTCTCCCGCCACGGTCCAAGGACCGGGTCCGCCGCCAGCCACGGCCGGTCGGTGAAGACGTGGTCGCGGACGTTGTCCACCGGTGGCAGACCGATCGCCGCCCGGTGGCCGTTGAGCGCCTCGCCGAACTGCGCGTTCACGTTGTCGGCGTCCAGCGCCCACAGGATCCGGTTGTCGTCGGCCTCCGGCTCCGGCCAGCCCGGCCGTGGTGGTGGCGCATGGTGCGGCGACGGCAGGTGGACCGCCGCATAGCTCGCGTACACGTAACGGATGCCCGCGGCCTCGGCCACGGACCGCGCGGCAACCTGCGCCAGACCGGCTGCCACCAGCGCGTCACATCCGTCGGCCGCCGCGGGGAACACGTCGAACTGTGCCTCGACCAGCTCCGTCCGGTACCGGGACAGGTCCGCCGCCGACGGCAGAGCCGCCCCGCGCATCACCTCCCGCACCGGTGGCCCGACCGGCACCAGTCGCACCCCGATACCCGCAAGCCGCTCGGCGAACTCCTCGTCCGGCGGGGCGCACATCCGCACCCCCACACCGAGCGCCCGTAACCGCACCGCGAGTGCCACCAGCGGTTCGACATCACCACGCGTCCCGTATGTGGACAACAGCACCCGCATTCCGCATCCTCCTTCGTCGTGCGCAGCAGTGTAGGTCGCGTGGTACTGATCACGACGGCGGGTCAACTCGCCCGTTCCGGCGGCGACTTGTGTCTCCGGGGGCAGCGGCGAGCGTCCACCGGGCCATATCGCGAACGGTCTGGTCGATCAACGCCGCGTTTCTCTCATGGGGACCGTCCTCAGTGGCTACGGTGAGCGCCAGAGTGCCTTGGGGGGCGGACGGTGCAGCGTCGGTTTGCTCGGGGTTGCCCGCGCCCGGCGAGGTGCGCAAGGTCCCCGCTCGTCAACACCACCGGAGAGCTCCTCGATGCGCAGTTCGTCCGTGCCCGTCCCTGATGTTTCGGTCATCCTGCCTTGCGCCGGATTCGGAACACGTTTCGGGGCGCCCTACCCGAAGGAGCTGCACTGCCTGGCTCCTGGGGTCACCGTGCTGGACCGCAGTCTGGAATCCGTCGTCGAACTGGCAAAAAGCGGACTCAAAGTGCGTCTGGTCGTAGTGTTCGGGACGCACAAGCTGGACACGGTGAGTCATCTCGCGCGCTACGCCGAGACCTTCCAGATGGTCTTCGTCTTCCAGGACGAGTCGTTGGGACAAGGTCTAGACGGAGCGATCCGGTCTGCCCTGCCGATGACGCACGGGCCGGTGGCCCTTGTCCTTCCTGACATCGTTGTTACCGGCTCGGACACGGCCGGCAAGCTCCTCGCCGCGTTGCGGCACATAGAAATGACGGGTTGGAGCGTAGTGGCCACCGAAGAGCAAGATCCCGACACGCTGCAGCAGATGGGCGCGCTGGCGGTGGCCGAGGCGGGCGGCGTCCTGACCGTGGGGGCGGCTGCCGACAAGCCGGCGGATCCTTCGGGATTCAACGCCTTCTGGGGGATGGTGGCAGTCACCGAGGGCGAGGCGCACAGGCTCCCCGACGTCGTGGCGAAGGGCACGGCCAGC
This sequence comes from Streptomyces sp. NPDC007157, assembly GCF_040634235.1. Classification (NCBI taxonomy): domain Bacteria; kingdom Bacillati; phylum Actinomycetota; class Actinomycetes; order Kitasatosporales; family Streptomycetaceae; genus Streptomyces; species Streptomyces sp. NPDC007157. The sequence goes on from NZ_JBEYFE010000033.1 coordinate 93,248, forward strand.
CCGCTGACCGGTGCGGTCGCCCTCATGGTGGACGGAATCGTCAACTACAACACCCCCGCGGGCTGACTCCTCGCCCGGGGGCGATCGACGACTGGGGGAGGTGGCTCGCGAAGACTTCCCGTGGCGATGTGGACGAGGTGGCCTCCCGGGAACGCGACACGGGAGGCCGCCTCGTCACAAGGCTGTCGGCCCGAGTACGGTGTCGAATCGAGCTTCGGCCACCGCTACGGGGCCAGGGTCTCCCCGAACCGGGCGTCGGGCACGGGGGCGCTCAGGTTGCCGCCGTTGAAGGACCAGGATCCGCTGCCTGCGGGGCCGTTGCTCGTGCCGGGGAAGACCCAGGCGGCGCCGTCGTCGGTGTCCTCGCCGGGCGCGGAGGCGATCAGCTCGGCCTTGCCGTCCTTGTTGGCGTCGATGAGCCGAAGGGCGCCGCCGAACCAGTCGCCGGCCTCGTTGTCCCCGGGAACGGACGGCGTGCTCTGGCTGTAGCTGACGAGGCCGCGCGGGGTGAGTCCGTCGGCGGTACCGCGCACCACCCACGCCGTGCCCGGGTCGGTGAGGCTGTTGATGTCGTTGCCCGGTGCGCCGAGTGCGGCGTCGGCGTAGCCGTCGCCGTTCACGTCCGCCACGGTGACGGCACCACCGAAGCGGTCACCGATCTTGTCGTCTCCGGAGGCGCCGATGGTCGTCTGGTCGAAGTGCTGGTCGGCGTCCGGACCACTCAGACCGCCGGGCCCGCCGAGGAAGACGTCGACGGTGCCGCCGTCGACCAGGACCTCGTTGAGGTCGTCACTGTCGGTCGGGGAACCGAAGACCACGTCGGGGTAGCCGTCGTTGTTGATGTCGCCGGAGGCGCCCACCGGGCCGCCGCGCAGCCCGCGGCCGTACGTCAGCCCGTCGGGGCCGCCGCGCAGGTAGCTGGCCGCGCCGAACGTCGCCACGGGATTCACCGATTCGTAGTCGGTGAAGGTGCCGAGCAGGACCACGTCGTCGGAGCCGCTCTGGTCGTAGTCACCGGAGGTGAGGTCGGTGGGGGTGAAGTCCTCCGCCCACTTCCAGTCCATGGGAGTGGCCTGGAAGGTGTGTGTGCCGTCGGCGCCGGCCTCGAAGTCGTAGGTCTGCAGAGCCTGGCCGGTCAGGAGGGCGAGTTCGGTGCCGGAGCCGTGGAAGCGGCCGGTGGCCAGGCCCAGTCCGAAGTGGCCGCGCACCGACGGTGCGCTGTCCTGCAGCAGAAGGGCGCCGGTGGCCTGCAGCCCGTTCGCGGAGCCCCACAGCACGACCGCCGCCCCGGCGTCGGCGGTGGTCCCGATGTCCCTGCCGGGCATGCCGACGACGAGATCGGCGTAGCCGTCGCCGTCCAGGTCTCCCGAGGTGGTGGTCCGTCCGAAACCGTCGTCGGTCTGGGCGAGCCCCGGTATGCCGGGAGTGCTCAGGCTGAACGTCGCCCGGCGGGAGGTGGACAGGCCGCTCGCGGACCCGTACAGCACGGCGACGTAGCCGGCACCCTTCTGGGCACTGACGGTGCCGCCGGGGGCGGAGATCACGGCATCGGGGTAGCCGTCGCCGTTGAAGTCGTCATGGGCCGCCGCCACGGCCGCGGGAGCGGCGGGCGCCGGAATGGCCGTCGCGGTGATCGTGGCGCCGATGGTCAGTAGTACGGTCGCCGCGGCCGGCCCGGACAGCAGGCTCGCTCTGCCGCGGCTGGTTCCGGACCTTCTCGTGGTGGAACGTGTACTGCGCACTTCGTGGCTCCTGAGATCTCGGCATGGCCGGTCGGGATGGAGTCGCGGGGGTACGGCGAGGGCCCTTGCCCCACCGCCGCGATGTCGGACCGGGGACGGGCCCCGAGGGTTGTGCCCTGCCCCGCCCGAGAATCCGGAACCGGAGCCCCGGGGCGGGGACGGCCAAAAGTGGCGGCGGGTGAGGGGCTGACGTGGAATGGGAGAGCGGGGGCGAAGACGTGGAGGCGTCGTGGGTGTGACACCGCTGACCGAGATCCTCGCCAAGCCTTTCGAGGAGCGCTACGCCGTACCGGCCATCAACGTGTTCAACGACCTCACGCTGGAGGCCGTGCTGGCGGCCGCGGTGGAGAACGCGTCGCCGCTCATCGTGCAGACCTCGGTGAAGACGGTCAGGTCCATCGGCAGCGACGTGCTCTACGCCATGTGGACCTCGATGACCGCGGGCATCGAGGTGCCCGTGACCCTGCACCTGGATCACTGTCCGGAGCGCGAGGTCATCACCGAGTGCCTGCGGCAGGGATGGAACTCGGTGCTCTTCGACGCCTCCACGCTGCCGGTCGAGGAGAACATGAGGCAGACCGTCGAGGTCGTCGCGGAGGCTCGTGCGTTCGGTGCCGCGGTCGAGGGCGAGATCGAGTCGATCACCGGTGTGGAGGACGGGGTCGGCAGCGACACCGCCGCCGAGCGGCAGGACCTGGCGGTCGCTCTGGAGTTCCTGAGGACCACGCAGGTCGACGTCTTCGCGCCGGCGATCGGCAACGCGCACGGGTCGTACAAGCAGGCGCCGGTGCTCGACGCGCAGCGCGTGTCCGACATCGTGGCGGCCTACCCCGTGCCCATCGCGCTGCACGGCGGCAGCGGGCTCTCCGACGAGCAGTTCCGCGACCTGATCTCCCGGGGGTGCGCGAAGGTCAACATCTCCACGGCCCTCAAGGAAACGTACATGAAGTCGAACCTGGCCTTCCTGCGGACGGCGGAGGAGCGGCAGAAGTGGGATCCGCCGTCGCTCTTCCGGGACGTCCGCCAGGACGTCGTCGACCTGGCCGGTTCGCTGATGAGGCTCTTCGGCAGCGCCGGGCAGGCGAGGTAGCCGTGCCCGCGCTCGTCTTCGACTGCGACGGCGTTCTCGCCGACACCGAACGCGACGGTCATCTGCCCGCCTTCAACCGGACGTTCGAGGAGTTCGGCCTGCCGGTGCGGTGGAGCGACGAGGAGTACGCGGAGAAAGTGAAGATCGGCGGCGGCAAGGAACGCATGCGCACGCTGCTGACCCAGGACTTCGTCGCCGCCGCCGGTCTGCCCTCCGACCCGGCCGCACTCGACGAACAGGTCGCGGCCTGGCACCGGCGCAAGACCGAGATCTACACGGCCATCATCGGCGGCGGAAGCATTCCGCCCCGGCCCGGCGTACGGCGGGTCGCCGCGGCGGCACACGAGGCCGGGTGGACGCTCGCGGTCGCCTCCACCTCCGCGGAGGCGTCCGTCCGCAGCGTGCTCGAACTCGCCATGGGTCCGGAACTGGCCTCTCACTTCAGCGTGTTCGCCGGGGACGTGGTCCAGCGGAAGAAGCCGGCCCCGGACATCTACGAATGTGTCCTGCACCGGCTCGACCTGGATTCCGCGACCGTCGTCGTGATCGAGGACAGCCGTAACGGGCTGCTGGCCGCGCTCGGCGCCGGGCTCGCCTGCGCGGTCACGACCAGCGCCTACACGGGCCAGGAGGACTTCACCGGGGCCTCCTTGGTGGTCACCTCGCTGGGCGATCCGCCGCCGGACGAGGTCGTCAGCCGCGTGCTGAGTGATCCGCACGGTGTCCGCCCGGGGCCCCATGTGGTGCTCGCGGACCTCGCCGCCCTGCTCGGCACCGGTGGCGAGGCGGCCACCGCCTCAGGGAATCCGCCCGTGGACGGGCCGCCCGCCCCCGGGCCGCCCGGTACCCGTCCCCGACCGCACTGACGTCGCGGCAGTCAGGAGAGTCATGCCATCGTCATCGACGCCCGCCGACGACCTCGCCTTCGTCGTCCGTACCCTGGCCCGGACCGCGGTGGACAACGAGAGGGCCTTCAGTGACCTCGACGCCGTCGCGGGAGACGGGGACTTCGGATACTCGCTCGCCCGCGGTTTCGAGATCGTGCTCGCCGACTGGGACTCCCTCGTCTCGGAGACGCCGGCCGAACTCCTGAAGAAGGTCGCTCTGGTGATCTCCAAGCGGGTGGGCGGCACCTCGGGGCCGCTCTGGGGCACCGCCTTCCTGCGGGCCGCCGGGGCCGTGAAGGACCGGCCGGAACTGAACGCCGCCGACGCGGTGGCCATGCTGCGGGCCGCCGCCGAGGGAATCAAGGCGCGGGGCAAGTCCGACGTCGGTGACAAGACGCTGCTCGACGCGCTGATACCGATGACCGACGCCCTGGAGCGGCGACTGGCCGACGGGGAACCGACGGCCGGCGGTGCGGAGCTGGCCGCCCTGGCCGCCACGACCGCCCGTGCCGCGGCCGACGCGACGGCACCCATGCAGGCCCGACGCGGCCGCCAGAGCTACACCGGTGAGCGCAGTATCGGCTCGCCGGACCCGGGTGCGGTGGCGGTCGCGGTCATGGCGGAGCGCATAGCCGCCGAGTGGGACGCACGCGACTGACCGCGGGCACCGGACCCGGGCGCCCGGACCGCCGCCCGGCACCCGGGACCGGCAGGACCAGGAGGAGTTACGGCATGAAGAAGTTCGTCAACGACCCGAAGGACTACGTCGCGGAGATGCTGGAGGGACTGGCCCTGGCCAACCCCGGCACGCTGAAGTACGTGCCCGAGTACAACCTGATCATGCGTGCCGATGCCCCGCAGGAGAACAAGGTCTCGATCGTGCAGGGCTCCGGATCCGGTCACGAGCCGGCGCACGTGATGACCGTCGGCAAGGGGATGCTCGACGCCGCCTGTCCGGGCGACGTGTTCGCCGCGCCGCCCGCGGACTTCGTCTACGAGACGGTCAAGCTGGTCGCCTCCCCGAAGGGTGTGCTGCTGCTGGTCAACAACTACACCGGGGACCGCATGGCGTTCGAGATGGCCGAGGAGCTGTCCCAGGCCGACGGGGTGACCGTCCGTACCCTCTTCATCGACGACGACGTGGCCGTACAGGACTCGACGTACACCGTCGGCCGGCGCGGGGTGGCCGGCAACTTCTTCGTGATGAAGGCCGTCGGTGCGGCCGCCGAGCGGGGCGCGGACCTCGACGAGGTGTACCGGATCGGGGAGAAGGTCAACTCCGTCACCCGCACCATGGGCATGGCGCTCACCGCCTGCACACCGCCCGCGAAGGGCTCACCGCTGTTCGAACTGCCCGACGACTCCGTGGAGATGGGCGTGGGCATCCACGGCGAGCCGGGCCGCAGGCGCGAGAAGCTGCGGTCGGCGGACGCGATGGTGCACGAACTGGTCAGCGCGGTCGTGGACGACCTGCCGTTCTCCTCCGGTGACCGCGTCGCGCTGATGGTCAACGGCCTCGGCGGCACCCCGATCGGCGAGCTCTACCTGGTGTACGGCCTGGCCCACAAACAGCTGGCCGAACTCGGCATCGAGGTCGGGCGCAGTTACGTGGGCGAGTACTGCACCTCGCTCGACATGGCCGGTGCCTCCGTCACCCTGGTCCGGCTGGACGACGAGATCTTCGATCTGCTCACCGACCCCGCCGAGATCCCGATCCGGGTCTTCTGAACCCGCGCGGTCGACGACTGCGCCCACGACCTGATCCGGACCCACCGCGCCCCGTCCGGCGCCCGCACGGTCACACCGACGCCGTCAGCCGCCGGACGGGGGTGCCGGCGAGGAAGGCGGTGATGTCCTCCACCGCCTGCGAGTAGAAGGTGCGGTAGTTGCTCTCGCTGACGTAACCCAGGTGCGGTGTGGCGAGTACGTTCGGCAGGGAACGCAGGGGGTCGTCGGCGGGCAGCGGCTCGGTTTCGAACACGTCGAGCCCCGCCCCGGCGATCCAGTTCCCGCGCAGCGCGCGCAGCAGCGCCGCCCGGTCGACGATGGCGGCGCGCGAGGTGTTGACCAGGTAGGCGTGCGGCCGCATGGCGCGCAGCTCCGCCTCGCCGAGCAGGCCACGAGTCCGCTCGGACAGCACGAGGTGGACGGAGACGAAGTCGCTGCGGCCGAGCAGGTCCTGCTTGCTCCGGGCGAGTTGCGCTCCCGCGTCGACAGCGCGCTCGGCGGTGAGGTGCTCGCTCCAGGCGAGGACCTCCATGCCGAAGGCGGTCGCCACCCGGGCGACCCGCGTACCGATCTTGCCGAGTCCGAGCAGGCCCAGGGTCCGGCCGTGGAGATCCTGGCCCACGGTGGACTGCCAGGGGCCGTCGTCGCGCAGTGACCGGTTCTCGGCCGTGATGTTCCGGGCCAGGCCGAGGAGCAGGGCCCAGGTCAGTTCGACGGGCGGGGTGGGACTGCTCGCCGTACCGCAGACCGTCACTCCACGGGCCGCCGCGGCCGCCAGGTCGATGGCGGCATTGCGCATGCCGGTCGTCACCAGCAGACGCAGCCGGGGCAGCCGGTTCAGGAGGCCGGCGTCGAAGGGGGTGCGTTCGCGCATGATCACGGCGATCTCACAGTCCGTGAGTTCGGCGACGAGCCGGTCCCGGTCGGCGATGTGCTCGCGGACCGTCCGTACCTCGACACGGCCGTCGAGGGGGCTCCAGTCCGCCAGGGCGAGAGCGGCGCCCTGGTAGTCGTCCAGTACGGCACAGCGGAGGGTCATGCGGACGTTCTGCCTTTCCTACGGGTACACCGCCGGGAACAGGGTGTCGCCCGCGAGCACGGCGGGGCCGAACTGGCGGGCGGGGTTGGCGACTCCACCGAAGAGCGTGCCGAAGGCGATGATCTGCGCGGCGATCAGAGTACCCACCGCCCGTGGCGTGAACGGACCGAGCCAACGGCCGACCGGCCCCCGTCATGGCGGCCGGCCCGAAAGAAGTCCCGGCAACACCTGACGAAGTCCTGGGAACGCTGGGAACGCCTCGGAGTGCCGGGAAGGCGGGGAAGGCCGGGACGCCCAGGGTTCCGTCAGGACCGCGACGGCCATCGCCGAGCCCCACCGGCCCGACGTACCCATGGTGTTCGTCGGAGCCGGGCCGGTGGGGGTGACCGCCGCTCCCCTGCCGGTCCGGCGCGGGGTACGGACCCTCGATGCCCGGGTCAGCTCGCGGCCACCTCGTGTTCCTTGTGTTCCGGTTCCACCGGTGCGAGGCGCGGCAGCTTCGCGCCCTCGATGTCCACGTCGGGCGTGATGCGGTCGACCCAACCGGGCAGGCCCCAGGCGCGGCGGCCGAGCACGGCCATCACCGCCGGTACGAGCGTCATGCGGACCACGAACGCGTCGACCAGCACGCCGAACGCCAGGGCGAAGCCGATGGACTTGATGATCGGGTCGTGGTTGAAGACGAACCCGCCGAAGACGGCGACCATGATGAGGGCGGCGGCACTCACCACCCGGCCGCTGCGGGCCACGCCCTGGGTGACCGCCTCGGCGGCGTCTCCCGTGTGCTCGTGGTGCTCCCGCATGCGGCTGACCAGGAAGACCTCGTAGTCCATGGCCAGTCCGAAGAGCACGCCTATGAGCAGGACCGGCAGGAAGCTGGTGACCGGGCCGGCCGAGGGGATGTCGAGCACGCCGTTGAGGTGGCCCTCCTGGAAGACCCACACGGTGGCGCCCAGGGAGGCGGCGACCGACAGCAGGAAACCGAGGGCGGCCTTGACGGGGACGAGCAGGGACCGGAAGGCGACGGTCAGCAGGAGCAGCGCCAGGATCACGATGATGGCGACGAACAGCGGGAGCGCGTCCGCCAGTTTGCCCGCGACGTCGATCGCGGCGGCCGTCGTACCCGCGATGTAGAGGGTGCCGCCCGCCTTGCCGACGGTGGACGCGTTCTCGCGCAGCCGGTGCACCAGGTCGGTGGTCGCCTGGGCGTCCGGACCGGTCTTGGGGACCACGGCGACGACGGCGAGGGTCGAGTCGGCGTTGGTGACCGCCGGGGCGACGACGGCCACCCCGCGGTCACCGGCGAGGCTCCTGCTGAGCGACTTCACGGTGGACGTGCGGTCGGCGGCCGGGATTCCGTTCATGTCGACCACGGCGGTCAGCGTGGCGTTGAAGCCGGGCCCGAAGCCCTCCGTCAGCAGGTCGTAGCTCTTGTGCTGGGTGCTGTCGACGGGCTGCGAGGCGTTGCTGGGCAGGCCGAGGCGCAGGTCGCGGGCGGGCACGGCGAGCGCGAGCAGGCCGACCGTACCGGCCAGGAGGACGAGCAGGGGCCTGCGGGTGACCGCGCGGCCCCAGGCCAGACCCCAGGAGCCGGGGACGCGCTCCCGCCCCGGGCGGCCGTCGGCGGGCTCGGTCCGCCGCGCGCGGGGACGCAGCCGTTCGCCGAACAGGCTCAGGACGGCGGGTACCAGGCTGACGGCGACGAGTACGGCGAGCAGCACCGTGGCGGCCGCGGCCAGGCCCATGACGGTCAGGAACGGGATGCCGGTGACCGCGAGAGCGGCCAGCGCGATGATCACCGTCGCCCCCGCGAAGACGACCGCCCCGCCGGCGGTGGCCACGGCCCGCGCGATCGAGTCCGCCACCTCCTGTTCGGGGTCGGCGAGTTGCTCGCGGTGGCGGGAGATGATGAACAGGGCGTAGTCGATGCCCACGGCCAGCCCGATCATCAGGGCGAGCACGGTGGCGGTGCTGGTCATCTCCACCCAGCGGGAGACGAACTGCACGCCGAGGACACCGATGGCCACGCCCACCAGGGCGGTCAGCAGCGGCAGTCCGGCGGCGACGAGCGAGCCGAGTGCCAGGGCCAGTACGGCGAAGGCGACCACGACGCCGACCACCTCGGCCGGTCCGCCGACCTCGGTCTTGGCGTCCATCGCCGAGCCGCCGAACTCGACGGAGAGACCGGCGTGACGGGCCTTGGCCATCGCGCGGTCCAGGGCGTCCTTGGACGTCTGCGGCACGTCACTGGCCTGCTGGCGGAAGCGGACGTCCGCGTAGCCGATGCGCAGGTCCGCGGCGACCGTCCTGGCCTTGAGCGGGTCGGAGACGTCCAGGACGCCGGGCACCCGCGCCGCCTTCTTCAGGCTCGCCTCCAGGGCCGCCTGGGTCCCGGGCGCGGTGAGCCGGCCGCCCTCGGGGGCCGCGAAGACCACCCGGGCCACGCCGCCCGAGGCCTGCGGGAACTCCTTCTTCAGCAGCTCCTGGGCCTGCTGCGACTCGATCCCGGGCACCGAGAACTCGGTGGTCGCCTTGCCGTGCAGGGTGATTCCGAGACCACCGACGACAGCGAGCAGCAGTACCCAGACCGCGATGACCCGGCCGCGACGGCGTACTGCCCATCGCCCCCAGGTGTACAGGCGTGACGCCATGTTCCTCTTCCCTCTCCCTCGCCCACTCGGCCAGTGACAACGTACGGCATTTTTACAGCTGACTGTAAATACGCGCCCGATGGTAAAGTGCCGGCCATGATGAGCGAGGGTCTGCGAGAGCGTTCCAAGGCACGCCGCCGCGAGGCGATCCTCAGGTCGGCCTACCGGCTGTTCGCCGACCGCGGCTTCGAGGCGACGACGATCGCCGACATCGCCGAGGCGGCGGAGGTCTCGCCGCGCACGGTCACGCTGTACTTCCCCTCCAAGCTGGAACTGGCGACCTCGCGGTTCGACGCGTTCACCGACCGGCTGGGCACGGCGCTGCGGGAGCGCGCCGAGGGGCACACGATCGTGGACTCGCTGGAACGCTGGCTGCGGGCCGAGGCCGCCGACCACAGCGAGCTGGACGACCTCTACGACCGCATGCTCGATCTCAACCCGCAGGTCAAGGCGGTCGCCAACACCCGCCTGACGGAGGTCATCCAGGAGGGCACCCGCATCCTCGCCGAGGAGCGGGGGGACGCACCGGACGACTTCGGCCCGCGCATGGCGGCCGCCGCGGCGGCCGCCGTCGTCTGCGAGGTGATGTGCCACACCCCTCAGGAGCGCGACATCGAGACGGCGATGTCCTTCCTGCGCGCCGGACTCGCCGCCCTCCCCGCTCCCCGACGGGTCATCGACCCGAGTTCCTGAACGCCGACGCGGCGCGAACGCCCCGCCGGCCGGCTCCGGCCAGGGACCGGCCACGTCGCGTGACGGAGCGGTCCGCGGTGGACGGCCGGGCGTGCCGTGGCCGCGCCCCGGCGCCGGGACCGCCGTTCGGCCTGTCGGGGCACGCTGCCGGCCCGGCCAGTATGTGGATGGGAAAATCCAGTTCATCAGTCCGCAAATCGATCACTGGATCGGTGTAATCGGCACAGATGCCGGACCGAAAAGCGATCTAGCTTCGGAGTGCACGGGGCCGTACGGACCAGAAAGGCATCGAGACACTCATGCCCATCCCGCATACCGACGTCATGACCGCACCCGAGTTCGACACCCTGACCGCTTCCCCCGAACCCGAACCTGAACCCGAAACCACCCTCCCGACCGCCGCCCACCTGCTCCCGACCGCCAGCCGCCCGCTCCCGCACACCGACCACCAACTCCCGCCCGTGGACCACCAACTCCCGCCCGTCGACCACCAACTCCCGCCCGTCGACCACCAACTCCCGCCCGTCGACCACCTGCTCCCGCCCGTCGACCACCTGCTCCTGCCGGTCGACGAACTGCCCGCGAACGCGTCCTCGCCCGACCTGGTCGGGCGCCGAGTGCGCGACGAGCTCATGCTCGACGGCAACGCACGGCTCAACCTCGCCACCTTCGTGACCACGTGGATGGAACCGCAGGCACGGCAGTTGATGGCGGAGACCGCGGAGAAGAACCTCGCGGACCGCGCGGAGTACCCGCAGATCACCGCCATGGAGGAGCGCTGCGTACGGATGCTCGCCCGGCTCTGGCACGCGCCGTACCCGGAGCAGGTCCGCGGCTGCTCCACCACCGGTTCGAGCGAGGCGGCCATGCTCGGCGGCCTCGCGCTCAAGCGCCGCTGGCAGGACCGCAGGCGGACCCAGGGCAAGGACACCGCGCACCCGAACATCGTGATGGGCGCGAACGTCCAGGTGTGCTGGAAGAAGTTCGCCAACTACTTCGAGGTGGAGCCGCGTTACGTCCCGATGGAACCGGGCCGCTACCACCTCACGCCGGACACGCTCACCGCCTACTGCGACGACAACACGATCGGCGTCGTCACCGTCCTCGGGTCCACCTTCGACGGCTCCTACGAGCCCGTCTCGGACATCTGCCTGGCCCTGGACGGATACCAGGCCGCCACCGGCACCGACATCCCCGTCCATGTCGACGGCGCGTCCGGCGCCATGGTGGCCCCCTTCCTCGACCCGGGGCTGCTCTGGGACTTCCAGCTCGAACGCGTCGCCTCCATCAACACCTCGGGGCACAAGTACGGGCACGTCTTCCCCGGACTGGGCTGGGCCCTGTGGCGCAACGCCGAGGCCCTCCCCGACGACCTGGTCTTCGAGGTCGACTACCTCGGCGGCTGCTCCCCCAGCTTCACCCTCAACTTCTCCCGCCCGGGCGCGCACGTCGTCGCGCAGTACTACAGCTTCCTGCGGTACGGCTTCGAGGGGCTGCGCAACCTGGCGGCCCAGAACCGTACGACGGCCCGTGCCCTGGCCGTGCGCATCCAGGGCATCCCGCCCTACGAACTGGTCACCGACGGCTCCGAACTGCCCGCCTTCGCCTTCCGCCTGGCGCCCGGCACCGAGGGCCTGACCGTCTTCGACGTCTCCCAGGCGATGCGCGCCCGCGGCTGGCACCTGCCCGCGTACACCTTCCCCGCGCCCTGCCAGGACGTCTCCGTGCTGCGTCTCGTCGTGCGCACCGGGTTCACGGCCGAACTCGCGGGCATGTTCATCGCCGATCTGACCGAGGTCACCCGACGCCTGCACGGCGGCCGCCCGGCACCCGCGCCGCCGCTGACCGTGCCGACCGCCCCCTGACGATGGTTCGAGACGCGGTTCGAGACGGCGGGCGGACACCGCCGGACAGCCGGACCGCACCGGGCGCGGGCGCCTTTACAGCACTCTCACAGAACCCACCCTGCACTTGATGTTTCAACTGTTAGGCTCGCGGTCACTCCCCCCACCTGCCTCAGGAGAATCGCTGTGCGGGACGGCAACGTAGTGGTGATCGGCGGCGGTTACGCGGGCATACGACTGGCGAAAAAGCTGGACATGGCGGCACATGTCACGCTCGTGGACCGCAAGGAGGTCTTCTTCCACCGCATCGCCTCCCTGCGCGCGGGTGTACGCCCGGAGTGGACGGGCGCCCCGTTCATCCCGTACGACAGGCTGCTGGCCAACGGCCGTGTGGTGGTGGGCAAGGCGGTCCGCGTCGACACCGTCGAGCGCCGGGTCACCCTCACCACGGGCGACCGGCTGCCGTACGACGTGCTGGTCGTCGCCACCGGCGCCGACTACCCCGAACCCGCCCGCTTCGTCGGCTCCACCCCCGACGAGGCCGCGAAGTCCTTCGCCGAGCACCAGCACAACATCGCCGCCGCCGACCACATCCTGGTCGTCGGCGGCGGCCCCTCCGGTGTCGAACTCAGCGCCGAGATCCGGCTGGCCCGCCCGGACGCCCGGGTCACCCTCGCCCACTCCGGGCAGGAGCTGCTGCACTCCACGGGCAGCGCCCGCGCCGGCCGCAAGGCCAGGACCTGGCTGACGGCCCACGACGTGGCGGTCCGGCTGAACGCCTTCATGTCCCCCGGCACCGACTTCGGCACCTACCGCGACGCCCACGGCGAGGTCCTCGCCGCCGACCTCTCCTTCTGGGCGACCGGCACCACCCCCAACACACTCTGGCTGCGTCTGGCCGGGCACGGCGACTGGCTGACCGGGACGGGACACGTCAAGGTCGACCGGACGCTCCGGGTCGAGGGCAGGCCGGACGTGTTCGCGGTCGGTGACGTGAACGACGTCAGCGAGCTCAAGGTCACCCCGGCCGCGCTCGCCCAGGCCGAGGTCGCGGCCCACAACATCCTGTCCTACCTGCGCAGTTCGGGACGGCACAGCAAGAAGCCGCGCGCCTACCGGGCCGTCCGCCGCACCCCGCTGATCGTGCCCTTCGGCCCTGCCGACGGGGTGACCGTGCTGCCCGTGCCGCTCGGCGAGAGCGCGGTCCTCGGCACCCGGGCCACCGCCATGGCCAAGGCCAAGACACTGATGACCCCCTATATGAGACGCCAGCTCGGCTACCCCTCGACCTGACCGCGCTCGGGCGCCGGGCCGCGACCGACGGCATGCGCCCCACGGGCCGGGCACGGCCTTCGGCACCCGGAGGTTCCGGGTCGACCAGGGCTCGCCCACACGCCGTGCCGGGATCGGGACCGCCGGTGTCTCCGGTCCCGGTGCCCCTGCCGACCCCCGCGGTTCTTCTCGGCGGACGGCAACCTCGTCAGCGCGGGCGTCCGCGCCGCACCCGCCCCGCACTCACCGTGTGGACCTCGGCGGAGGCGGCCGCCCTCCCGTGTCCGGGCGCCCCGGCGGCCGGCACGTGACACTTGAGGGAAAGCGACCGGCGAACGGGACGGGGAGGCGAGGACGGTGATCGCCGTCAATCCGACGGACAGTGCCTCGTTGCTCGCTGCCTTCGGTGCGCTGGCCGTGCTGGTGGTGATCTTCGCCGAGTCGGGGTTGCTGGTCGTCGGGTTCTTCCTGCCGGGTGACACCCTGCTCTTCCCGGCCGGCGTGCTGTGCGCGGCGACCGCGGACCGGCCGCCCCGGCTGGAACTGTGGCAGGTGCTGGTCTGCGCGGCCGTCGGAGCGGTGGCGGGCGGCCAGGTGGGCTATCTGATCGGGCGGCACGGCGGGCGGCCGCTGCTGGCCCGGGCCTCCAGCCGGCGGGTGCAGTCCGGGACGGCCCGGGCGGAGCGGCTGCTGGCCCGCTACGGGTACGGCAAGGCGCTGGTGATCGGCCGCTTCGTGCCGCTGCTGCGGTCGGTGCTGCATCCGGCGGCCGGGGCGCTCGGGGTGCCGGTGCGGCCGTTCACCCTATGGCAGGCCGTCGGTGGTGTGCTCTGGTCGCAGACCTTCGTCCTCGCCGGGTTCGCCCTGGGCTCGTCGGTCTCGCACATCGACCGCTATCTGCTGCCGCTGGTCGGCGTGATCGTCGTACTGTCCCTGCTGCCCGCGCTGGCCGAGGCGCGTCGGGCGCGACATCCCCGGTGACCCGGCTCAGGGTTCCCAGCAGGTGATCCCGGACTCGCGCCGCCGGAGGGCCGGGGCCGGTTGCCGCTGGGTGATGCCGGGCGTGTCCGTGAGCGCCGGCAGGGCACCGAGCTGGGCCGCGGTGATCACGGAACGCGATGGCGTCCGCCGCCGGCACCGCACCCGGGAACCGGCCGCTCACCGCCGGGTGCACCGTCTCGTTCGCAATCGCGCCCGGCGGCACCGGGGCCTGACCGCGCCACCGCCGTGATCGGATCACCTTTCCGGGAAGACAGCTCCGCCCCCGGGCTGTTGTACGCGCCGGCGCGGTCGCTGTGCGGCATGCGGCACAGCGACCGTCGAGGCCTGTCCGAACGGATGGAGAGCGGTGATCACGCGATGAAGGCGGTGCGGTTCCACGCGTACGGCGGGATCGATGTGCTGCGGGTGGAGGAGGTGGAGCGGCCGGAGCCCGGCCCCGGACAACTGCTGGTCGCGGTCCGCGCGGCCGGGATCCAGCCCGGTGAGGTGATGATCCGCGAGGGCGCGCGGCACGGACGCTGGCCGGCGGCGTTCCCCTCCGGGCAGGGCAGCGATCTGGCCGGCGTGGTGACCGGGGTCGGCCCCGAGGTGCGCGGTTTCGCGGTGGGCGACGAGGTCCTGGGCTTCACCCACGGCCGGGCGAGCCACGCGGAGTTCGTCGTGGTCGACGACGTGAACGTGGTCTCCCGTCCGCGGGGACTGTCCTGGGACGTGGCCGGGTCGCTGTACGTGGCCGGCACGACCGCGTACGCCAGCGTGTTCGCGGTGGATCCAGGACCCGCGGACACGGTCGTGGTCTCCGGTGCGGCGGGCGGCGTGGGGTCACTGGCCGTACAGCTGGCGCGGCGGCGGGGTGCGACGGTGATCGGGCTGGCGGGCGAGCGCAACCACGCCTGGCTGACGGAGCGTGGCGTCGTCCCCGTCACCTACGGGGAAGGCGTGGCCGAGCGGATCCGGCGGGCCGCGGACGGGAAGGTCGACGCGTTCATCGACACCTTCGGCGACGGCTATGTGGAGCTGGCGGTGGAGCTGGGGGTGCGGCCCGAGCGGATCAACACGATCCGGGACTGGCAGGCCGCGGCCAAGGTCGGCGCGCGGACCTACGGGGAGGGTTCGGCGGCGTCCGCGGTCGTTGTCGGCGAACTCGCCCGGCTGGCGGCACGCGGGGAGCTGGAGGTGCCGATCGCCCGCGTCTACCCGCTGGAGCAGGTGCGGGACGCGTTCCGCGACCTGGAACAACGGCACACCCACGGCAAGATCGTGCTCCGGCCGTAGGGCCTGTCCTGCGACCTGGTCCGCCGGACCGGCCCTGACTCCGCCGGGACCCGGCCGGTACTCGCGGGTCCCGCGGACGGCCGGTCACCTTCCCCCGTCGAGATAGACAGGCAGCCTGCTATAGTTTGACAGGCAGCCTGCCTATCTGTGCGGGCCGCACATGCGGGACGGGAGGAGCAGCACCTTGGGAACCACCGCCGACGTCACCTCCGTACAGCAGGAGAAGGCTCCGCCGGGCAAGCCCTTCGGGGCCTCCTTCGTGACCCCGCTGTACATGGGCGCCGTACTCAACCCGATCAACAGCTCGGTGATCGCACCGGCCCTGGTGGCGATCGCGGCCGCGATGCACACCTCCGTGGGCGGCACCGCGATCCTGATATCGAGCCTGTATCTGACCAGCGCGATAGCCCAGCCGGCGGCCGGCCGGCTGGCCGAGGAGTTCGGACCCCGGCGGGTGTTCTTCGCCGGCATCTTCCTCGTCCTGGTCGGCGGTGTCCTCGGCGCGGCCGCCCAGAACATGCCGTCCCTGGTCGCGGCCCGGGTGCTCATCGGGGCCGGCACCTCCGCCGGCTACCCCTCCGCGATGCTGCTGATCCGCCGCCGGGCCCGGGACACCGGCATGCAGCAGCCGCCCGGCAACGTCCTCGGCGGCCTGGCGATCGCGGGCGCCGCCACCGTCGCCGTCGGCCCCGCCATCGGCGGCCTGCTGATCGGCCGGCTCGGCTGGCAGACGGCCTTCTGGATCAACGTCCCCGTGGCGGTGGCCGCCTTCGTCATGGCCGCGGTCTGGATCCCCAAGGACACCGACCGGGTGCGCGGGCGGTCGGCGCGCACCCTCGTCTCCCGACTCGACCTGGCCGGCATCGCCGGCTTCGGCGGGGCGCTCACCGCGCTGCTGGTGTTCCTCTCCTCGCTCCCCGCCCCGGAGTGGCCGGCCCTCGGCGTGTCCGTCGTGCTCGCGGCCGTCCTCGTGGCGTGGGAGCTTCGCGCCGCCAACCCCTTCCTGAACGTCCGGCTGCTCGCCTCGAACCTCGCGCTCACCCGTACCTACCTGCGCAACGGCCTCACCCTGCTGGGCACTTACGTGATCCTCTACGGGCTCACCCAGTGGCTGGAGACCTCCCGGGGCCTCACCGCCTACCAGTCGGGCCTGGTCCTCATCCCGATGGGTGTCCTGTCGGCGGTCTCCGCCCGGGTGGTGTCCCGGCGCGGCCGGGTCCGCGCGCCGCTGATCGTCTCCGCGGTGCTGCTGCTCGTGGGGGCCGTCGCCACCGTGTTCGTGGACGGCGGCACGCCCGTGGCCGTGGTGGTCGCGATCACCGCGGTGTTCGGCCTCACCTCCGGGGCCGGCACGGTGGCGAACCAGACGGTCCTGTACCAGGAGGCGCCGCAGGACAGCGTCGGCACCGCGTCCGGACTGCTGCGCACCTTCGGTTACATCGGCTCCATCGCCTCGGCGGCCATCACCGGCACCGCGTTCCACACGCACGTCGACGACACCGGCCTGCGGCACATCTCCTGGGCGCTGGTCGGCATCGCGGCAGTCGTCCTCGTGATGACGGTCCTCGACCGGCAGCTGGCGCACACCGACCGGCACCCCACCCCCTGACCACTCTCCCCGACCGTCCGAACCCTCCGGAACCATCCGGAACCATCCGGCAAGACAAGAAAGTTCAGGTAATGACCACCACCGCCCCGCACCTCGACCCCGCCCGCACGGCCCTGTTCCTCATGGACTTCCAGCCGGCCGTCCTCGCCGCCGTCCCCGACCCGGACCAGGCACTCGCCCGCGCCCACGCGGCCCTGTCCTGGGCCCGGTCCAACGACGTCCAGGTCGTCCATGTCCGGGTCGCCTTCGCCCCGGCGGACTTCGCCGCCGTACCCGAGCTCAACAAGTCCTTCGCCCCCGTCGCGCAGAGCGGGTTCCTCGCCGACGGCAGCCCCGAGGCCGCACTGCACGAGTCGTTCGAGGTGCGGGAGCGGGACATCACCGTGCGCAAGACCCGTATCAGCGCCTTCGCCAGCACCACCGACGTCCGTGAACTGCTGCGCGAGCAGGGCATAGACACCCTGGTGCTCGCCGGGCTGTCCACCGGCGGAGTGGTGCTGACGACCCTTCGGCAGGCGGCCGACGACGACTTCGGGCTCTACGTCCTCAAGGACGCGACCGGCGACCCGGACCCCGAGGTCCACCGGGTCCTGACGGAGAAGGTCTTCCCGAACCAGGCACACGTCATCGAGACCGGCGAACTGCAGGCACTGACCAAGTCCGCCTGAGGACGCACGGCAGAGGTGCCCCTCCCGTCCGGAGGGGCACCTCTGCCGTTTCCCGAACCAGCCGCTCGGCCGTCACCGCCCGCTGTCCGCGATCCTGTTCATGATCGCCGCGGCCTTCAGCAGGGTCTCCCGCTCGTCCGGCCGCAGATGCGCGTCGATCGCCGCGCCGAGCCAGGTCGCCCGTGCGACCGGGATCATCCCGAACAGATTCCGCCCCTCGGGCGTGGCGTGGATGAGGGTCTTACGGCCGTCGCCGGGGTCCTTGCTGCTGGCGATCAGGCCCCCGGCGCGCAGCGACGCGAGCGTCTCGGCCATCGACTGGCGACGCACATGCTCGGCCTGCGCCAGCTCGCTGGCGGTGACCGGGCCCTCCTCGACGATGCGGCCCAGCGTGGTCAACTGAGACCAGCTCCACCGCATGTCACTGGGGGCCGACTCGGTGCGCAGCCGGGCGCGCAGCCGGGTCATCGCCTTCATCAACTCGGCGGCGACCTCGGCCTCCGGCCTTGGGTCACTGGTCATCGCTCCACCCTACCCAGCGCCCACCCTGCGTCTTAATCAACTATTTGCGCCGACAAGCATTTTGCGGGGGCTATATTCAAACAGTGAGCACCTCCGAAAGGCGTCGTCAGACCGAGGAGCCGTCCCGATCGCCGTCGAGCGGGGCCCAGCTGCCGGGGCGTGAGGCCGACCTGGCACTGATCGACTCGCTGCTCGCCGGTCCCGGCCGGGGCAGCTCCGGTCTACTGCTGCACGGCGAGCCGGGGGTGGGAAAGACGGCGCTGCTGGACGCCGCCGCGGCACGGGCCACGGCGCACGGGATGCGGGTGCTGCGCGCCGCCGGATCACAGGCCGAGGCCAAGATCGCTTTCTCGGCGCTGCACCAGCTGCTCTACCCGGTCCGCCACGACGTCGACCGGCTGGCCGAGCACCATCGGGACGCCCTCCACCAGGTCTTCGACCTGACCCGGAGTCCGGCTCCCGAGCCCCTGGTGTCGACGGCGCTGCTCGCCCTCCTGGAGCTGACCACCGCGGAGCGCGCGCTGCTGCTGATCGCCGACGACGTGGCCTGGTTCGACGAGGCCAGCGCGGCCGTCCTGGGATTCGCCGTACGACGGATCGCGGATGCCCCGATCGTCTTCCTGGCCGCCTCCCGGACCGGGACCGAGGACCTCTTCCGCCGGTCCGGGCTGCCCGAGCGCACGGTCGAGTCGCTCGACTCCCGATCGGCAGGCGCCGTCCTGGACGCCTACGCCCCCGGGCTGGCCCCCGTGGTGCGCCGGCGGCTGCTTGCCGAGGCCGACGGCAACCCGCTGGCGCTCCAGGAGTTGCCCGTCCCGCTCACCGAGCGGCAGCGCGCCGGCCAGGATCCGCTGCCCGACCGCCTCCCACTGTCCCGACGCCTGGCG
>NZ_JBEYFE010000034.1:0-96241 GCF_040634235.1 Streptomyces sp. NPDC007157
GTCACAGCCGTAGCCGTCGTCCTGGCCGGGCTTGTCGCCGTACTCGTCGCCGTACCCGTTGTGTTCGGGTTTGCAGCCATGGCCGTTCCCACCGGAGGTGCCACCGGTGGTGCCGGTGGTTGTCGCTCCGGTGGTGCCGGTGGTCGTGGCACCAGTGGTCGTCGCACCCGTGGTGCCGGTGGTCGTGGCACCGGTGGTGCCGGTGGTGGTGGCGCCGGTGGTGCCGGTGGTGGTGGCGCCGGTGGTGCCGGTGGTGGTGGCGCCGGTGGTGCCGGTGGTGGTGGCACCCGTGGTGCCGGTGGTCGTCGCACCGGTAGTGCCGGTGGTCGTCGCACCCGTGGTGCCGGTGGTCGTCGCACCGGTAGTGCCGGTGGTCGTCGCACCCGTGGTGCCGGTGGTCGTCGCACCGGTAGTGCCGGCCGTCGTGGTGGCACCCGTGGTGCCGGTCGCGCACTGCGGGCGGGTGATCGTGTTGGTGTCCAGCGTCACGGCACCGTTACGGGCCAGCGCCCGTCCCTCGATGGTCGCGCTCGTGGTGGCAGTGATCGAGGTCATCGCCAGGATGTTGCCCTCGAAGGCGGTGCTGGTGCCAAGAGTGGCCGAACTGCCGACCTTCCAGAACACGTTGCACGGCGAGGCGCCGTTGATGAGGGACACGCTGCTGCTGGACGCCGTCGTCAGCCCCGAACCGATCTGGAACACCCAGACGGCGTTGGGGTCCCCGTGGGCATCCAGGGTGAGGGTGCCGGTGAGCCCGAGAGTGGTGGAGGCTGTGTAGACGCCCGGATCCAGCGTCAGGCCACCGGCGTCCGGGGGAAGCGCCCCGTCGGAGGGCTGCCCGGCAGCGTCGTCGTACGCCGTGATCAGGTCGGTCTGGGCGTCCTGAGCCACAGTATCCGCAGAGTGCTGGGTCCCGTTCACCACGGCGGGCGGCCCGTATCCGGTGATGGACGTTCCCGGAGACACTCCGACATCCCCGGTGATCACCGAGGGGCCGGTGTTGGTGGTTGCCGAACCGGCCAGTACCGCGAAGCTGTCCGCCCTGCCCAGATCTACAAACGTGGCGAGGGCACTTGCCTGTGTCGGCGACACAGCGACTACGACAGCGGAGATCACCACGGCAAGTACCGCCGCGATCCATACCGACAAAGTGCGCCGCAGAGGCGCGACAGGGACATTGAGCGTCATCGAAGGGCCAGCTCCTGTGAGGGGATGGAGACATATTCGGCGGTTCTCGGTCACACGGAATCGCCTGTCTCTTCCCCTGGAATATTACGCAGGGGCATGCTCCAACTTGCAACTCATGCGCGTGTTTTCGCCCAACCTGGCGAGCCGATCACAAATGCTCAGAAAATTTTTAATAGGCCGAATGGTCGTTCCTGCTTGGTCGAGACGGGCGACGCGGTGACGTCGCTTCCCAGGTCAGCCCAGGCAGCAAGGAAATTCGTGCA
The DNA here is from genome assembly GCF_040634235.1 of Streptomyces sp. NPDC007157. NCBI lineage: Bacteria > Bacillati > Actinomycetota > Actinomycetes > Kitasatosporales > Streptomycetaceae > Streptomyces > Streptomyces sp. NPDC007157. The sequence continues at coordinate 1,452 of NZ_JBEYFE010000034.1, forward strand.
TCCGTAGCCCCTCGGCCGATACCACCCCCATCCGACACCCGAGGCCTCACCGGCGTGTTGAGTAAATGAGCAGCTCCGCGATTCTCTCCGGAGGAGATTCGTATCACTGGCGGAGCGGAAGGAACACCGCGAGAAGACCATGAAGGCTTTGTGTGAGGCCAGGGAGGGGAACCGACTTCTGCGCGTCACCGGAGCGGTACTTCCCCGCAATCCAGGTACCCGCGAAGGGGACTTCACTACAGCCTGCACCCATCTTTCGGTGATGATCCGATCAGTTGACTAGGTCACTGGCAAGGATCGCCCTGACGCACCGAGGCCTTGGCGTATGGAAGCGCCGAGGAATAAGAGCACGGCTGACATTAAAGCTTGTCCCGTAACCGCGGGGGCGCGGGATCAGGATCCGTTGCGGTCGGGTGAGGTGGTGCACTGCAGCCACTTATCCACCACGTCGTGGGAGTCGTCGAGAGCCGGATCGCGACTCCCACTGGGCGCGTAGGCCGGTGACCGGTCGGCACGCAGCGGCAGGTGGGCGCAGTACCAGGCCCGCTTGGCACCCGCTTGCTCCGCGTCCGTGCCCGTCAGCGCATAGTTGAGCAGGGCCGCCGTGACTCGCCGGCGCCCGAATGCATAGAGCGCGGGCTCGATGAACCAACGGCAGAAACTGGGGTCAGGATCATAGACGGCGGCAGCCATCAACGGTGCGAAGAACTCCTCGGACAGGCTGGCGTGTTCGAGGAGTGGCTTGCGCACCGCATGGGCCAGGTGGCGCACGCGTCGGCCTTCCGGCACGCTCGCCGCGTTGTCCAGGTGCAGCAGTCGAGCCACCTCGGCTGCTGCCGACAGGAATGTCGGTGCCTCTGCCTCGTTCCACTCTTCGTCGCTCATGGGCAGCATTCTGGGCAGATCCCACCCCTAGAGGTAGATGGACGCTGGTCGCTGATCCGTGGACCCGGCTTGTCGCTCAGCGACCTCGCCCAGAGTGAAACGATCACGACGTGGCTGGTGTGATCACGGCGTCGGTGCCGTCCTGGATAGGCCCCTTCACAGGGCTGAGCCCGCGCTGCTTCGGCAAGTTGGTAGCCGCAGTACGGCGCGAGCAGGCTGCAGATCGACAGCGCGGCCGACCCTGGAGTCTGTCGCTAGAGGATCGCATCTTGCTGGTCACGGCCTACTGGCGCACGAACTTGACAATGCCGCAGCTCGCGCCGCTGTTCGGCGTCTCGAAGTCGGCGGCCGACCGGATCATCGACCATCTTGGCCCGCTACTGACCCTCCAGCCACGCCAGCGGTTCCGCAAAGACACCGTGCTCATCGTGGACGGCACGCTCGTGCCCACCCGCGACCGCACGATCGCCGAGCAGTCCAAGAACTACCGCTACTCCACCGCCCACCAGGTCGTCATCGACGCTGACACCCGTCTGGTCGTAGTGATCGGCCGGCCATTGCCCGGCAACCGACACGACTCCCGGGGCTGGGAGGAATCTGGTGCCAGTGCCGCCGTCGGCGCCACGATGACGATCGCTGACGGCGACTACCAAGGCACCGGCCTGGTCATCCCGCACCGCCGCCAGAAAGGGCGAGAACTCCCGGCCTGGCAGGAGGAGAACAACCGCTCTCACAAGCGGGTTCGCGCCCGCGTCGAGCACACCTTCGCCCGGATGAAGTGCTGGAAGATCCTCCGCGATTGCCGCCTCAAGGGCGACGGCGTCCACTATGCGCTGCTCGGCATCGCGCGCCTGCACAACCTCGCCCTCGCTGGATAGGCGAGCAGTTCGTACCGGATCGAAACTCGCTCACGACCAAATCGAAGATCACTTACGGGACAGCCTTTAGTGATCATTTGGAAGGGCAGCCCATCCACCGCCAGACTGTGGCGTATGAGATCCACGATGCCGCCCTTGGCCTGCTCGGACGAGGCCACGTCACGGTGCGCGACATGGTGACCCGGCAGGCCGGCCCCAGCGATGGCCCGGTCTGTCCCGTGTGCGGCGCCGTGTCTCGTCACGTACTGCCCTCGGCGCCCGGCGTTCCGCCCACGGGCTCGGCGTCATGACGACCGCGGTCGTCGTCGGTGGCGGGCCCAACGGGCTCGCCGCTGCGGCCCTCCTGGCGCGGGATGGCCTGGACGTCACGCTGCTGGAGGCCGCCGACGAGGTCGGCGGCGGCACGCGCAGCCACGAGGCGATCCTGCCCGGCCTGTTGCACGACCACTGTTCGGCCATCCACCCCATGGCCGTCACCTCGCCCGCGCTCCGGGCCCTCGGCCTCGAACGCCACGGGCTGCGCTGGCGGCTGCCGGAGATCGACTGTGTGCACCCGCTGGACGACGGGACGGCCGGGGTCCTGCTGCGCTCCGTCACGGAGACCGCCGCCGGGCTCGGCCCGGACGGCCGCCGCTACCGGGCCCTGGTGGAGCCCTTGGTGCGGCGCTGGGACGCCCTCGCGCACGACGTGATGGGTCCGTTGCTGCGGATCCCGGCGCACCCGCTGCTGCTCGCCCGGTTCGGCCTGCCGGCCGTGCTGCCTCCCGCGGTCCTCGCGCGCCTCTTCCGGACCCCGCAGGCCCAGGCTCTGTGGGCCGGGGTGGCGGCGCACGCGTTCCGGCCGTTCCGGGACCCCCTCGTCTCGGCGATCGGGCTCGGCATCCTCACCTCCGGCCACGCCGCCGGGTGGGCCGTCGCCGAGGGCGGCTCGCAGTCCATCGCCCGCAGCATGGCCGCAGCTCTCCTCGCCGCCGGCGGCACGATCGACACCGGCGTGCGGATCACCGCCCGGCAGCAGATCCCGCCCGCTGACGTGACTCTGCTCGACCTCGACCCCGGTCAGGTCGCCGCCCTCTACGGCGACAGGCTGCCCGCCCGCGTGACGGGCGCGTACCGGCGCTTCCGCCGTGGCCCCGGCGCCTTCAAGGTGGACCTGGCCGTCGAAGGCGGCGTGCCTTGGCGGGACGAGCGGGCACGACGGGCCGGCACCGTGCACCTCGGCGGCCCGCTCGCCGAAGTGGCCCAGGCGGAACGGGACGTGACGCAGGGCCGGATGCCCGAGCGGCCCTTCGTCCTGGTCGGCCAGCAGTACCTTGCCGACCCCTCCCGGTCGGTCGGCGACGTCCACCCCGTCTGGACGTACGCCCATGTCCCGCACGGCTACGACGGCGACGCCACGGAGGCGATCCTCCGGCAGCTCGAACGCTTCGCCCCCGGCGTGCACGAACGAATCGTGGGCCGGCACGTCACCCGCCCCGCCGACTTCGCAGCGGCCAACCCCAACTTCACCGGCGGCGACATCCTCACCGGAGCGAAGACAGTCTCCCAGCTCCTCCTGGGCGCCCGCCCAGCGCTGGACCCCTACGCCACTGGCCTGCCCGGAGTGTTCCTGTGCTCAGCGGCCACCCCACCCGGCCCCGGGGTGCATGGCATGTGCGGCGCCGGGGCGGCGGCATCAGCACTGCGCCACCTGGGGGGCCGCCCGACCTGGAAGGCTCAGGAGCGCTCCCAGGACTCGCGCACGTAGAAGCGCTCCTCGCTCGGCAGCCTAGGCCATCGGAGACCTGCTCGGACCCCAGGTTCCAGCCCACGGCACCGTCGACCTTGCGGCCGAGTTCGATCAGACGGTTGCTCTCCGTCCACGTGTGGTAGGAGCCCCGGCCCTCGACGAGCGATGCCCCCGCCCTCCCCGAGCAGAACATCTGCCGCTCGATCCCACACGGTGGGCCGTCATCTGATGACGGCCCACCTGGATAGCCCGTGGCCGCCCCGGCCCACTCCAGTCCGAGGCTGGCCAGTTACCCGAGCATGTCCTCCGTGACCCTCCCACACCGCGCTTTCGTATTCGTCAGGAACACTCCCAGTTTTACCTCGGTGCCGCCGCAGGCTCCGTCCGGCTCTCGCCGCTGACCTTTAGACCGTGTCCTACGTGGTGAGGCGGACGTTGACTCGGTATGGGGCGGGGAACCTGGAGCTGGATCGTGCCGGACGGCCTGTGGGAGATCGCCGAGCCGCTGATTCCTGAGCAACGAGCACGGCCGCAGGGCGGCGGGACTGCCAACGTGCCTGATGAGACGCTGTTCGCGGCCATCATCTACGTCCTGGTCAGCGGCTGTGCCTGGCGGGCACTGCCGCCCTGCTTCGGGATATCGAAGTCCACCGCCCATCGCCGGTTCCTGATCTGGTCCAGAGCCGGCGTGGCCGCCTCCACTAACTGATCGTTTCAGAATGACGTGCTTGGTCAGATGGTTGTGCGCTGCGAGGATGCGTTCTCGACTGAGCGGTCGAGGACGGGGGCAGGTCGTGACGCAGTGGCAGCTTCTGCAGGGGGACGTCCTGCTCGGTGAGCTGAGTGAGTACGGCTGTGACCAGCCGTTCTTCTTGGCGCGCTTCATGCCGGGGCCGGGATGGGAGAGCGTGAGGCCCTTGTTCGAGGCTTTGGCGGCTCTCCGGGGTCCGGATCCAGATGGGTCTAGGACTGTCGCAGTGGTGAAGCCATTGCGTGACTTGGACCTCACGCTGGTTCCGGTCGGCGGCGGGCGGTCCTTGCTGCAGGTGTTCAAAGACTGCTCGCTGCGCATCGACGGGTCCGAGGCTCGCCTCCGTTACTGACCCGGGGAGGGGCGACTCTTCTGGATTCGTCGCAGGCAGATCACGCTGCAAGCCAGTTCTAGCAAGCCCTGGTGGAGGTCGGCGCGTCGTTCATAGCGGATGCGGAGCCGTTTGAATTGGTGCAGCCAGGCGAAGGCACGCTCCACCACCCAGCGGACCTTGCCCAGGCCGCTTCCGTGCGCGACGCCGCGTCGGGCGATCGCCGGCTTGATGCCGCGCTTCCACAGCAGGCGGCGGTACTTGTCGTAGTCGTAGCCCCGGTCGGCATACAAGCGCCGGGGCTTGCGACGCGGGCGTCCCCGCAGGCCGCGGATCAGCGGGACGGCGTCCAGCAGCGGCGGCAGTTGGGTAACGTCGTGGCGGTTGCCCCCGGTGAGCGTGACGGCCAGCGGGATGCCGTGCCGGTCGACGATCACATGGTGCTTGGAGCCGGGGCGGGCGCGGTCGACGGGCGAGGGGCCGACGTGGTCCCCCCTTTCAGGGCCCGGACATGTGAGCCGTCAACGGCGCAGTCATCCAGGTCCAGCAGGTTCGCTCGCCGCAGTTCGGTGAGCAGGGCAGCGTGCAGACGCGGCCACACACCGGCCTCGGTCCAGTCCCGCAGCCTGCGCCAGGCCGTGACTCCGGAGCAGCCCACAGTCTCCGCCGGCACGTCACGCCAGGCAACACCGGTCCGCAGCACGTACAGCACGCCCGCGAGCGCCACCCGGTCCGGCACGCGCAGGCGTCCGGGGTAGCGAAGACGACGCTCGGGAAGGGGCGGCAGCAACGGAGCCACCCACTCCCAGAGAGCGTCAGGAACAAGATCAACACGCACCCGCACAGCCTGCCGACCAAGATCGATCGCTGCAAGAGCATGGACTCAACTCATATTGAAACGATCAGTTAAGCGCGTTCCTCGCGTCCGTCTTGGCCTCACCCAGGGAGAGGTCGACGATCCGCCGCATCGTGAACCCTGGCAGATAGGCGATCGGGCGGCCCATGTCCCTCGGAACCGTCAGCGCAGTGCCCGATCGAAGCCGGCTGGTCGACCACCACCAGCACCGTTCGGTGCTTGGCCCGGAGCGTGCTGAAGCCCGCGGAGTTTGGGTTCGGTCCTGGGCCGGCGCCTGTCCAACGCCTTCGTCCCGACTGGAGTGACGGTGTTCGCCGTTGCCGACGTCCAGGCCGAGGAAGACGTCGATGCCGCCGGTGTCGATCACGTGCAGGCCTCTCCGTCACGCTTTCGTCCGGCCCTGGCAGGGCACGAGCTGCCACATACACGTTACAGAGACCTCTTCCGGCCCGGGTGAAGCCTGCCTGGCCCGAAGGTCGGAGGCTCCATTGCGGTGCCGTGGGAGAGGCAACGGGGGGTGAGATGGATCCGCCGTGGAGTGTTCCCGACCTCGGGGTGTTCGTTCATGCGCTCTCTTCGCTGAGTCGGTCGACTGCCCACGGCAGGAGCTCCTTGGCCAGTGCAAGACTGAACGGCCTTACCAGTGAGCGAAGTTCGGCGCAGGCGGCAGGGCCGAGCGCGGTGTAGGGGAGGGCGGCCAGCCTGTCGGTGGTGTGCTCGATCTCGGCCCTGCACCGCGTACCGTCCTCGGTCAGGGCCAGGTGGGGGTCGTCGTCGAGCCACCCACGCTCACGCAGAGTCTGCACGGCCTGCCCCCACTGCTCCGGCGACCATGCCCGCGAGTCGCGCAGCACCGCTGCGTTGATGTCGCCGGTGGCGGCATGCATGACGAGCGCCTCGAGCCCGCTCAGTCCGGCAGTCAGAAGTGCCGCCACGTGACCGTCGCCACGGAACTCCCGCAGCAGGGTCTGCGCGTGCCAGAGCACGAGGTGGGGTGCACTCGGCCACGGCAGTGCGGCGTGCGCGGCGAAGAGGGGACGCCCCTGTGGGTGACGCACAGTCACTTCAGCGGCGATGCGGGCCAATTCGGCTGCACGGGCGAGCTCTGGTGAGGAGACGTCCGCGCCGAGTACACGGCGGAGCGTGGCATCGATCCCAGCGAGTCGGGCGGCGGCGAACTGCTGCGGTGTGGCGGCCTTTCCAGCCGCCGACATTGCTTGGCGCACCACTTCGGGATTGAAGTTGTAAAATGTGGCGATCACCAGATCTGCCGGAGCGGCGCCGAGCGCGGCGGAGCGGGAGGCAAAATACCCCGTCCTGGGGTCCACACCCAACTCGGCGTACCGACTTGCGGCTTCGGGTGAGAAGTAGACGGCCCCGTGGTAGGGCTCGAGAGTTCTCCAGGTCTGGCGAGCGAGGGCCAGACTGTCGCGGTCCGTGTTCTGCGTCATGAGTGGTTCGCCGTCCTGAGGCGGATGAAATGTTGCAGTTCAGCGAGCACAAGACGGTGCGTGGACACATTTGAATGTACCGTCTAGTCGGTATGTTATCGAAGGACGGCTCCGACGACTACCGCCCTGTAACCAGTTCTCCAGACCACGGTACCCATCCAGCCGCGACACACGACCGTGTTGATGCGGGCCCGGCTGGGGACCTGCATGATGCGCGGGCCTCGGCAGCGTGATGGAGGCGTGCAGACCACGAAGATAGCCGCAATCTCGGGGACCAGCACACTGTTCGGCCCGGGCTGTGGTGACAGCGGCGGACAGGAGTATGCGCTCCTGCCGAGAGGGGTGACGGAGTGGTCAGGGCCCTGAGTGACCACAAACGGATTCCCCCATGAAGGCCACGACCGCCCGCCGCGCCCTGCCTGTTCTCGCCCTTGCCCTGACCGGAATGGCGCTGACCGCGTGCGGCCCGGGGACCGACGGCGCCTCCTCCGGCGGCTCTTCGGCGGCGGCCGGCGCCGACGCCTCGTCGGGCACCTCCTCGACGGGCGGACGGGCCGCCGCTGACGGATCGTCGTCCTCCACGTCGAACGGCCGCTCCGCCGGCCAGGACCAGGGATCCGGAAGCGACGGCGGCCCGGGGGCGTGCGCCGCCTCGAACCTGAAGGTCGCGGAGGAGAACCCCGATTCCGGCGCCAGCACCACCCACTTCCAGCTCGTCTTCCAGAACACCGGCGCGATCCCCTGCACGCTCAGCGGCTTCCCGGGAGTCTCCTTCCGCGGTCGTGACGGCGCCCAGATCGGCAACGCCGCCACCCGTGACAGCGGCACCTCCGTGACGACGGTGACCCTGCTCCCGAACGGCCACGCCACCGCGGACGTCAGCGCGTCCGACGGCCGGTCCGGCTTCTCCGCCGACGAGTGCAAGCTCACGGACGTCTCCTTCATCGGCGTCTACGCCCCAGGCTCGAAGGACATGATCGACGTGCCGTGGAAGGCGCAGGAGTGCGGCGGCAGGGGCGTCGACGGGCTCAGGGCCGGCCCGGTGCACCGGGTGCGCTGACGCCGCCTCGCGGTATCAGGACAGGAGCGGAGGCTCCCGGGTTCGGACACCCGGGAGCCTCCGGCCGCTGCCGGCCATTTGCTCACGTGCCGAACAGGCCCGTGCGCGCCGGCCGGCGGGCGCCGGTCAGCGCGTGCCGGTCACCCCCATCGTGGCCGCGAGCGAGGGGACGTCGTAGGGCGAGTCGGTGGCGACGGTCAGCCCGCTGGTGTAGGTGCCCGCCCGGTTCACCTCGCCCGCGTCGAGCGTGATCCGCACCTTCACCGCGGCGCCGGGCGCGACGGCGAGGGTGTGCGGCGCCGACAGCCAGGACGCGGCGTCGGAACTCGCGCAGTCGCCGTACCCCGGCAGCCGCTGAACGCCGTCGACGGGACGGTTGCCGGAGTCCGCGCCGCCGACCACGTAGAGGCCGCAGGCACCGGCGCCCCGGTAGAGCAGCGCGTTCGCCGCGGGCAGCGCCGACCAGGAGTCGGTGACCGGGTCGTACTCCTCGGCCTGGTTGGTCATCTGGCCGCCGCTGACACCGCCGACCAGTTGCAGTCGCCCGCCCGAGGAGGCGGAGGCCATCGCCCAGACCGGGTAGGGCAGTTCGGCCCGTGCGGTCCACACGCCGGTGACCGGGTCGAAGGCGTAGACCGCCGCCGACTCCGCGCCGCTGACCGGATCGGTGCCGCCGGCACAGACCACCTGGCCGCCGATGCCGGCGCAGGAGAGCCACGAGTCCGTCACCGGGTAGTCCGCCACGCGGCTCCAGGAGTCGGTACCGGGGTCGTAGACGTAGGCCGCCTGCGAGACCGGGTCGCAGTTGCCGCCGCAGCCGGCGACCACATAGAGCCGCCCGCCGAGCACGGCCGTACCGCCGGTGACCACTCCCGAGGGGAGCGGTGCCGCCGAGGACCACGCGTCGTGGTCGGGGTCGTAGCGGTACACGGCGGCCGAGGCCGCGCCGGTGGTGTCCCAGCCGCCGACGACGTAGATCCGGCCGCCGATCGCCTCCACCCCGGGCTTCTCCAGCGCCTGCGGCATGTTCGCCAGCCGCCGCCAGCCACCCGCGGTGGCGGGGTCGTGGACGTATGCCTTGAACTGCATGTTCGCCCCGTCGGTGCCGCCGAAGGCGTAGAGCTTTCCGTCGAGCGTCACCGAGCCGCTGTCCATCACCTCCGTGGGCAGGGCGTCGGCGGTCGTCCACGCGGCACCAACGGCCGTGGTGTCCGTGCCGGTCGAGCGTGCCGCCGTCGCGGTCCCACGCCCGGCACCGGCGAGCAGCGGTCCGCGGGTGAAGTCGCCGCCGACGTGCCGTACCCGTGCGCCGGTGGCGGACGTGTCCGGGCCGCCCGGGTGCGAGTCCGGCGTGTACGAGCCGTCCTGCGGGTCAAGGACGACGCGGACGGGCGCGGTCCCGGTGTTGCGGAGGGTCACCGTCCGGGTCGCCGTACGGCCGAGGGGCTGGGTGACGCGCAGCGGATCGCCGAGGACGTCGATCCGGCCGGCGCCCAGGCGCCAGTCCTGTGTGGTGACCTGGTCGCGGGGGACGCGGATCCTGGCGGAGGCCGCCGTGTACGCGCCGTCGGCCACCCCGAGCGCGGTCCGGCCCGAGGCGTCGGCGGCCGAGGCGGGCGCGAACAGTTCGTAGGCGCCTTCGGCCGTCGTCGCCGCCGGGGTGCCGGCCAGGGCGACGGTGGCGTCGGACAGGGCCTTGCCGGTGTTGGCGTCGGCGACCGTGCCCGCCACGAGGCCGCCCGGGACGGTGTCGCAGGTGCGGTCGCCGATGAAGACGTCGTCGACCTTCCAGTACCAGGAGTGGACGGCGTTGTACCGGAACCGGATCCGCACGTCGCTCTGCCGGGCGGCCTGCGGGATCGCGACGGCCTGGGGAGCGAAGGAGATCGTGCGGGCCATGTGCCAGACCGAGGTCCAGGTTCGGCCGCCGTCGACGCTGACCTCGGCATAGGCGTCGGAGGTGTAGCGGGGTGAGACGAAGGCGTTGTCGAAGGAGACGATGGGCGTGGCGTCGCCGCTCAGGTCGAGCGGCGGCGAGACCAGGGTGGTCGTCTCGTGGGTGTCGCTGCCTGCGTCGAAGGAGTCGACCTCGGCGAACTGGCCGCTGCCGCCGGTGTCGTTGCCGGTGTTGCCCGGGTCGTCGAAGCGCCAGGTGACCCCGGAGCCGCTGTCGTCGGTGACGGTCCAGCCGTCCTGCGGTGCGGCGCCCGACCAGCCTTCGAAGCGGGTCGTGGTGCCCTGGTAGCCGAAGCGGTAGCCCGGCGCGGCGCAGGTGCTCGCGTCCACCGGCAGGGTCAGGTCGTGGCGCACGTCGCGGGTGCCGACGGTGACGCCGTCGTCCGTGGTTCCGTAGCCCGCCAGGGTCGTCGAGATGTGGAGTGTGTACTTACCGTCGTCCGGCAGGCGGACCGCATAGTGGCCGGTCGCCGGGTCGGCGTGGACGGCGCCGCCGGGGTAGCCGTCCACGGTGATCGTCGCGCCGAGCGGCCAGCCGTGCCCCGACGCGTCGGTGACGGTGCCGGAGACGACGTGGGTGGGCAGGGCGCGCAGCGTGAGGTTCTCCTGCGAGGTGCGCCCGTCGGTGGCCTTCACCCCGGTGGTGGCCGTCGCGTAGCCGAACCGTGCCACGGTCAGGGTGTAGGAGCCCGGTGCCGGGGCCAGGGTGAAGCGGCCCGACGCGTCGGTCGTGGCGGTGTAGGTGCGCCCGTCCGGGTCGGTGGCCGTGACCGAGGCGCCTTCGACGGGTTGTGGGGACGTGTGGGCGCGGTCGGCGCGTACGACGCCGGTGACCAGCCCGTGCGGCCCCTGGCGCAGGGCGCCGACGCCGAAGGGGGAACCGAGGCCGGTCGGTCCGTCCCAGCCCTCGCGGGCGTTGCAGAGCTGGTTGCCGCAGAATCCGTCGGAGCCCGCCGTGACGTCGGTGAGGTCGCGGGCGTTCGTGTCGGCGTAGGGGTAGGTGACCGGGTAGGTGCCGGGCGTCGGGGTGCCGGCGAGGGCGTACATCGCGGCGACGAGCGGAGCCGACAGCGAGGTGCCGCCGTACTGGGCCCAGCCGCCCACCGCGCTGGAGTTGTAGACGCCGAGACCGGTCGACGGGTCGGCGTCCGCGGCGATGTCGGCGGTGGCGCGGTTGTCGCAGCCGGTGTCGACGCCCTGCTGATAGGCCGGGCGCGGTTCCATGCGCGAGCAGCCCGAGCCGCCCGAATCCCAGGCCGCCTCGGTCCAGCCGCGGGCGGCCGAGCCGTCGCGGGTCAGCGTCGTTCCGCCGACGGCGACGACATCGCCGTTGGAAGCGGGCCAGTTGACGACGTTGCCCCTGTCGCCGGTCGACGCGGTCACCGCGATACCGGGGTGGTCGTAGTAGTGCTCGAACGCCGCGACGCTGCCCTCGCCCGAGACACCGTAGGAGTTGGAGACGGCGACGGGGTGGTGGGCGGCGGCGGTGTCGACGGCCTGGCCGAGATCGGCCACGGCCGGCGAGTCGCCCTCGACCAGCAGGATGCGGCAGCTCGGGCAGACGGAGGAGACGGCGTCGAGATCGAGCGCGGTCTCGATGGACCACTCGGCGTCCTCGGCCGGGTAGTTGCGCCCGCCGTCCTGGTCGAGCTTGGTGAAGCAGCCGTTCGCCGTCGTGCACGCGGGAAGACCGTAGGTGCTGCGGAAGACGGACAGGTCGGCCTCGGCGGTCGCGTAACCTCCGGCGTCCACGACGGCGACCGTCCGGCCCGTGCCGCCCTTCGGCAGACCGTAGGCGGCCGTGAGGTCGGCGGGGGTGACGGCGGTGGCGGGCGGGGCGGATGCGCCCGCTGCCAGGCGTCCGTGGCTGTTCGTCACACCCATGAGGTCACACGTGGCGTACGGGGACTTGCTCTTGCGCTCGGAGACCGGAACGGGAACCGCGCAGCCGGCGGGCTTGTACGCCGCCGTGCTTCGCGAGCCGCCGTCGGCCGGGGTGGGTGCCGCCTGCGCAGGCGCGACGGCCGCCAGGCCGGACGCCGCCGCGCAGGCGAACGCCAGCCCGGCTGCCCATCTGCGTATTCGTCTTTGCATCGCTCTTCTCGGGAGGTACGTCGGCCAGGCCGAATCGGGTGGGATCTCTGGTCAGACCGGCCGGTACTCGACGCCCGGCTTGCGCCGTGACGTAGGCGGCCGGTCCGCGCTCGTCTCCGGGGCCGGATCGGCGACGGGGCCCTCACCGTCGCCGGAGTCCTTGACGCGACCGTCGGGGGAAGCGTCCGCGGCATCGGCCGCCGGCTCTTCGCCGGACCGGTCGTCGCCGTTGCCAGAAGTCATCGCGGCTGCTCCGTTCTGTCCCAGAGCAAGCAGTGAACGCCGCGCGGCGAGAGGTGGGCAATGCGCAGAACTACCCGGGAAACTCACGTGTCCGCCATGCGGTCGGCCGGTGAGCCGTTGAGCCAGCCGGTCAGACGGTCATCAGCGGCGGCCGGGACTCGCCTCCCGGCAGCGGTACGTCACCGGACTCCACCACGGCGACGGCGAGCGCGGTGCGGGAGGCAGCGCCCCGTTTACGCATCGCGGAGTGGACGTGCTTCTCGACCGTGCGGGGCGAGAGCCCGAGGAGGCGGGCGATGCGCGCACTGGTCAGGCCCTCCACCAGCAGGCCCACCACCTCCAGTTCGCGTGGTGAGAGCCGGTCGCCGTACCCGGGCCTGCCCACCCGCGCCCCGACCCGTACGCCCGCGTCCGCGAGGAGCCGCCGCACCCGGTCCGCGTCCCCCGTAGCGCCCAGCGCGGTGAACTCGGTGAACACGTCCCGCAACTCGGCGACGGCCCGGTCCCGTTCGCCCGAGGCGAGCCGGCAGCGGGCCGCCTCCTCGCGGGCCGACTGGGCGTCGTACGGCCGCGGAAGCGCGACCCAGGCGGCAGCCGCCTGCTCGAAGAGCGCGGCGGCACGGGTGCGGTCGGTGGGGGTGGGACGCGCGCCGGTGGCGTCGGCGCGAGCGGTGCCTGCGCGGGTGATGTCCGCGCCGGCGAGGGCGAGCAGGGCCGCGCTCAGGTGGCCGGCCGCGGTGGCCGCCGGGGCGTCCAGGCCGCGGGTCCCCGCCATGAACGCCGTGGCGGCATCGGCGGCTTCCGCCACTCGTCCGGCGTCCAGCAGGGCGCGGACCCGCAGCGGGACGATCTCGGCGGCCCAGAGCCACAGTCCCTTCGCCTCGACGAGTCGCCAGGCGGCCTCGGTCGCCGCGAGCGCTTCGCCGGGGCGGCCGGCGGCGATCGCCAGCCGCCCCAGCACGGCCGACGGGTCGCGGGACCCGTCGGCCGGGCCGCGCGGGCGCCCGACCGCGATCGCGGCGCGCACCCCTGCCAGGGCCTCCTCGTGCTCACCGCGAGCCGAGGCGAGCAGCCCGGTCAGCAGGAGCGCGTCGGTCCGTGGTACGGGCTCCTCCGAACCGACGGCCAGGGCCGCCCACTCCAGCGGTCCCGGCCAGGCGCCGGTGAGCCAGTCGAGGTGCGCGAGGCTCGCCCCGACGAGGTCGCGCAGGCGCAGGTACTGGTGCTCCCGGGCGAGGGCGGCGGCCGCGTCGAGTGAGCGCCGGGCATCGTCGTAGCGGCCCCACAGCATCGCCGCCTCACCGAGGTTGGCGAACCCCCGCGCCCGTTGCAGCACTTCGCCCGGTGTGTCCCCCTCGGCCGGCAGCTCCCGTGCCGCCACCCAGCCGGCGGGGTCACCGAGGGCCAGCAGGGTGGCGGCGTGGTCCGTCGCGAAAGCCAGCCGCTCGGCGGCCGTCGGATCCGGCATGTCCTCGGCGAGCCGGCCGGCCCGCTCCAGCCAGCGACGATGATGTGCCGCCGGGTGCGCGGTGGCGAGCGGCCGGGCGAGCATCATCATCGCGTGCACCGCGGCGACCGGCCGGTCCCGTACCAGCCCCGGCACGGCACGCTCCATCTCGGCCGAAGCGGCCTCCACGTCGCCGACATGGAACATCAGCCGGGCCAACTGCCAGCCGGCCGTGGTGCGTTCCGCACCGGTGAGATCGTCGGAGGTGACCGTCGCGCCCAGCACGCGGACCAGTTCGCGCAGCGGCGCATTGCCCGGCGCGGCGTACAGCGGCATGCGCTGCACCAGCCGGGACACCGCCGCGCCCCGCACCGCGCCGCCGGCCAGCAGATCCTGGAGCAGCCCGAAGGCCGTGCGCGGGTCGCCGGACAGGATCGCGTGGTCCGCCGCCTGCTCGGCGTGGGCCGCCCAGCGATCCGCGTCACCGGCCGCCCGGAAATGCCGGGCCAGCTCGGCGGCACTGCGTACCGGCTCCCGTTCCAGGGCTTCGCCGGCGCGGCGGTGGAGACGGGCGCGTTCCATGGCGCCGAGCTCGTGATGGACGCTGCGCGCGGCCAGCACGTGACGGAATCCCACCCGGCCGTCGCGGTCCTCGTGCAGCAGCCCGCCGGCGAGGGCCTCGGCGAGACCGTCCTCCGCCTCGTGCAGCGGTATTCCGGCGGCCTCGGCGACGAGTGCCGGCGTCCGCTCCCCTTCGAGCACGGCCAGCGCGGCGAGCACCGCCCCGGCCGCCGGTCCCAGCCGGAAGGTCCGCTCCAGCACGGCGTCGCGGATGCTGGGCGGTACGTCCATCTCGGCGACGTCGCGACGCAGCCAGGCGCCGTCCTCGCAGACCAGGTCGGCGCGGTCGTAGAGCAGCCGGACGGACTCCTCGATCGCGAGCGGCAGACCGTCGGTGCGGTCGTGCAGGAACGTGGCGAACTCCATCGAGACCGGCTCCCCGCCGAGCATCGAGGAGACCAGCTCCGCCGTCCCGGTGGTATCCAGCGTTTCCGGCTCCAGCCGGGTGACCCCGCTCTGCGCGACCAGTCGGCGCAGCAGGGACTCCGGGCGGACGTCCTCGGGCCGGTAGGTGAGGACGAGTCGCGGGTGGCGCTCCCGCCTGGCCTGGAGGAACAGCAGAAGTTCGAGCGTGGTGTCGTCGGACCAGTGGGCGTCCTCCACCACGAGCAACCCGACACCGAGGACGTCGATGAGTTCCACCAGGGCGCGCAGAAGGCGGTGCCTGGCCGCCGCGGCGTCGTGCAGCGGCTCCGGCGCGGCCGGCAGCTGACCGGCCCACTCCGGGAAGACCGGCCGCAGGGCTCCTGCCAGTCCGCTGAGCGGCAGCGTGGACACGTCCTCGGCCAGCCGGCGCACGCCGTCGACGATCGGACCGAGCGTGTACGGCTCCCGGAACGGCGGACACACCGCGACGAGCGCCGTGCCTCCGCGCCGCAGGAGGAGTTCGTGGATCAGCCGGGTCTTCCCGATCCCCGCCTCGCCCGCGACCACGACGAGGCCTGCTCGCGTGTCGAGCGCCCGGTCGAGAGCCGACAGGTCGTGGTCACGGCCGACCAGGCGGGGTACGGCGAGGTCGTTGCGGAGCCGCGACGCGCCGGCCCTCTCCGTCGTGCTCATCTCCGCCTCCGATATGCCCGGTGACCCGGTCCCCGGGTGAACGGTCGACACATGATGCCGGTCGTCTCGGCAACACCGTCCGGACGCCCGCTGCAGGAGCCTTGGTTCCTGATCGCTCCTGCTTACATGCTGGTGGGGGCGTGGTGGAAGAGTTCACGGTGGGGAAACCCGTTCCGCGCCGATGTCCTCGGCCGCGAACCGGGGAGGCGGGGCACTACCACCTCACCCCTCGGTCCTGGGGAAGCGGTACTCGACCCGGTCCCGCTTCGTGTGGAGCTGCC
This sequence comes from Streptomyces sp. NPDC007157, assembly GCF_040634235.1. Classification (NCBI taxonomy): domain Bacteria; kingdom Bacillati; phylum Actinomycetota; class Actinomycetes; order Kitasatosporales; family Streptomycetaceae; genus Streptomyces; species Streptomyces sp. NPDC007157. The sequence continues at coordinate 17,094 of NZ_JBEYFE010000034.1, forward strand.
AGTAGGTCTCGGCGAGGTCGTCGGGGTCGAGCACGTGCAGGCCGGTGGCACCGCCGGTGACGGCGGCCAGGTCCTCGGGCGACATCGCCGCGTGGGCATCGCTGCCCTTGATCAGCGCGGCCGGCGTGGCCACCCCCGCGTAGACACCGGCGCCGGCGACCTCGCCGTGCAGGGAGTGGACGAAGTTGCGGACGGCCGCCATCGCCGGGCCGATGCCGCTGATGGACGGCCGTGGGTCGGCCGCGGTGAACCCGCCGGTGACGATGAAGCCGCCGTCGCCGCGCTCGGTCGTCCCACGGGAAGTAGCTCTCGTGCCGGGCCAGGGTGCGGGGGTCGCCCAGGATTGCAGCGACGAACACCGCGGCCGGTGCCGTCGCGCTGTACAAGGACTCCTGTGCAGCACGGACATGTCGAGTTGCCCCAACGCACTGGCCTGAACATCGGGATCGTCGTCCAGGAGTTGGATCAGGCGAAGCGGCGTGTCCCGCGCCGGACCGTAGGCGTGCTCCAGTGCAGCCCAGTCGGTGTCCTCGATCACCGAACGCGGATCAGGCAGGCGGTCGTCGGCGACTTGGCTGCCGGTCGGGCTTTCATCCTGGGTTGTCACAGGGACAGCATCGCCGATGTCACTGACCAGCCCCGCAGTCGGAGCAGCAGAAGGTTGTCAACGGTATGCCGTTGACCTGCTGAACAGCGCCTTCATCCACGCTGGCCCGTCCCGGGTACAGATAACAGGTGCCGACGTCGAGTTCCTTCGCCGAAGTGACCCACTTCTGGTCGTACTCGGAGAACCACCGGCCCCCGGTCAGCGCGCACTTCGGGCCGACCTCGGGGGCCCTCCAGCGCCTCGGACAGGATCACCTCCTTGCGGGTGTCGCAGCCGTCGGTCGGGTTCTCACCCCGGTTCCAGTGCCTGAACTGCTCCCGGCTGTAGCCGTCCGGGGAGCCTTCCTCGGCCCCCTCGATCCACGACAGCGCCTCGAACAAGGGCACCTCGACCGCCGACGGTGGCGCCAGCCGGGCAGCCGGGGCGGACACCGCGGCTGCCCGGAGCTGTCCGGCCGGCTGGGTTCCGGCGGGTGCGGCGGCCGCGGGCGCGGCCAGGGGGACGACGGTCAGGGCGAGCGCGGGCAGAGAGCGCAGCACGTTCTTGATCACGCCAGGGGGTGTACCGGCAGGGGACACCGGGCCGCTTGCTACTCCCCAGTGCTCTCACCCGGGCGGGCCATCGAATTCACCGCAGAAACGATCAGCGAGAACGGCACCAGGCCGCTCGGTCCCGGCGACGTCGCCGACGTTGCGCCGAGGGTTGGGGTGGGTGTTGCGGCAGGGGGTTGCGCCAGAGGTTGCGCGGCTCTGGGGGAGTGGTCCGTGCCCGTCCAGCTCAGGTGCCCCATCGGGTGTGGTCGGGGCGCCGACATCCCCCTCCCCTTCCGTGAGCTGGACCAGCTGGCGCAGCAGCTGATGGGCCCGGGCACCTGGTCGAAGCCGTCGGCGATGCCGATAAACGCCTACCTCGCACTGAGGGCACCTTCCAGGCGGTCCGCACCCTGCTGCATCGATGATCAAATCGTCATCGACGACCGCGACCTGCCGCACCGTGAGGTGCAGGCCGGGGAAGAGGACATCCTCAAGCGTTTCCGTCTTCATGACGGGGGGATCCCCTGGCGGAACGGTCCTGCAATCCGGTGGTCACTGCCAGCCGGCCGCCCTGATCACGGGTGCGGCCATATCAGTTGCGGAGCCTGCACCGAAATCGCCGATGAAGTCGTTGGCTCCCTGCCGTAGTCGTCATGGAAGCGCGGGAAACAACCGAACCGAGACCTGTAGGTGGCCAGTCGGGCGGGGGCTTACCGGTGTGGGGCATTGAGACTTGCACGCATGGCGGCCTGGAGGTCCTTGCGGGCTTGGTGAAACCGTTCCAGCCCTTCGAGGTACTCCGACGACGACAGGGAGAGTCCGGGGTGTGTGTCGAGCAAGTCGCGCCATTGCCGAAGCATTCTGTACGCCTGGTCGGACTTCTCCTGAACCCCCAGCGGGGCTTGTAGGGCGATCCTGTAACGCTGCGTCAGTACCGAGGCGTCGCGAAAGGCATCCAGAGCCGCTTGGTATCGCGCCGCCGTATCGCTCTCCCTCAGGATGATCACGCGCAAGACGGACGAGCTGTCGTTCAGAGAGGCAAGGTAGGTGCTGTAGAGATCCCGAAGGGTGTCGTGCATGCGGTGCGCTTGCTCGCGACGGGATCGTGCGTGGTCAGCGATCAAGGTCGAGCCGATCCCTAGGAGGGCGCCGACGGCAGTGCTGAGCAGTGTCCCCCCAGTCCATGAGCGGCACCGTAGTTCGATCCGCTCACCAGGGAAACGGGACAAATGCAGGCACGGACCTTCCCGACGACGTACAGCCTGCCCGCGCATTGGAGGTGGCCATCACGGAAGCGCGGTCAGCCCCCGCTAGTGGCTCTGGCACGGCTTGCGTGATGGCTTCGTACAGGAGTCGATCCGCACCACGTCGCTGAACAAAGGTTTCATGGATCAGGGCTTCTGAAGATCAGAATTAGGTGCACGGGCCGGCCTGTTCATGCATCCGGCCGTGCTGGGACTGCCGGCCGGAACCGGTGTACTGAAAAGGCGATGTGTGAGGGGAGGGTGCTCACCACGACTCCGACTGCACACCAGCGGCAGACCGCGTGTTCCAGGGATGCATGGTCGGGGGGAGCGACCAGCCCAGCCAGACCAAGCAGCAGCATGCCCAGTCCTGCTTCGTAGCTGATGGCGGACCAGTTGTTGATGCGCCGCCACACCATAAAGTCACGGTTGTGCTGCATCGCCAAACGTCTGGCCCGTGAATCATCGCCCAGAGCTCCACGCCACGCCTCCAGGTCTCCCTTGTTATAGAGGTAGTGACGTGCACGCAGCGCGAGCTGTATCCCATTCAGCAGGCAAGTGGCTGCAATAGTCAGCGCGAGCATAGATGGCCCAGGCCATCGGAATTGCGCACCATCGGCCCCTACCACCCCGATCGTGGCGACCGCGGCACCGGCGAGCAGCGGTGCCGCGACGAACTGGGTCGTTTCGGCGGCGACAGGCGAACCTGGCGTGGCCGGGCTTGACCATGTGACCTTGGGTGGTTCGCCGTCTGACATGGTGGCCCTCCTTGTCCGCTGGACCAGTCCACCAGCAAAATCACCTCGGAGGACCTGCCTGCGGCCTGGGAAGAGGGCAGTGTGACCTCATCTCGTAACAGTTCATCAGAGTTGGCATCCGCCTACAGCCGTACTCATCACGGGAGCGCGGTCACAACCTCACAGTTGGCCATCACAGCCCCCGGCGAAGGTGCTGCCAGCCTCCATGCGTACCTGGGACACGACGTTTGTGTGATCACCACGTGCAGCACGGCGGCCGGGAGGATCGGCTTGAATGTCTTTGCTCTTGCCTCAGCGGATGCGGTGACTTCAAAGTCGTACCTCACGACCTTGGGGGTGGCCGGATGCGACGTACGCGCGCTCGTCGGGTATTGGGTTCCGCTGCGGGCGCGTGCGCCCTGCTCGCCGTGGCGGGCTGTGGTGGCGGCGCAGGAGGGGCTGCTGAGCCGTCACCCCCCGCAACGGCAACGCACTCGTACACCAGCCGGTCCTTTGGGGTGCCTCTCACGATCAGGGTCCCCACCGCGCTGGGAAGCCGTCCGATGTCGGACACCCGCTCCTTGCTGACATGGGTGAATTCCGGCAACAAGGTCCGATTCCTGCTGCCCGAGGTGGTGTACCGGCCAGGTGGCAGCGGAAGCCCCGAGGAGCCGCCCGACACCTACAAGGGCTACATGGCATACCTTCATGAGCAGGCCGGGTACCACGCGAACTGGCGGGACGAGAAGACCACGACCGTCGGCGGCCGGCCCACAACACTGCTGACCGGCAGCACCGATGAGCCGATGGACGGATCATTCGGGTGTCCGACGCCTAAAGCGGACCTGGACAAGGACTGCTTCGGCCTCCAACCTGACTACGACTTCCGCGTGGCCGTCATCGACGTCCCCGGCAGGCCGCTGGTGGCATGGACTCCGATCGACACCACCCAGGTCGTGGATACCGCACCCGCCTTCAAGCGGTTCGAAGGCATGCTCCGGACCCTCACCTTCCGATAGCTCGGCAGGAGTGATCCCGATCGTCGAGGCTCAATCGTCCGACACGACGGGTCGCGAATCGTCTCAGTTAGCCGCTGAGAAAATCGCGGGTCCCCCATGTAGCGTCCCTGGTCAGCCGCCGTTGGGCACCAGGGTGGTGACCAACGCGGTGGCGAAGGGGGACAGAACGCTCAGGATCGTCATCGGGTTTCTCAAAAACCCGGCGTCGACGTGGAGTTGCGCTTCCATCCGCGTCCTGGCAGCGATCAGGTCCTCACCTAGGAGCCCCGAATCGGGCGCGGGCAGTGCCTGCTCAACGAGTGCGAACGCCCGGGTCCGCCAGATAAGTACCAGGGGGAGCAGAATCGCCACTAGGACGGCGGCGACGAAGGCGCCGTACCCCAGGACAAAAGCCGGTGGGAAGTCGTCCGGCTTGACCGCGCCCGAACCGATCAGCGCCAGACGTAAGGCGCCAGTGTTGAAGGCGGACGTCGACACGATCAATGAAAGAGCGAGTCCGCTCCTTTCAATGACCCGCCACACGATCAGGACGTCGGTGACGGCGGCGGCTATGGCCGCGGGATCGGCCGCGCCATCCGGGGACGTCTCCTGACCCGCCGCCTTCTTCGCACTCTCCTGCGCCAGCCAGACGGAGAGCACCCACGGAGCCGCGGCCGCCGCGCCGGCCGCAGTGAGCACACTGATGAGCGCCGGAAAGTGACGGATCGGCACTTCGAAGGAGTTGCCCCGACTGACCCCGCCGAGCATTGTGCTCGCGGCCAGCATGAGAACGGCGTACGACGCGAGCGACGCAAGCCACCACCTTCGCCCTCGCCGCCACGATGCAGGAAACGCCCGGATTGCCGTGATGCCCCGGCCAAGCAGGGCGATCCAGACGACGAACGAGAAGGTTGCCATAGCCGCCCAAAAACGAAAGCCGTGGTCAACGAAGACATCATCGCGCGAGTTGAGCTGTGCGAAAAGAACCAAGCCGTTGAAGACAAGCGCCGCCAGGAGCACGAACACCATGGCGCGTGCCGCCGAAGAAGCCCACCACCTGCGAACATCATCCCTGATCGCCATCATGCCCCCGAAGCTCCGCCGGCTGATCCCTCGATTGTGCTGGCTCGGACAGCGCTGGTGAAGGCTCCGCCTGGACCGGGAAGGCGGCACAGGACCTGCCAGACCATCGGCAGCATCGTGGCGAGGGGACCGCCCTTGATGGGGAATGCGATGCACCACGACCACGACCAGGGCCTGGCTCTCACCCTCGCCGTCCTGCTGCTGACCGGTACCGCTCTGCTGGTCTCCTGCTGGGTCGGCCCGCTCGCTACGTTCACCGCGGTGGCGGTCCTGGTGGTCACCGCCTACGCCGCACCCGGCCTCGCCCGGGGCCTGGCGATCCGCCGCGCGGTCCGCCAGCTGCTGCGCGGTCTGCCCGGAGGGCCGGTGTCCTGTTGCGAGTGCTGATCTTCACGGCATACTCACCGCCATGAGTTCCGCGAACGGCGGTGAGAGGCGGCCGGACCCGACCACGCCGCATGGGTCGGCGCTGCCCTACCTGACTCAGTACGAGGAGGAGGGGGTGTGGGTGGTCGTCGTTCACGGTGCCTTCGACCACGACTCCGTCCCCCTCCTGGCTTCGGCCCTGCAGGACGCGGCTCTCACCCACGCGAGGGTCGTCGTGGACGCAGCCGGGATGACCTTCGCCGACTCCAGCGTCTTGAACGTGCTGCTGAACTTCCATCACGGTCGCCGCCTGCGGGTAGCCCGGCCCGCGCACCAGTTCCACCGGGTGCTGGAGCTCACCGGCGCGGACAAAGTCCTGGACGTCCGGTCGACGGTCCAGGACGCGATTGCCCCCTGAGGCGAGGGCGGCGGGGGATCTGCTGGAGCCTGCGTCCTGGCTGGTCAGGCGACGTCGATGCCCAGCTCGGTGTCCGGCCGGCAGGTGCCGCATAGGCCTACCCCGCCATCGAGGTGGCGTCCAACTATCCGACGGTCGACTACGAAGCCGACGGGGCCACCGACGAAGCCATGGCGCTGGAGAAGGAGTCCCAGTACATCGCCGAGGCGTTCGCTGCTTGGTGGCAGGTCGACGAACCGTCTGTTATCCAGGTCTTTGATCGCGGCGGCAAGTACACCGCCGGTTCCTCCTGCATCCGGCCCGACACGGTCAGGAAGGAGGGGTCCTGCCTCTGACCTCTCCCGCAATGACGGCCATCAGGCGGCCGGCAGCACCTTCAACAGGGGCTCCTTCGCCTCCACGCGCTTGCGAGCCTCCCTGCAAGTTCCGTCAGAGCAGGGGAGGCTCGCGGCTTTCAGGGCGTCACAGATTGGCAGCGCTGCAACGAAGTCCTCCACGCCCGCGACACAAACAACACCGTCGACCTCTACGTCGTCAGCGACATCAAGGTCGACACCCACACCGACCCCTACACCGCCACCGGTGACACCGTCACCCAATACCACGACTGGGAACCCGCCGAAGAAGACCTACGCCCCCGCAAATACGAATACCGGCTCCCCACACAGCACAACTGACAGCCACGAAGCCGAGAAGGCGATACGGCACGCTCGACACCCCACTCGATCCGCCCCTGGTTTCGGAACGTAACCCTAACTACCCACAGTCCGCCGCTCCGTGAGCTGACACGGATGACGGCAAAGCTGGCGCAAGGGGTCGGCGCCCGTGCGGGCAGCCTGCGGCCCCTCTGCCCAAGTGAGCGTCATACTCCTGCTCGACCACGACCTTGACGTATCAGCGACAGCAGCCAGCCGGAGCGCACCTACCGCACGGCTAGGAGCATTGGCAGACTTTGGGGCTTCATCCGGTCCGCCGAGGAGCACACCGAAGCTGTCACGCGCACGAACCCAGCTGGCCGTGACGGATGATGCGGAGGGGGCTCGACCAATCTGACGCGTGCTGGTCTCCGACCGCTCGGACCCTGAAGCAGTGGTAGCGAGCCGGGTCGAGGCCGGACCAGGTGAATTGGCTAGTATTCGCTGACTGGCTCACGGTCTGTTGGGTGGTGGTATCTCTGATTTCATAACCGGTTTCACTGATGGCGTTGTCGCGCCACGTCACGACAATAGTCTTTCCTTTGTCGCAGGGAACTCTAGGGATGCATCGAATAGGGAGTTCTTTGGCGTGGACGTCAGTAGGGGTCGCAGGTCGGTCCACGATGTTGTGACTCACCGTCACATCAGCACCAGCTTCATCCTGGGACTGGAACTCGTTACTATACTTTCCCAAAGTCGCCGACCGGCTCTCGCCCGGAGGGATCAGTTTGTTCCACTTGGTCCCCACCCCTTCAAGGTCATCGTTGTGACAAGTCGACTCTTCATACAGGTCCAGCCGCGCGGATACAGCGATTTTGTCCGAGCTGAGGAGGTTCACCGAAACAATCAACTCGCCCCTGGTCTCGCCGCCTGCGCACTCCACTACTTTAAAATTCGCCCTAGGGTCATCGTGGGTAAGAATAAGGGGCGGCTGTGTATCGAACTTTTGGACCTTAGTTTTGAACCCACGGAGGAGGCCGAGATCGGCTACCACGCTTAGGTTTCCGCTGATGGTCACGGTGTGAGTGGTGCGTGCCGCAGCGGGTTCCGTCATTCCTATGAACGGAATTGGAGCCAGCAGAATTGCAGCCGCGATGAGATGTCCAGGTTTCATCTTCGAACCTCGCGGATCTTGACCTGGCTTGATCGAGTGTCACTTTTCTGGCGAGAGACATTCCACTCAGCCCTACTGCAACTAGTGTCCCACCGTGTCAAATTTGGCGCATCTCGGAGGATCCGGTGCCAAGCAGAACTGCACCGTTAGTTGAGTCGACGGAAAACCCACCGGAAGCGTCTACCGCGGTCACGGCAGCCGGTTCCCATTCGCCGTCGACCAGCCACGCACACGACATTGCAGTATGCAGATCTATGGGCAGCATGACCGAGGACTACGCGCACTCGGGCGATGCAATCTTCTGGCCGGCTGGTACTGAGAAGCCGCGCAGAGAATCGGCGAGGTACCCCGCAAAGTTCAGGCAGTTACCTGGGTTGCGCATATTGAGCAGCGACCCTGAGTCGGGGGTGTGGTGTGAGCCAAAAAATTATCCCGCTCCGGAATTGACGTATTCCCGATCGGCGGGGCGGGGGTGCGCTGTAATCCCAGAATCTAAAGGCTGTGCCGCATTGACCGGGGCAGCCTCAGGGTGGTGAGGGTGGGGCCGTACTCTTCGTCGGGGTTCGGGTGGTTGCCCTCGGCTCGCGCCGATAGGGCCCCGTGCGGACTTGATTGCCGGTACGTCTTGTGGAGGTCGGGGCAACTGTGTGGATTGAGCTTGTCGAGGGCCTTCCTGGGCCTGCGGTCTTCCCGTGCCCAGCGTCGGAGTCGGCGCTACTCCGCTGCGCCTCGTCCCTCGGGCATCCGCTGCCCACTGACCTGGTCGCACTGCTCCGCGAAAGCGACGGCATCGAGGGCGAGTACGGGGCCGGGCTGATCTGGTCGGCCGAGCGGATCGCCTCCGAGAACCGGACCCTTCGCGAGGACAGTGAACTCGCCACGCTGTACATGCCATTCGATCCGCTGCTCTTCTTCGCGGACGCCGGCAACGGCGATCTGTTCGCGCTCCTGCCCGGCCTGCAGCGGCCTGACGTCTTCGCCTGGAACCACGAGGACGACAGCCGCACCTGGGTGGCACCGAGCCTGGCCAAGTACCTCGAATGGTGGCTGACGGGGCAGATCAAGCTGTGACTGTCGACATGTGACACCTCGGCTCATCAAGCCCTGGAGGTCACGATGACATGATCTTGGCGTGACTGGTGTGATCACGGCGGCACAGCCGTCCTGGATAGGCCCGTTCACGGGGCTGAGCCCGCGCTGCTTCGGCAAGCTGGTGACCGCCCTGCGCCGCGAGGGAGCGGACACAGTCCGCCGGGGCCGGCCGTGGGGCCTGGCCCTGGAAGACCGTGTCCTCCTGGTCGCGGCCTATTGGCGGACGAACTTGACGCTGCGCCAGCTCGCGCCGCTGTTCGGGATCTCAAAGTCTGCTGCCGATCGCATCATCGACCGCCTCGCACCGCTACTCGCCCTGCGGCCGCGCCGACGGTTCTGCAAGGACACCGTGCTCATCGTGGACGGCACCTTGGTCCCCACACGTGACCACGCGGTGGCCGAGCAGTCGAAAAACTACCGCTACTCCACCAACCACCAAGTCGTCATCGATGCCGATACACGGCTGATCGTCGCAGTTGGACGGCCCCTGCCTGGCAACCGCAACGACTGCAAGGCGTGGGAGTCGTCCGGAGCGAAGGCCGCCGTTGGCAGCACCACGGTGATCGCTGACTCACCCGGCAACATGGCGTACCCCGGCATCACGCCCGCGTCTGGACCGCAGGCAGCACATGACCTCTTCGGCCCCCATGTCGCCTACGGTTTCGGCAAATCGGTCAGGCGACTGAGCAGGTAGCCTCGCCAGCCCACCAATCCGCAGGCGGAAGTCCTCTACCCCGATGCCGTACCGACCCAGCACCTGCGGCACATCTATGTCGGTCCGGTACAGGATGAGCAGTTCATCGACTCAGAGGCCCGGAGGATGTGGGAGATCTCCCAAGGCCGCCCAGCGTCCACCTTCGCCTACCCCGATCTGCTTCGCTGGAGCCCCCCGGGCAACGCTCGACCTCGTCGGCCGAACGGAAGCCGGGCCGGCCTAGCCGGCTTGGGCCGGCTCAGAGCAAGCACACCTACGCCTGGTCCTGAGGCCACGTACGTGTGGGGAACCCTTCCCTTCGGACAGGGTGTCCTCGTTCGGGCCCGCGAAGACCTCAAGCCTCTGGCTCCGTACCTGCTACCGCCGGAACGGCGTTATCTATGCAATCGACGGGCGGAGGACGTGATGAGCGACCGACCTGCCCTCTTCGGAGCGGTCAACACACCGCTACGGCAGGCACCGGCGACGGCAGACCGCGTAGACCAGCCACGCCAGAGTCCAAGCCTCGAAGAGACTGTCAGGCAGCTAGGACAGCAGGGCTTCCCACCGGAAGAGGTGGGACGGATCCTGCTCGACCTGCTCAGCAGTGGTCGTTACGGCGTAGAAAGAGGTGCCGCTTTCGTGGGACTGCTTTCGCAGGCACGAACTACTGGCAGCCGATAGGAAACCTGGCTCGCAGTCCGAAGATCGCGCCCAACGATACTGTCGCGAAGCGGCTGGATTGAGGACGAGAGTACGAAGGACCATGGATGCCTGAACGCAACATCGACTTCGGCAAGTTCGGTGCGCGCGGCATCAAGGGCCACGAAGCCGTCGCGCGGCAGCTGGACGCCCTCGCCGGGTACGTCGCCACCCCGATCACGGCCCGCCGCGGCCTGCTCGCCCGCCTGCACTACCTCACCCGCACCGACCGCGCCCGCGCCGCCGCACGGGAAGCCGGCCTGACCGCTACGCCCCGCACCATCCGGGCCTGGCTCGCCGGCACCCGCTCCCCGTCCCGCGCGAACCTCGCCGCGATCGAGCAGGCCTACCGCGCGGTGCGACGCGAGAACATCGCCCGCTATCTCCTCGCCCGCCTCAACCGGGACGGCCGCGGCACCCGCGTGGAGTTCCACCCCCTCAACCAGTCCCAGGTCACCCGGCCCCAACTGCGGGCCGTGGAGTTCCGGACGCTGAACGTACGACGGTGGGACCGGATCGTGGCCGCGTGGGCCGCCGACGATGACGACGCTCTCGACAACGCCTGGGTGGACGACGCGGTCGTCGACCTCGGCTCCCAGTGGGGCCAGTACGAGTACGTCACCAACATTGGATTCGCCGCATGACCGTGTGGTCGGACGGCACATCCGTGAGACCCGCAGGTCAGGTGAATGCGGACCCGGTGTAGTCCCAGAAAATGCCCACTCGCTGAGACAGACGCTTGATCGACGGGCTGTGCCACGCTGAGACAGCGCAGGTCAGCGAAGCGCCATGGGCCAGGGGCGGCGAGACCCTACAGCGGTTGGGTTTTGGCATACTCGATCGGGCAGCAGCAGGAAAGCAAGTGGTCGACTTCGGTCGCCCGACGAAGAAGAGGCGTAGCCGCTCTTCAACGGTGCAGCATCACAGTAGGCTTCACACACGCTTTCGGCCGTGAAGAGCGCGCCCGTGAATCCAAGATGATGGCAGCTCACGACGCTGACTTCGGAGAAGCATTATTCCTGACTGTGAAGAGCGATAACTGAACCCTGTTCGGTATCCACCCTTCCCTGACCGCTGACCAGGTCGTGGATGCTGCTCTCTTCCCTCCCCGACTATTGGTGTGGCCTTTACGTCCCCCATTGGTTTTCCCACCGAAATGATACGTCCACTTTTTGCGTCATGAACGACGTAAACTCTAACCTTTGCCATCCTGCTTCACATCCCTTCGGTATGAAGTGGGATTTTCTCTGCCTCCAGATGCTCGGATCAGAGGCTGCTGTTACAGAGACTCTACTATCGCGAGTACGTGGACGTCGCAGGAGTTGAAAGGGGCGTTGTTCTGGATGTGGATCTTATAGGCTTTCGTGCCGTCTACATGCTCGAACGACTCGCCTTGTGTGAGGGTTGCGTGCCCCAGGGGATTGAGTGTGCCCGATCCGGGAAATACTGCGATGCTGAAAGTCACAGCTTCGTTGGCCCCGAACCCGTGAAAGAACCAACTGATCGACGAGTTCGCTGCTATTGAATTCCAGAGCATGTCTTGAACTGGCATTATTCCTCCAGTGGTTGAGGAAATCTCCCCGGCGCCGCACGAGGCAGCGATTAGCCGCAAATCCGCGAAACTCCGGCCTGAGATTGGCCTGTATGTGTCCGGCCATGAGTAATGCGCAACCGACAGGAATCCGGGGCAGCATCTGCTGCGACACGCGATATCAGGGAAAGTGGCCGGCCCCCACAACATCTAGTCCGGCTGCCAGCGCGTCGATGGTCGACTGTGGCACGTCATCCATGCTTTGAACAGCGCCGGTAGAGGGCAGCCCGTTAGCGACCTGAAACGCATTCAGGGCGCCTACGGTGCCGGGACCGATGACACCGTCGAGGCCGTTGGGGTCGTGACCGAGAATTTCCAGGGCCGTCTGTACTCCGATCATCAGGTTGAGCGGTACAGGGAAGTTCCGGGAACGCATATTGGCGTCGAGCTTGAGGCCGGGATCATAGACGAGCTGGCTGAAATCGCCGGGCGGGGGAGCCGCCATCCACCCCGCGAGTGTGAAGAGAAGCCCGTTGCGGACATTGCGCGGAATCACACCTGGGTTCCCTGCCTCCTTCATTCTGCATTCGCGCGCCATCGTCAACCAATCGCCGGAATTTGCGGCTTTCTGGAACTTTGGGAAGCTGAAGAGCGGCCCCATGGCCCAGGTCATACTGAACAGCCCGAGTTGGCCGTCCGCAGGCCAGTCGTCCAGATCAGCGAAAGGAGGCCGCGTCTTGAGAGTAGTCTCGTTACCTGCCAGCTTCTTCTTGCATAGGTTATCGATGTCCTGATCGGATATCCGCAGCCGAGTGATCGCCTTCTTCTGCGCGATGGAGCTAAGTGCAGTGCCGCTGAACTTGACCTTCGTATATTCGACGGAGATCTCTGAATCGGAGACTTGTACGAGGGAATTCTTGTCGAACCAGCTGAGTGCGAAAATTTCGGCCAGCGGAACCGGGTTGCTCCCGAAATGATCCGCGTTGTCGGCGTCGAGCAAATTCCCTACCCCGGTGGACACCAGGCTCTTGACATCCAGATACATGAAGTTCAGACGACCTTCCAGTGGTTCACTGAACGGCATGAAAGCGGCTTTTACGCTCGGGTGCATGATTTCTTCCTCTCCTCTAATTGGTGACCTAGCGCGTCGTCAAGGGCATTCAGAGGAGAATCCGCATGTTCTCGTGTCGGCAGGGCTGGCGGTAGACGCGGTTGTCATTTTGCCGGCGACGTCTCTTGCGGCACAGGGCCTGTCCGTCTCTCGGTGGAGCCGGGATCTCCCTGCTGCTTTTCTTCTCGAGATGCCATTACTACCTTCGGCCGTGGCCGTTGTTCCGACGTTGACCGGAGCGTGAAGAGAACGTTGCTGCCTCGTCTCGGGCGCGTGAGCCGTTGGCCTGCCGGCGCGGCCGGTAGGGCGCAGAAACCGGCGCCTGCCTCGCCGTACTACTCTGCGGCCCGTACCGATCCCGTTGGAGGCAGGGGAGACCTTGCATCAGGTCTGTCATCAGCGGCGACGGGCTAACGCCCAGTTCTCGCTGAAGGTAGGCCTCATAGCGCTGATAACACCGGACCGCACTGGCCTGGTTGCCTTCGGAAAGATGGATCTCAAGGATGATGCGGTGGGCGGTCTCTCTAACCGGATCGATCGCGGAGGCCACCAGAGCAGCCTGAAGGGCGGGCAGGTACCTCTGGGCGGACAGAAACCGCTGCGCTAGGCCCTCAAGGGCGTACAAGCGCATTTGGTTCCAGCGTTCACGATCCAGGCCCAGCCAGTCGTCAGGCCAGGCCGGCAGCAACTCCCGAGCAAGTTCTTCTATGAGCGTCTCACTGCCGGCGTACGGCGGCGCCAATCCGTCGACGATCTGCTGGGCCGAATTGCGTATCCACAACACGTCGACCCGGACCGCCGGAGACAGCCGCAGTCGCTGCCCAACGCAGTCGATCAGAGGGACGCGGCAGGCGCGGCGCGCCTGGCACAGTGCCGAGCGCAGGTTGGCCGAGGCACGGGGGGACGAACAGTCGGGCCACAGCTGCTCCGCCGCCGCCCGGCGGTGGACCCCTTCAGGGTTAAGGCCGAGGAGGGCCAGCAACCGCTGTGCCCCAAGAGGTACGGGCACGCTGCTACCGCCGGAGATGAGCTCGAAGGCATTCAGCAGTTCGAGCGATACCTCGTTCGGCGATTCGTTCCCAAACACATCCACCACTGTGCCGTTGGCATGTGACAAGCGCATCCCGTTGGTCTGTTCATCGCCGCAGGTGGCAGCGTGGCAGCCTGCTTCCGCCATTCCTTTCGGCACCCCCATCGGCCCCACTTCCTGCGACGACGACGTGCCGCCGATGTACAGGCAACGCTTACTCAACGCTTGTCACACCATCCGGCCGACGTCGTCCGAACAGGGGCAGCGGATGCTCGTGGGTGGCAGTCTCTGAGCCTTCCTCCCAACTGGAAGGCCGTGGACCGAGGTTCGTTCAACATAGAAGCACCTCGACCGCGCCCCCTGCGATTCATTCGAAAAGAATGACGCATGGCCGGGAGTAACCACAGAAAGGGAACGCGCATGGTCGCCACAGCCCCAGCACGAGTAGCCACGTCAGCAGACGCAGACTACGAGTCATACCAGACCGTCGTTCAACTCGTGAGCAAGGGAATCTCGAAGGGGATCCTTGATGCCCTGGGAGAGCTCAAGGACCCGACCTCCTTCACCCACGCAGTCACGAGGATGGCGGACGAACACGGCGCCAAACTCGATGCCGCCGCGACGGACCTCTACAACGGATTCTGGACGTTGGCCAACGGCCTCTCCGCAGAGCTCAACTGGGAGAGCAGCGCGGGAGTTCCTGTCCGCTCTACTGTGATCGCGGATTCCCTCAAGCCTGTCCAGCAGCCTGTCTCAACTGATGGCATTCATCCAAGGTTCGGCATCGGATTCGAAGCCTTCGGGTGCGGCATCCATCTTGGGTGGTGATTGAGTGTCAGCGCCGCGTCCACCGTCCTCACTGAAACCCCCAAGGCTCCGGCGAGCGTCGGCGGACAGGCGGTAATGCGAGACCTACCGCCGCGCGAGGAGGCCGCCTCCGTAATGCGAGGCGGCCTTGCCTCCTCCGCGCCTTGCTGTGGAGCCATGAAGTCCACGACCGCTGGAGCCAAGGGGCTCTTTCTGCATACGACCGCTCGTCAAATTCCCGTCGGACTACTTCGTTGCCTACCTCATATGGGTCGATACTGCTCCCAGATAAGGAACGCGAATGGTCGTCATGGCCGCAGTATCTGAAATCGCAACAAAAGGTGCTGACTATGAGGCGTATCAGACTGTTGTCCAACTCGTGAGCAAGGGAATCTCGAAGGGGATTCTCGATGCCCTGGGAGATCTCGAGGATCCGACCTCCTTCACCCACGCAGTCACGAGGATGACGGACGAACACGGCACGAAACTCGATGCCGCCCCGACGGACCTCTACAACGGGTTCTGGGCTTTGGCTAAAGGCTTGTCCATGAATCTCAGCTGGAAAAGCAGTGCAGGATTTCCTGTCCGCTCTGCCGTGATTGCGAGCTCCCTTAAGGCGGGCCACACTTTCGGGCTGTGCTTGCGCTTTACATGGTGATACTCCAGCAGCGCATGGACGTTTGCCCTGTTCAAGGCTGGTTTGGGTGAGTGTAGTGGGCTGGTTGCTGGCCCATACGACCCCTGCGGCCGGCCACCAGACGACTTGGCGGACCTCTCGTCCGCGTACACCAGCTCACAGACCGGCGTAGGACCTCCATCCTGAATGGCACAGGCTGGTCCCGAGCTGACCCGCTCGGCGATGCCGTGGTGTCACACGCTGTCTCGCGTCTGGAGG
This sequence comes from Streptomyces sp. NPDC007157, assembly GCF_040634235.1. Taxonomy (NCBI): domain Bacteria; kingdom Bacillati; phylum Actinomycetota; class Actinomycetes; order Kitasatosporales; family Streptomycetaceae; genus Streptomyces; species Streptomyces sp. NPDC007157. The sequence continues at coordinate 32,751 of NZ_JBEYFE010000034.1, forward strand.
CTCCGATGAACGACCAGCCGGCCCCCGCCGACGGAGCCGTCCGGCAGCAGCTGGAACCCGCGGCCGCCGACGCCGTCCGCGCGTACGCGGCCCGAACCCGCGAACAGGCCGACCAGTTCGCCGCTGTCCTGGAAGACATCGCCGAAATCGGCCTGCCCCCGGTCGAGGACTGCACGCCCTGGGAAGACCTGCGCGAAGCGCACCTCGCCCGACTCGCCGCGCAGCGGCCGGCCGTCGCCTGATGACCCAGGGACACGGACCCCGCCGCGCCCGGATCGCCTTCTTCGACTCAGCCGCCAAACAGCTGGAGAACCTCACCAGAGAGGCAGACATCCACGCCCTGGACCGCGCCCTGGTCGTCATCTCCGCCGACCCCGAGATCGGCGCACCGATCCCCGGTGACACCGCCGGCCCCCAACTGCGCCAGTACACCGACGACGTCGAAGCCGTCCGCATCCTCTACTACGTCACCACGCTGCGCACCGTGGTCGTCGTCGCTTACATCGAAGTCTGATCCACAGTGTTGCCGCCGCCGGAGGTGTACGCGCAGCCAGGCCGCTGGTCAGGGACCTGATGTCGTCATGGCGCCCGGTATCCCGTTCGGCGTGGTGGAGGGCTGGGCAGCCGAGCTGGGCGAGGGCGCCGCAGGTGTTGCTTCTCGGGCCGGAGCCGGGGCCGGGGCCGGGGCCGGACCGGAGCTGGCCCCGGCATATCCCTGATCTGGACTCCTCCGCTCGCGCGGAGCCGACTACTTGTGCACCTCGTGCAGCGTGACGTCCGCCGGGGCACCTCCGCTCGCGCGGAGCCGGCGCCCGGTCCACACAGCCCTGGACGTCCTCCATCGGGGCACCTCCGTTCGCGCGGAGCCGGCGCCCGGTCCATCTCGGCGGCGACCGGCGCCAGCGGGACACCTCCGCTCGTGCGGAGCCGAATCGAGTCCGCCGCCCCCCTTACACTGATTGTGGATCACCGACAACCGGATCAGCCCCCAAGCCTTCCGCGGCCTCGACCTTCCCCGCAGCATCGTCGCCATTGACACCGTCGGCGGCCGCGAGGACAGCGACGAAGTCGGCCTCATTGGCGCCGGCCGCGACGCCGCTGGCGAGATGTACATCCTGGCCGACCAGTCGAAGAAGATGGGCGCAGCCGAGTGGGGCCGCGCAGCCTGCCTCCTGGCCATCGAACTTCACGCGGACGCCTTCGTCGTCGAAGCGACGTTCGGCGGCGACATGGCCGCCCAGATCCTCCGCCAAGCCTGTACCGAACTCCAGTGTGAGGGCTCCACCAAGGGGATGCTGATGCCCCGGATCATCGAAGTCACCGCCAAGGTCGGCAAGCCTGAGAGCCGAACCGGTCGCCCAGCTGTACTAGAACGGCCAGTCCGCCATGTGGGCGAGTTCCCAGGCCCCGAGGTCCAGTACGTCTCATGGATCCCCGGCATGGACAACCCCGACCGCCCAGTCAACCTGCGCATACTCTTCGGGCCGGATCTCCGGGGGGCCAGGTCGGTACCTGTCCACGCAGGACATGAACCTCGCAGTGGCCTTCACAATGCCAACGAGCTGCTTTGCTAACGGCGACGTACCGCCACACCGTGCCGTCGTAGTCCTTGTCCTCGTCGGCGTCGGCGTCGGCGTCGGCGTCGTCGCGGTCGAGGTCGACCTCGACGCCGGCCGGCTCCAGGGCGCCGCGGACGCGGTCGCGGAGCGGTCCGGTCAGGTAGTTGTGGTGGAGGTCGAGCTTCTTGAGGTGGGTGAGCGGCGCCCCGTCCAGCAGCGCGGCGGCGCCCTGGTCGGTGAGGACGCCCATCGACGGCGCCCCGACCGGTCTCGGCTGCACTGGCTCGAACACCCCGAACTCCGAGCCACAGAGCTACGCCTCGCGGCAGACCTCGGCGTCATCGTCGGCACCCGCCTACCCGCCGGCTGAGAGCAGCCGCATCGCCGAACGCGACGACGTCCTGGTACGCACGCCCTGCCGCCCCAGCCGTCGCGGTCGCCCGTGCACGACGTCACCGCAGGGGGCTTCTAGCCCAGGGCGGGGTAGTCGCCGGCGGCAAGGTCCTCCATGAGGCTCGGGTGGATGGGCTCCCAGCCGAACTGCTTCCGGGTCAGCGCACCCGAGGACGGCATGTCGAGCGCGAACAAGCGGCCAATGGGGCCGAAGCTGTCAGGGGATGCCGACTCGACCGGGACCGCGAGCACGCCGCCGACCGCCTCGGCCAGGGATCGCATGGTGTCGCCCTCGTCGGCCACCGCGTGCAGGACGGTGCCGGGCGCAGCGTCCTCGAGCGCGATGCGGAACAGCTTGGCGGCGTCGAGCCGGTTGACCGCCGGCCAGCGCTGTGTGCCGTCGCCGACGTATGCCGACACGCCGGTCTTCTGCGCGGCGGCGATGAGCACCGAGCAGAAGCCGTATTGCGACGCGCGCTGATGCACGGAGCGCGGCAGCCGTACGACGGAGGAGCGGACGCCCTGGTCGGCCAGGGTCAGCACCATCTGTGAATTGAGGCCACGGCCGCCGACGGGTCCGTCGGTGGTGTCGGGGTCCTCCTCGGTGGAGATGTGGCCCGGCATCATCGGCGTGAGGCCGGCATGCACGAACGGCTTGCCGCTGCCTGCGAGGGCGGCCGCGAAGGTTTGCAGGGCCCGTGTTTCCGCGTCGATGCACGGCCCCAAGTTGCTCCAGTCGTTCCCGAAGGCCAGGTTGATGACGCCCTCTGTCCGGGCGACGCCGGCGCGAAGGCTGTCCAGATCGCTGAGGTCGCCGCGAAGCGGTGTCCCGCTGGCAGCGGAGACGGCCGCGGCCGCGGCATCGGAACGGACGAGGCCGAGGACCTCGTGACCGGCAGCGATGAGTTCGGGAACGACAACTGAGCCGATGCTGCCGTTGGCACCTGTGACGAACACGCGCATGGAAGGCTCCAGATGACTGCTGCGATGCCGCGTCGGTGAACGAACCGTCGGCCGGGCCGCTCGGGCCGGCGACGCTCGCCACGGTGATTCCCCCACTGAGGCGACCGCGTCCTATAAGTCCGGCATATTATTCTAACGGTGGATACGTATTGTTATGTAGCGTTGCCCATTGTGCCCCCGCCGCTCTGCTGAGCGGCGGAAGCAAGCCCTGACAGCGTCCCGATATGGTGCCGGGCACCGGAAGCGGCCTGTCAGGACACCGGGCAGCTGACGCTCGCGGATGACGTGGCCGACCTCGCGTACTGCGGCGCGGCGATGGCTGTCCGCGGCCTCACCGCATGCGGATGACCGTCTTTCCGCCGACCTTCCGGGCCGGGTTGAAGGCAGCGACGGCGTCGTCGAGGTCCGCGACCTGGCCGATATGCGTCCGCAGACGGCCCTCCCGTACCCGCCGGGCGATCTCGCCCAGCTGGGCGCGGTCGGAGACGACCACGAAGTCGACCGTCAGGCCGTCGGCGGGTCGCACCTCCGGCGGGCCGGTGACGGTCACGAATGTTCCTCCACCTCGCACCAGCCGGGCCGAGCGAGCTCCGATGTCGCCGCCGAACACGTCGAAGACGAAGTCGACTGCGCCGACGTCTTCCAGCGTGTCGCTGTCCAGGTCCACGAACTCGTGTGCGCCGAAGTCGAGTGCGCTCGGGCGGTGGGCGGCGCGTCCGGTGCCGATGACGTACGCGCCGGCCTCTCGCGCGAGCTGAGCTGCCATCGATCCGACCGCTCCCGCGGCGCCGTGCACGAGCACGCTCTGCCCCACCGCGAGGTGCCCATGCTCGAACAGTCCCTGCCAGGCCGTCAGGCCCGTCATCGCGGCGCTCGCGCCGACCGTGAAGTCGATGTCCCCGGGCAGCGGCGCGAGGTTGCGCGCCTCGACGACGACGTACTGCGCCAGGGTGCCGTCACGGGTCCAGTCCGTGAGGCCGAACACGCGCTGCCCCACCGACAGTCCTGCCGTTCCATAGCCGAGAGAGCTGACCACGCCTGCCACCTCGTGTCCGGGGATCGAGGGCGTGCGATCCCGGCCGAGGCGATCGACCCAGGTCGAGGGCCACTCCAGTTCGTCCCCGGTGAATCCCGACGCATGCACTTCGACGACGACGTCGCCGTAGTTCGCGCCGTCAAGGCCGGCGAGGCGCGCCGTATCCGGCCCGGGCCGTTCCGTCAGCGTCATCCCCGCAGTTCCGGCGGCGGGGTCCGTGACCACGATCGCTTTCATCTGTGGTTCCTCCTTCTCCACAAGCTCTGTTCGCCCCCGCCCCCGCCCCCGCCCGCTGCAGGCAGTGGTGGGGAGGCCGCTCGCCTCGCCGGTCCCATGCGGTCTCGCCGCTCGTGCCCCGTGCGCACTGCGGCCCGGCACCGGGATCGGCCGGTGCCTGGGCGCGTCAGGCCAGAATGAGCACGACCTTCCTGCCTCCGGCCCGTCCGGCAACCACCCGGGTGAACGCGGCCGGTCCCTCGCTGAGCGGCAGGGGTTCCGGTGCGAGTTCCAGGGTTCCCGCCGCGGCTTGCCCGGCCAGCTGCGCGAGCTGCGCGCCGTTGGGCTCGATGTAGAGGTCCCAACTCGTGATGCCTCGTTCCTCCGGCGGCGCGTCGGAGGTCAGGGAGCACAGCCGGCCGCCGTCACGCACCAGGGGCAGGGCCTGGACCGCCGTGCCGGCGGCGATGACGAGGGCGGCGTCGAACCCGCCGCGTACCTCGGTCGACCAGTGCGGGTCGTGGTAGTCGACGACGTCCTTCGCTCCCAGCCCGAGCAGGCGCTCCGCGGCGGCGGGAGACGCGGTCGCGGTCACCTCGATGCCCCGGGCCGCGGCGAGCTGGACGGCCAGGGCGCCGGTGCCCCCGCCCCCGTTGGTGATCAGGAGCCGCTGTCCTCGGCCGAGGTCGAGCTTCTCCAGAGCCTGCAGCGCGGTGAGCCCGTTGACCGGCAGCGCCGCGGCGTGTGCGGCGTCCAGGGCCGGTGGGCAGGCCGCCGCGTGATCCGCGTTGACCAGGACCCGCTCGGCCCAGAAGCCGCTCCCCCCGGGCAGCGGGGCTTCATGCGCGAGCACCCGGTCGCCCACCGCGAACCGGCTGACACCCGCGCCGACGGCCAGCACCTTGCCTGCGCCCTCCACTCCCAGCGCGGCCGGGAGGCGCAGCCCCACGTCCCAGCGGGCGTCGATTTCCAGTTCGTCCCACGGTCCGACCCCGGCGGCCTCGACCGCGACCAGGATCTGGCCCGGCTCGGGGGATGACGGTTCGGGCAGTTCCAGCAGGGCGACTTCCGTCTCCGCTCCGGACACACCGCACGCCTTCATAGTGGATCGTCGTCCTTTCACTCGGTCCGGCCGACCAGGGGTGGCGGCCGGAAACCCAAATCCGGCGGCGGTGTCGAAGGGGGACATTCCGCACGCCTTCACAGTAGATCTTCGTCTTCGTGCTCGGTTCGACCGACCTGTTCCAGATCCGTGGCTGCCCGAGGGTGGCCCGACGCTCGTCGGCGCCTACCAAGGCCGGCCCCGTGCCAAGTCGTTCGACGGCCCCGCGGGGGGCGACGGCCGGTCAGACGAACGTGAACAGCTGGTCGGTTTCGAAGCGGGAGATCGGGCTGTGGTAGACCTTCGCGGGGTCGGGGTAGCCGAGGGCCAGCAGCACGGTCGTGGTGTGTCCGGTTTCGCGGATCTTGAACGCCTTGTCGACGCTGGTGGGGTCGAATCCTTCGAGGGGCATGGCTTCGACGCCGAGCTCAGCGGCCGCCATCATGGTCAGACCCATCGCGAGGTAGGTCTGCTTCTCCATCCAGTGGTTCAGGTCCTTGTAGCCGTAGTTGCGCAGGTTGAGGAAGTCGCGGGTCATGAATTCCCACCGTGCCTGCTTCGCCGGGTCGGGGAACCGGCCGTCGGACCGCTCCTTGTCGAACACGGCCTGGAGGTGGCCTTCGGGAAGGTCCGCCCTCGTGGTGAGGATGATGGTGTGCGAGGCGTTCAGGATCTTCTCGCTGTTGTCCTGGAACCGTTCGCCGAGGTTGGCCGCCAGGCGCTCCTTGCCTTCGGTCGTGGCGAGGACGTAGAAGTGGTTGGGCTGCACGTTCGTCGAGGACGGCGTCGAACGCAGGAAGCCGAGCAGTTCCTGGAGCGTCGCGTCGGGGATCGTCTTGCTGGGGTCGAAGTACCTGGTGAGGTGCTTGTTCATGAGCTTGCCGAGGTCCATGTCATCCTGCCTTCGCGTTGTGTGATCACGAGACGAAGAGTCCGTGATTCGTGCTGATCGGGTCAGTTCCTGCTGCGGGTGAGCAGTTCGCCGACGCGGGCGAAGTCCATGCCTGTCGTCGCCGAGGCGAGGTCGCCCGCGAGAAGGGCCTTCGCGGCTTCCTCGACCGCCCCCATCGCGTGGGCGTAGAGCATCGGACCCAAGCTGATGCGCTTGACCCCGGCCCGCTGCAGTTCGGCGACGGTGAGCACCTCGTCTGCCGGGGACACCAGGACGTTGACCGGAGTCGGGGCGACCGCGGTGACGATCGCGACGAGCGCGTCGAGGTCGGGTGGGAACGGCGCGTAGACCACATCTGCGCCCACCTCGGCGAAGGCCGTCAGACGCCGGATGGTGTCGTCGAGATCGGGGCGCCCCTGGATGAAGTTGTCGGTGCGGCCGGTGACGACGATGCGTCCCTTCGACGCGGCGACGGCGCTGCGCACCCGACGGACCGCTTCGTCGAAGTCACGGATCGGCATGGCAGGATCGCCCGAGGTGTCCTCCACACCGATGCCGGCCAGGCCGGACTCCACGGCGGCCTCGACGGTCATGGCGACGTCTTCGGGCGTGTCGCCGTATCCGTCCTCGAAGTCTCCGTTGACGGGCAGTCCTGTGAGGCGGCCGAGCAGCCGCGCATGCTCAAGGTGCTCCTCGCGGGTGACCTCGTGCCGCCCGTCGAGGCGGCCGAGCGTGGCGGCGATCGCCGCGGACGAGGTCGCGACCGCCTCGAACCCGGCATCGGCCAGCATCAGCGCCGAGAGGCCGTCCCAGGCGTTGGGCATGACGAGGCCACCGTCGCGGGTGTGCAGCGCCATGAACCCCTCGTAGAGTTCGGAGCCCGGCATGTCGAGCCTTCCTGAATGATCGTTGACTCAGTGGGGGGGGGGGTGCCAGCGGCCGCACGGCGCTTTCTGACGCCGCGTCGGCCTCGACAGGCGAGATGAAGCGAGCCACGCACGACTTCCGCGCAGGGTCGGCGGCTCCGGGCGCGGGTTCACTGGCGCACGGTCGTACCGGCCGAGTCGGCGGCGGGGATGTCGAGGTCGGTCCGGTTGACGTTGTTGATGAAGTTGGTGAGCAGGAACTGCACCGCGACCGCGACGACGGCCAGGATCTGAGCGTCGGTGTATCCGGCGCCCCGTACCTCCGCGAGGTCGGTGTCGCTGACCTGTCCACGGCTCTCGACCACCTGCTGGGCGAAGCGGGCGGCCGCGGCACGCCGGGGATCGATCGAGCTCCCGACCCGGCCAAGCTCGATGTCGTCGCGGGACATGCCGCCGAATTCGGTGGCGACGTAGGTGTGCATCGCAAGGCAGTAGCCGCAGTCGTTGGCCTGCGAAACGGCCAGGGCGATGCTGTGCCGCGTCCTCGCGTCGAGCACCCGGCTCAAAGTGCCCTGCAGAGTCGTGACGACCTCGAGAACCGCCGGGTTCGACGAGAGGGTCTTGAACATGTTCGGGACGAAGCCCAGCTGCGCACCAATGGTGCCGAGTATCTGCTGCGCGCCGGCAGGCACATCCTCTGGAGCGGGAACGTTCAGTCGTGACACGGTGAATCGACCTCAGATCGGGGTGTGAACAGTCGTCGAGCCCAAGCCGGACTCGCTGTGCTTCGGAGCTCCACCGCAGGCTCTTCCTGCGCCCGCCACGACCTCGACGGTCGCGTCGCTTGCGCCCGGTGGCCTCCGTTGAGGGCGGTGACTCCTCCGGTGCCGGGTTCCGGATCTCTCCACCACCTCGAGCACCTCACAGAAAGGACTATACAGACCAGAATCTTGTACGCAACCCCTCTCCCGGAAGGGAAGCGTCCACCAGGTCGTCTCTGCGTGGGTCGAGCCAAGGCTCGACTCTTAAATGTGCAGGTCAAAGCCGCAGGTGAAGCCTTATGGCGAGCGACTTCGCCGGTCGGAGCGCGAGAGATCGGACGACCTCGCACCAGCCCCGCACGGCTCGCTCCGATTTTTTAGTGGACTATTTAGTCCATCTGTGGGTAAGACTCAGTGGGAACGACGACAAGGCCTGCCGGCTCCGCATGCACCTCGATCCCGCCTCCGTCCCCAAGGAGGTACGACCCCGGGCGCCGGGGTGCCGCAGCGGGCGGACACGGACCTGGGCGATGCCGGCCAGGTCCGGCCCTTGCCCACAGGCCGCGACGCGATCGCCACCCGCGTGAAGAATCACAAGGGCGTCATCTCCAACCGGTCGGCCTTTATGGTCGTATTGGTGTCACAACCGATCCACCTGGAGAACGAGGGCGCCACGCTTGCCATGCACCGAACGGCCGAGCAGTACGAGTGAGTAACGTGCCTGAGGGAGACACCGTGTCCGCAACCAGCGATGTCCGCCGCACGCCCCGCGGCCTGGAGACCCGCTCGCGCATCGTCGACTCGGCAGCCAAGCTGTTCTACGTGAGGGGCGTCACCGCCACCACGCTCGATGACGTCCGGCTGGCGAGCGGAACGAGCAAGTCGCAGCTGTACAACCACTTCGAGGACAAACGCGCGCTGATCCACGCCGTGATCGACGTGCAGTCGAGGTTCGTCCTCGCCCGCGAGGAGCAGCACCTGCGCGGCGTGCGGACCCTCGCCGGTCTGCGCCGCTGGCGTGACGCCCTGGTCCAGGCCAACTCGTTGCAGGACGGCTCGTACGGGTGCGCGCTGGGTGCGATGTCGATCGAGCTGTCCGACAACGACGAGCAGTCCCGGCAAGCGCTCAACGCGTCGTTCGACGCCTGGCAGCGGATGCTCGTCGAGACACTGACCCGGCTCCGTGCCCTCGGCGTACTCTCCGAGAACGCCGACCCACAGCGCCTGGGCACCGGCCTGCTCGCGGCCCTGCAGGGAGGTTACGTGCTTGCGCAGAACGCTCACAGCTCCGAGCCGATGGCCGTCGCCCTGGACATGGCGCTGGACCACATCGCGTCCTTCGCCCGCACCTGAACCCGCTGCGCGGTTCGAGGCGTGCGCCTGTCTCCGCCGCCACACGTTTCGAGCGGCTGGTCCCGGCACGGCCTTGCCCGGCGCACGGACACATCGAGTCCCATGCGAGTCACCTCTCACAAAAAAGGACCTTGAGGTCCCTTTTTGATCCTGCTAGCGTACGCAGCGGTAATCTGGCCCATGTGGCGGAACAGACGCGCGACAGAAACGACTCCCGGCTGACCGAGCGCGGGCGGGCAACTCGGGAGCGCATTCTGAGGGCTGCCGCCGACATGATGTACGTCAGGGGCGTATCTGCCACGACCCTCGACGAGGTCAGGGCAGCCAGCGGAACGAGCAAATCCCAGCTCTACCGCCACTACCCCGACAAGGATGCACTAGTGCGGGACGTCGTCGCATTGCAGGCCACCGAACTGCTCAAACGCCAGCACCAGCTACTCCAGCGGCTCAACTCCCTCCGCGGGCTGGAGCGCTGGCGGGACGTGCTGATCGAACACAACGCGCTCCGGAAGGGGGCGTACGGCTGCCCGCTCGGATCCCTCGCCAGCGAGCTGGCCGACCAGGACGAAGAGGCACGCGAGGCGCTCGCCCGGCACTTCGGCACCTGGGAGGGACTGCTCAAGGCCGGGCTCGAGCGAATGAAGGACTCGGGAGTCCTCAGGGCCGACGCAGACGCCGAAGAGCTGGCCACCGGCCTGATGGCCGCCCTGCAGGGGGGCTACCTCCTCGCCCAGACGGTCCAGGACGTCAAGCCCATGCGGATCGCCCTGGACATGGCGATCGGCCACGTCAAGGCCTACGCCGCGCCCGCCGAGGGCGCTTCGCCGACGGAAGACCCTTCAGGGCGCTGAGCCGTCCACGGCAGGAGCGGCACCGAGAAGTCCCGACGCCGCACCACGGACGGTCGTGTCGCCGTCTCCGGTGCCGGCACCTCCGCCGCGTCCCGGCAGCCACAGGGTGTCCGGACGGGGTTCGGCGACAGGAGGGACGTCCGCCCGCACAGTCCGACGCAGTCCGTTCTGCGCCCGTGCGCCGCCCAGCCTTCAGTCAAAAGCGGAGTACCACTCGACAACAGAGGACTATTTAGTCCCGAAAAACGGTCGACTTGCGGTACGTTTGGAGAGGGCGGCCTCCTGTGGCCACGCACGTCGAATCGCTGCGTGAGCGGAGCGACTGCTCCGTGAACCCGGTCGGCGGGAGCTGCCTGCGGCAGAGCCGACGGGACGTTCTGGACCTGAACAGATTCCAGGAAGCCGGCTGCCGTCACCGCGGCCGCCGTGCGGGCACCGCTGTTCGTGCGGCGACGAGGAAGACACCACCTTGGCCCCGGCCGGCCGGTCGGGGTACTCGACGAACGAGGAGTTGACCACCATGGACGGACAGGAGCTGCAGGAGATCGCGGGCGCCAGCACCGCTGACCTGCCCGGCGCCGACCTGGAGCACCGCATCGGCCCCGACTGGGACCTCTACAAGGTCGGCGGCAAGGTATTCATGCTGATGACCGAGATGCCGGGGCATCCTGTCGTGATCCTGAAGGCCGACCCGGACGACGCCGCGGCCCTGCGGGAGCGGCACAAGGACATCACCCCCGGCTATCACATGGACAAGAGGCACTGGATCACGGTGGAGGGCGGGGGCACCGTGGACGAGGAGCTGGTGAGGGAGCTCGTGACCGACTCCTACCGTCTCGTGGTCCGCGGCCTTCCCAGGTCCGAGCAACCCGTGGATCCGCAGACCTTCGGCCGCCGGGCCTGACCGTCGTCATGCCCGTCGAGTCTCCTGATGCCCGCAGTGCCGCCGACCCAGCGCGGCTGCGACAGGCCATCGAGAGTGATGTGATCCGAGCCGAGGGGGGTGTGCGCCGCGCGCTCGCCGCCGCCGTACGCGAGGCTGCCCGCAGCGGCCGCCTGACGCCCGGGACGCGGCTGCCCTCCTCCCGTCGGCTCGCCGACGACCTCGGGCTTGCCCGCAACACCGTGGCCAACGCCTATGGCGACCTCGTCGCCGAGGGATGGCTCACCGCCCGCGGAGGGTCGGGCACACTCGTGACAGACTCGATGATCACTCGGCCGGCCCCGGGCCGATCAGCTGCCGAACCGTCCGGTGACACGTGCTACGACCTGATCCCGGGCAGCCCCGACCTCACCGCGTTTCCTCGTGCAGCCTGGCTGAAGGCCACACGCCGGGCCCTGGCCGCGGCTCCCGACGCCGCGTTCGGCTACGGCGACCCCCGCGGCCGGCCGGAGCTACGGGCCGCACTCGCCGATCATCTGGCAGGAGCCCGGGGCGTGTACACGAGTCCGGAACACATACTGATCTGCGCTGGTGTCTCGCACGGTCTGCGGATCCTGAGCGAGGTCCTGGCCGGCCGGCGGGCACGGAGTGTCGCCGTCGAGTCCTACGGGCCGGACAGGCACCGTGGCCTGCTGGCAGCCGTGGGGCTGGAGACGCTCCCGCTTTCCTTCGACCCGCACGGAACCGACCCGGTCCCGCCTCAGGGCGCCGATGCGGTCCTGCTCACGCCGGCTCACCAGTTCCCTCTGGGCACGACACTGCAGCGCGATCGCCGGACCGCTGTCGTGGACTGGGCCAGACGGACAGGCGGCCTGGTCCTGGACGATGACTACGATGGTGAGTTCCAGTTCGACCACCGGTCCGTCGGAGCGCTCCAGGCACTCGCTCCGGACTCCGTGGTCTATCTGGGTACCGCCAGCAAAACCCTTGTGCCCGGCCTGCGCCTGGCCTGGATGGCGCTGCCGCCCGCGCTGGCCGAGGAAGCCGTGGCGGCAAAGGGACAGATCGACACGTGCGAGGTGCTGAGCCAGCTCACGATGGCGGAGTTCATCACCTCCGGCGCCTACGGCCGTCACGTACGTGCTGCGCGTCGGCGCTACCGCCATCGGCGGGAGTCTCTCGTCGCCGCCCTGGCCCAGCACGCTCCCCATGTGCACGTCACAGGAACAGCAGCCGGCCTGCACACGGTTCTCGGTCTGCCGCCCGGGTCCGAACAGCAGGTCGTTCAATCGGCGACCCGGCGCGGGCTCAAAGTGGCCGGCCTGTCTCGATACCGCCACGCGCAGTCCCCGCACGTCATGGGCGACGCCCTCGTCGTCGGCTACGGAACACCCTCCGACGCCGCGTGGCCTCAGGCACTCTCCGCGCTCATGGGGATCCTTTCCTGACGCGTGGTGGCGGCCGCCTTGCCCGGCGTCGAATGCCGTCAGGGCGACGGCAGAGTCCGCCGTGAGCACTCACTGGGCTGACCGGCCGTGTCGGTGTGCGGATCGCGTGCCGCGATGACGGTGAACAGGGTGGCGACGAGGGCGAAAGCGCCATAGCCGAGCGCGATCTTCGGTAGCGAGAAGGTGTGGGACAGCTGGCCGGAGATCAGGCTGGGAATGGTCGCGCCGCTGTAGCTGAGGAGATACACCACGGCGAAGATCGGTGCCCGGTCCGTCAGGCTGCTGGCGTACAGCAGGCCGCGGGTGGTGCCGCTGATGGCAACGCCCTGACCGGCCCCGGCGACGACAGTTGCGGCGATGAACAAGGGAAGTGCACCGGTGGCGATCGCCGTGATGATGCCGGTCCAGCCGACCGCGAAGGCCGCCATGCCGATGCGTTGGGCTCCCGCCGGGGCGAATCGGCCGCTGAGGGGAGCACCCAGAGCACTGGGGGCCATGTAGGCGGCGAACACCAGGCCCAGGACGAGTGGACTGTGCGTGCGGAGCTGGTCTTCGACCAGCGCGGGCACGAAGGCTTGGTAGAACGCGCCGGTGGCCCAGGTGGACAAGAGGACTGCGGCCGTGACGGCGAGCAGATGCCTGACCCGGACCGGTACGCGGACAGTGGGCTTCAACGATCGCCACGCGCCGCGGACGGTGGCTACGGTGTCCGGGCTGACGGCGGTGAGCACCATGGACAGCAGGAGCAGGCCGACGGAGACGAGGTAGACGAGGCCGCGGGGCCAGGGGCCGAACTGGACCAGGGCACCGGAGGCGACGGCGCCCAGGGCAAGGCCGAGCATGACTGTCTGGCTGGACGCGACGGAGGCCAGCCAGGCCGGTCTTGCGGGTGCGGTGTCGACGACGTACGCGGTGAGGCTGCTGCTGGCCAACCCGGAACCCAGGCCCATCAGGATCCGGCCGGCGATCAGGACGCCTATGTGGTGCACGTTCAACAGCACCAGGCAGCCCAGCACGAGCAGTCCGAGGCTGGCGAGGGCCGCGGGCCGACGGCCCACATGGTTGGACAGCCGTCCCAGTACCAGCAGCGTGCTGATGGTCGCGGCGGAGTAGGCGACGACCGTCATCGAGATGCCCGCGTTGGTGAACCCGTCCTGGGCCCGGTAGACGTTGAACAGGGGGATCGTCGAGCCCACCGCGGCAAACGCGGCCGCCAGGGAGAGCACCGCGGACGGGAACGCAAGCCCGAACGTTCTGCCCTGACGATCCCGACCGGGGACTGGGGCCACATTGTGCATCGAGCAGCGTCCTTCTCTCGTTCTGAATCAGGCAGCGCACCGGCTTCTGTCGTGGGCGGTGACAGTCGGCCCTGCGACTGCCGGCTCCTGGGAGCGCCCTCTCCGCGTCACGGCTGCGGTGTGCCCCGTAGGTTCGCCTGGCCCGTCGATCATGCATGAACGGGACTGTTTAGTCCAGACTCGAGCGTGCATCCCGCCCTCGGCGAACACACCCCCGGCCCCGCGCTCGCCAGCACTTCCACGTCGGGTTCCGATCAGTGCCGCGACGGGACTGGGTAGGCAGCGATCGAGCGCCTTCACGCGCCGGACCACCCGTCATCGCTCCGCAGCGCTTCCACCTTGCAATACTGGACCATGACGTCCACTTTAGAGTTAGGGTGGAGGTAGTGACTCGATCGAGGGATAGCGACGCAGTTCGCCCGCCAGGCCGGCGCCCATGCCATCGGAACCGGACACGCCGCCGACCGGCGGCCCGGGAGGGGCGCTGTGCACGAACATCGGTCAGGTCGTCACCCTCGACGACACCGTTTCCGCTTTCGACCCGGCCGAGCGGGGCAACGGCAAGATCATCGTTCGCCCATGAGGCCATCGCACATGCCCGGACACAACCAGCAAAGGACCATCCGCATGACCAGCCCAACCGAGCCGAACCGCTCGACCGCCGGCGACGTGGAGAGGGCGGAACCAGGCCTCACCGGTCAGGATCCCGCCGTCGTCGTCGACGATGCCGGCAGCGATCCCCGTGCTCTCGCGTCCGACTTCGACGTCGTCAACGACGAGAAGACCGGTGCCTACGTGGCCAAGGCCGGTGACACAGAGGTGGCAGGGCTGACCTACCAGGCCGTCGGCGAGAACCGGCTCGTACTGCTGGCCACCTCCGTGTTCCCCGAGTTCCGCAACCGTGGGATCGCGACCAGGCTGATCCGACACGTCCTGGACGACGTGCGCGCGCAAGGAAAAACGGTCACCATCACGTGCCCGATCGTGCACACCTTCATCGAGCGCAACCCGGCGTACGCCGACCTCATCGACCCCGAGCACCCGGGAGCCAGGAGAGCCACGCCGGTCATGGACCAGGCCTTCAGGCTTCCCCGGGGAGAAGGCGAAGCAGCGACGACGGGCGTCGAGGCCGAGGCAGCTGCCCTGGACGAGAACAACGCCACGCTCATCGCCGCAATGGACCAGGCAGGTCCCGACCAGGTGGGGTCGAGCTGGGAGCTTGATGTCATCAACGACACGGAGCGAAGCCGATGGTTCGCGGCCATCGGACCCGAGGCGATCGCGGAGCTCTCGTACCGGTTTGTCGGCGGCCGCGTCGTGTTGCTGACAACCTGGGTCGACCCCGCCTACCGCCACCACCGGGTCGCCACGGAGCTCATCGCCCGCGTGCTGGACGAGATCCGGCCAACCGGCAAGAAGATCACCGTCATCTGCCCGGTCGTGGGCGAGTTCATCGCCCGCAACCCGCACTACCGCGATCTCATCGACAAGGTCCATCCGGGTTCCGGCGCCTACCCGCAGCACAGGCGCGCAGCCGAGGCCGACGACCAGTAACGCCCCGCCGCGATCGAGAACGGCCTGACATAGCGACCCGGCATCGTACGTGGTTCGACCTTCCGTCCCCGACGACTCCGACCCGCGCGAACCAAGAGGCGTCGTACCACGCACGTCACCTCTTGGTCCTGGTGAGAGCGCGTTCCGGGGACTTCGCGTAGGTCCACGACCTTCACCTGGTGTTGCGCCGGCCCTCGGAGGAGAGTGCGTGTGACTGGTGCGCGTGGGCGGGGAGATTCGGAAGGGGCACGTCAGTGACGGCCACCGTGGGCGATGTGAAGTCCAGATCCGAGCATCCGCCGTAGCAGTTGCTGGCAGAAGACGACGGCGACGAAAGGATGAACGACGAGGCACAAACGGCGAGGAGGGCCATGACCTGCATGGTTATTGAGGGACACATCCCAATCCAACACTGCGCCCACACCTGGTGTGCCGGCGGGAACGTCTCGGGGTCGTCCTCGGCAAGCCGGGCCGCGGTTCCGGGCACGGCGGCCGCCATGGCTTCCGCCTCGCCGACCCGGCTGTGGAAGCTGAGCACGCGCCGGAACTGCTCCTCAACGGCCGCGCGCATCAGGCCGGTCTGTACCGCCGCCAGCCGGGCCCCGCGCACCGCGTCGGAACCGGTCGCCTCAGTGATGAGCGCGGCGTACAGGTCGGGGTCGCGGATGTCCAGGCACAGCACCTGATACGGCGCCACCAGCCCCAGCCGGATCGCCTCCGACAGCTTCAGCTTGTAGGCGACCGGCCCGAACAGCGGCGAGTCCTCGTCCATCGAGGCGACCAGCCGCGGCCGGTCTCCGTCGGCCTCCCAGACGCGTGCCGTGGCAGTCATGTAGAGCCGCCGCACGGCCGGTACCTGGGTCTGGTCGTGCACGGCCGCCCACGGCTTCAGCCCATCACCACTCACGCGGTGCGCCTCATCCACGATCATCAGGTCCCACACCCTCAACCCGGCGGCATGCGCCCGCTGAAGCGTCCCCATGCCGACCGACGCGTAGGTCGCGAACACGGTGACGGTCTCACCGCCGGCGGTCCAGGCGATCAGTTCATCCGGGTCCGTCGTGCACGGCACGCCCTGACTGTCCGCACCCCGCAGGGAGCAGACGCCGATCGTCGCGCCCCGGCGGCCACCCGCACGCCACGCGGCGGCCATCTGCAAGAGCAGGTCCAGAGTGGGCACCAGGACCAGCACCCTGCGGGCGGACAGACGGTCGGCCGCCGCTACCCCGATCAGCGTCTTGCCGGACCCTGTGGCGGCGATGACCTGAGTGCGCAGGCCCTCGGGTGGAATGCCCTGACCGGGCTGTTCGGAGAGGTGGCGTAGTACCGCGTCGACGGCTTCGACTTGATGCGGACGCAGCGTGACGGTCACGATGGAGGTCCTCCTGGTCTGGTGAGCTCTGGTGACTGGGTGGGTGGGCGGCCGTACGCCGGGAAGTGGACGGCCGCCCTGCTCTTTGCAAGGTCGGTGCGGCGGGGCCTAGGCCGTGTTTTGAAAATCGGCTCCGTTCCTTGTCCCGGCTCCTGATGATCTCGGTGTGGGGCGAGGGGATCTTTCTGACGAGCAGTGGGCGGTGTTGGAGCCGTTGTTGCCGGTCGCCGTGTTGGGCCGACCGCCGGTGGGACGCCGGAAGCTGATCGACGGGATCCGCTGGCGTGTGCGGACCGGTGCTCCGTGGAGGGATCTGCCGTCGGAGTACGGACCCTGGCAGACGGTTTACGGACTCTTTCGCCGCTGGCAGCGTAACGGCGCCTGGCACGTGCTGCTGACCAGACTCCAGGCCCGGGCCGACGCGGCCGGGCTCATCACGTGGGAGGTCAACGTCGACTCCACGATCTGCCGGGCCCATCAACACGCCGCAGGCGCCCGCCGCGATGGACTGGCCCAGAAGGAGCCGCCTGGTGGCGGGATCCGCACCGAGCCCGAAGACCACGGACTGGGCCGGTCCCGGGGAGGCTTCACCACCAAAATCCATCTGGCCTGCGAACAGGGACAGCGGCCGTTGTCTGTGCTGATCACCGCCGGACAGCGCGGTGACAGCCCCCAGTTCGCCGCCGTGCTGGAAGGCATCCGAGTACCCCGCACCGGGCCGGGCCGTCCGCGTATCCGTCCGCTGCGGGTGCGGGGCGACAAGGCGTATTCGTCACGGGCCAAACCGGGCCTACCTGCGAAAGCGTGGGATCCGGTGCACGATCCCGGAGCCGGCCGACCAGATCGCCAACCGCAAGCGGCGGGGGAAGACTAGCGGACGGCCTCCGGCCTTCGACCGTGAGGACTACAAGGCCCGGCACGCCGTCGAGTGCGGGATCAATCGGATCAAGCGCAACCGGGCGGTGGCCACGCGATTCGACAAACTCGCGGTCCGCTTCGAGGCCACCGTCCTGATCGCTGCGATCGGCGAATGGTTATGACGGGCCTGGGCTGTCCGTTGCGCATGCCATGCTGACGGCGACCAGGGGGAACAAGGCGAGGGAGAAACGACGATGGGGGCTCAGTACTACGGCGCCGACAGCGAGAGCGGCGACCGTATCGACGACCCCTCCGAGGACGCGCTGTTCATGATGATCAGCGACCTCGACGACTCCGACAACACCTTCGTCGTCGTCCAGCCCGACGAGGACGACCCCGTGTGGTTCGCCTCTGTGGCCGTCCTGGACGAAGGCGGCTACGAGATCGTCCGCCGTGACACGAGCCGGAACGAGCACGAGGTCACCACCTCGACCAGCATCAACGACATCGCCCGCGACCTCACCATCTGGATGGCCGCCCGCAACTTCCCCGGACGGCCAACCAGGCAGATCACCGACTTCTAAAACACGGCCTAGGTGTCGGTGGACGTCGTGAAGCGCCCGCCCTCGGTCCTGCGGTCCCCGCGGCGACCGGGCCCGGGGCGCGCCTCGTGCGCCGCGCGGACCTGCGCCGCCAGATACAGCGACTGGCCGCTCCGGCCGGGCTCCCGTCCCACAGCGGCGATACCCCACCGCGACAACTGGCGACGGGCCGAACCCGTCGCCGACGCCCCCGTGAACCCCAAGTAAGTGGCCACCACAGAGACGGTCCACAACTCCGCTGAGGTAGTGGGGGAGTGCGGAGGATCTGTGGCCATCAGGTAGTACCTCTCAGGGAATCGGCAGGGTCTCACACGACGCGACCATAGTGCCTCACGGTGAGGCACTATGGAGGCGATTTCGGGAGACCCAAGCGGAGCCCGAACGTACAGAGACCGGCGCCCATCTGGAGCCCGCGGCCGTCGACGCGGTGCGTGCCTACGCGGCTCGGACCCGCGAGCGCACGGACCCGTTCGCTGCCGTCTCGGAGAACATCGCCGCCGACGGCCTGCCCTCGGTGGACGACTGCGCGCCGTGGGAGGAGTTGCGCTAGGCGCACCTTGCCCGGCTCGCCGCCCAGCGGCCGGCCGTAGCCTGACGCCTCAAGGACACGGCCCCGCGCCGCGCCCGGGTCGCGTTCTTTGACACCGTTGAAAGGCAGCAGGAGAACATCACCAGCGAGGCGGACTCTCATGCGCTGGACCGCGCCCTGGCCGTCATCTCCGTCAACCCCGACGTCGGTGAACCAACAGCCCGGCTACGTCACCGACCCGTACCACGCCATTGAGCCCCTAGAGCTCGTAACACGATCATGCGGCCCAGTCCCAGTAGTCCTGTCGTGGTGGAGCGTGGGAGCGTGGGCCTAGATCGCGGGCGACGGCTTGTGTGGGGAAGAGTGGCTGGATGAGCGTGATGTGGGCGGCGACGTCGCCGGAATCTGGGCTGTTCCATCCGGTTGAGAGGCGTTCAGAGGTGAAGGATCTGTCAGACCGCTTCAACGACCTGCGCTCCCATGGTCAGGGGTACGTCGAGGTTCGGTCGCCGGACAGGGATTTCCCGGTGCTGATCCTGGCCTTCCGAGGTGATCACGCGGTCGTCCATCTGATGAGTGACGCCGAGCGGATGTCTCTGCTCGTAGGAGACGGCACCGTGCCCTCGGGTGCCGAGGTCGAAGTCCCGATCATGGACGACCTCGCCACGTTCACGGGCGACTTTGTCCTGGATATCGATCGGGCGTGGGACCTGGTGCACGACTTCACCCAGACGAGGGCGGCCGGACCTTTGGGTGAGTGGCGTGAGTTGTAGCTAAAGGCTCGTGACACGATCACGACCGGTGCTTCTTCAGTCGCCTCCAGCAGATGAGGCTGCAGGCCAATGAGACGAAGGCGTAGTGGAGTTCGGTTCGGCGTTCCCAGCGGATGGCAAGGCGTTTGGACTGGTGGAGCAGGGCGAAGGTCTGCTCGACGACGTAGCGGAGTTTGCCCAGCCCCTTGATGTTCGGGGCGCCCTTGCGGGAGATGACCGGCAGGATCCGGCGCTTGCGCAGCTCGTCGCGGTTGGGGTTGGAGTCGTAACCCTTGTCCCCGAGCAGCGAATCGGGGCGGCGGCGTGGTCGGCCGGGACGCCCTGCCACCGGCGGGATGCCGTCGACCAGGGCGAGGGTCTGGGTGACGTCATTGACGTTGACGGCAGTCGTGATGACCTTGAGCGGGGTGCCGCGTCCGTCGCAGATCAAGTGGTGCTTGCTGCCCGTCTTCCGCCGGTCGACCGGCGACGGACCGGTGTCGGCTCCCCCTTTTTCGCACGGATGTGGGAGCCGTCCACGCACGCCCTGGACCAATCGAGTTCGCCGGCGGCGAGCAGGATCCAGTGCAGTTGGTTGAAGACACCTGCCTGCTGCCACCGCTCCAACCTGCGCCAGCAGGTCTGCCCGGAGCCGAACCCCAGCTCCAGCGACAGCAGTTGCCAGGCTATGTCGTTGTGGAGGACGTACAGGATCCCCTGCAGACATAGCCGGTCCGCGACCGGGCGCGGCCCTGGCGACCGTTCCGGCCAGGGCGGCAGCAGCGGCTCGATCAGCATCCACAAGTCGTCATCCACGATCCATGGCCGAGTACTCACACCCTCCCGAACGGCCGAATCTTCACATCAGTCACGCCCAACCAGGGCACCTCAACCAAGATCGTGTTACGAGCTCTTAGGAGAACCGCTGACGTTCGCTGGTTCCGGCATTGACGCATTTGTCGTTCATGCGCGGCGCCTTCACCTCCACTGCGCCAGCCGCGTGGGGGTGCAGCTCGTATTGCCCTGTGGTCGGTGAGTGAAGGCCAAGGCTTTGACGCTCCTTGCGGCGTCGTCGGCTTGGGGCGACGGCGCATCGGTTTGAAGGCGAAGGTCGTGAGGGGTGATGGATGGTGTGGTTTCCCCAGGTCGAACTGTTGAGTCGCGAGGGCGTCATCTCCATGTGGTCATGTCAAGTTCACTTTGAATTAATTCGAAATGAGGCGGATATTCTCCGCGTCGCTTTTTTTGCGGAGTCTTTAAATGCTCTTTTTCTAATAATTGTCCAATTAAAAGCTTGGCTTGTGATGTGGATCACTCTTGATACTTTGTGGGCGCGTCTGATTACTATCCGCGACGTATCTGTGGATCTTCTGCGGGGCGTGGGGCGGGGCTGTGAAATCACAGGCAGGAAAGCGGAGATCTCTTGCGGGAGAGCTGTGGGTGCGGCGGCTCGCTGTGCCTTTGGCCGCGTGGCCGCTGGTGTTCGGCGGGGTGGCGGTGGCGAACGTGACCGCCGCGGTGCCGGCGCAGGCTGACGGGGACACCGGTCCGACGCCTCTGGAGCAGGCGAAGGCGTCGGACGAGCCGGTCGAGGTGGTGGACCAGCGCACGGAGTACACGCAGACTTTCGCGAATCCTGACGGCACCTACACCCTGAAGCAGGCGACCTCGCCGCAGCGGGCGAAGGACGATGCCGGCACCTGGCACGACATAGACACGACACTCGTGCACAGGGCCGACGGGTCGATCGGCCCCCGGTACGCGGCGGCCGATGAGTCGTTCTCCGCCGGGGGAACGCAGTCTATGGTGCACCTGGCGAAGGACCAGCGGTCGCTGTCGGTGCGCTGGCCGGGCGAGCTGCCCGCGCCCTCGCTGGACGGTGCGACCGCCACCTACTCCGAGGTACTGCCCGGAGTCGACCTCCAGTTGACCGCGGTGCCCGACGGATACCGCGAGGTCCTGGTGGTCAAGTCTGCTGAGGCCGCGCAGCAGCAGGCGCTGGAGCAACTGCGCTTCGCCATCGAGGGCGACGGCGTGTCTATCATCCCCGGGGCCGGGGGCGGACTGCGCGCCGTCGACGCCGACGACAACGCTGTCTTCATCGGCCCGGCGGGACAAATGTGGGACTCCGCCGGCAGCGGCGGCGGAACTCAGACACAGACACTCAACACAGCGGCACGATCGGCCGGCGCCTCCGCCATGGCCGATCCGGATACCGATACCCAGGAGCCGTTCGAGCCGGGGGACGGCGACACGACTGCAGCCCTGCCCGTGCAGGTCGATGACGGCAGCATCACCGTCACCCCCGACCTGAACCTGCTGCGGGGCGAGCAGACCGTGTACCCCGTGCGCATCGACCCGGCGGTGGGGCTTTCACGGTCGGAGCGGACGGTCCTGTCCTCGGACGGCGACAAGTTCTACCAGTTCTCCGGCGACTACGGAGTGGGCCGCTGTGCGAGCGCGGACGGCTACCCGTGCGGTGACGACTACGTCAACCGCATGTACTTCGAGTTCAGCCCCAGCGCCCTGGCCGGCAAGCACGTTCTGCACGCCACGTTCCGTGCGCACGAGACCTGGTCGTTCAACTGCGATGCCAAGGCCGTGGACCTGGAGCGCACCGGAAACATCACGGAGGGAACGCGGTGGCCTGGCCCGGGCAACATCGCGCTCATCGATACCAAGACGGTGTCGGCAGGTCGGGGCGACAACTGCAGTCCTCCCCAGCCGGATGCCTGGGTGGAGTTCAACGGCAGTCTGACGAAGCAGGTGCAGGACTTCGCCGACGGGAAGTTCGGCCGGCTCACGCTGATGCTGCGCGCGGGAGATGAGAGCGACACGCGCGCGTGGAAGCGTTTCGACGACAACGCCGAGATCACCGTGGACTACGTGCCGAACCCCGGCGTGCCGATCAACGTCGGTGTCATTCCCGGCGTGGCCGGGGCGAACGCACACGGTTACTGCAATCCGGTGGACTCCCCGCTGGCTGTCACGGTCGACCAGCCGACGGTGCGGGCACGGGTGGAGACCCAGGTGCAGCCGGGCACCAATGACAGCAAGGGCCAACTGAAGGCCAACTACCGCATCGCCCGTCTTCTTGCGGACGGAAGCTGGGAAGAGATCTGGGCCGAGGACAACGACGGCGGCTATTTCACGGACGGCAAACTGCTCGACAAGCAGACCACGAAACGCACAGACGGCACGACCTACCGCTATCGGGCCCGAACCCAGTCCCACTGGTCCTACGACGGTGACAGCGGCGACCTCTACTCCTCCTTCTCGCCGTGGTGCTACTTCACGATCGACTCCACCGCGCCGAAGGAACCGACGATCGCACCGAAGGATCCCGTGAAGGGATCTCCCTACGTGCAGTGCGTGGCGGATCCGTGCACCGCCAAGGGCGGCCCGGGTTTGGCCGGATCGTTCATCTTCGGGCCCAACAGCGCGGACACGGACATCGACGGCTATCAGTGGACGCTGTCCGGCCCGAGCGGTCAGGAAGGCAAAGCGCACACCGTCAAAGCGGCCACCAACCACAGCGCCGAGGTGGACAACGTCACACCGTCCCTGGGCGGCACGTACCACCTGACGGTATGGGCCATGGACGTCCGTGAGCGAACGGGTTCGCCCGAGACTTTCGACTTCAAGGTGAGTCTTCCGCCGGGGCCGGTCGGCCGCTGGCACTTCGACGACGGCGCCCCCGGCTCCGGCGTGACCACGGCCAAGGACAGTGCGACGCACGACCCGGGAACTGCCACGCATGATCTGACCATGCACGACGGGGCCGGCTTCTCGACCATGGCCCGGCGCGGCGATGAAGACACCTCGCTGTGGCTGGACAGCAGTGACCCCAATCTGCAGCAGTCCTACGCCGACTCCACCGCACCGGTCGTGAACACGGCCCACTCGTTCACGATCTCGGCGTGGGCGAATCTCACCGACGCCTCGACCAGCCGGATGATCCTCACGGAGCCCGGTGCGCAGGCGCAGGCCTTCGCGCTCTACTACTCCTCGTCCACGAAGTCGTATGTCTTCCAGTACACGGCTACGGACTCGGCGACGCCGGTCTTCGTCAAGTCGGTGGCAACGGCCACTAACCCGCCCCTGCGGGTGTGGACACACCTGGCGGGCGTCTACACGGCAGGATCTGACCCGAGCGGCGACACCATCCAGCTGTTCGTCAACGGCCGCCCGCAGGGCGATCCGGTCAACCTGTACCAGGCCGCGCCCAGTTACAAGCCCTGGGCGGCCTCACAGGGCCTGCAGGTGGGCCGGTCGATCGTGCGGGGCGCGGCAGGCCAGTACTTTCGGGGCCGTATCGACGAAGTCGCCGCCTGGCAGGACGCCCTGAGCGCGGAGAGGATTGCCCAAGAGGCACAGGCGACCGAGCAGGACCTGCCGGCCACGGAACTGGTGGCCGACTGGAACGCCGAGAACTCGTCCGGCACCACGGTCGGTGAGTTCTCGCCGTACCCCATCGGTGCCATGGCACTGTCGGGCGGAGCCAGCATCGACGACGAGTCCAGCGCCCTGGTCCTGAACGGCAACGGTGCTTACGCCTCGGTCACCGGCCCGGCCATCGACGAGACCGGCTCGTTCACGGTCTCCGCGCAGGCCCAGTTCGACCCGACGGTGCTCAATACCAAGCCCAACGGTTATGAGGCCCAGCTTGCCGGACAGGCAGGAACCGGGGGAGTGTCCTGGGCTTTGGCTGTGCAGAAGATCGATCAGGACACCTACGTCTGGAAGTTCCTGCGCACCACACCCTCCGGGACCACGGTGACCACGGCCGACGTGACCGATGTGACCGAGCTCGCCGACTCCAGCTCGTCGGTGATACTCACCGGCGTGTACGACGCCCAGGACCAGGGCGGCCGTATGCACCTGTATGTGGGAACGACGCCGGTCGACGACGGCCCCGAGAACGCGGTCACCAGCCCGCAGCAGGGCACCGGCAGCCTCTCCATGGGCGGCACCACATCCACCGGCTACTTCGCCGGCCACTTGAGCCGGCTGCGGATCTGGGTCGGTGCGATGACCGCCGACGAGGTGCGTGACCGTGTGATCCCCAGCGACTGACCCCACCCCGGTGGGCGGGAGCGACCGCCGTCCCGCCCACCAGGGGCTGACGCGAACGAACCGGCAGCCGATCGGCTGCATGCCTGCACTCGCCGGCCGTGCCCGAGCACGGTTTCCCGACTCCCGCCCCTCAACAAGGGGCGTTCGTATGGAGCTTTGGACATGAGACCCATGCTGCCGTTCCGCCCCCGCACCCCCAGACGTAGGAGCAGCAGGTCCTGGCTTGCCCGGACCGCCGTCACCGTCGCGTTCACCCTGCTGCCCGGGCTACTCAGCCCCCTGAGCGCAGTCGCACAGGGCGCACAACCACTGGGCCGTCCCGATGCCCCTAAGAAGGTGTCGGTCAAGACGGTTCCGCTGAAGCCGAAGCAGACCGCGGCCTCCCGCGCCGTCACCCGGCAGGCTGCGGACAATGCGAAGGCCGCGCAGCGGGCCCGGCAGGAGCAGGACACCAAGGTGGTGTGGCCGACCGCGGCCACCGCCACCCTCAGCACCTCAACCAAGGCGGCCGGACACGCGAGGGCTAGCTCCCTGCCCGTGTCCCTGACCGCCTCTACGGCGAAGAACGCGGTACGGACGGCGAAGGTGCGGGTGCTGAGCCACGCACAGACGCAGGCCCTCGGCATCAAGGGCGTCGCCCTGACCGTCACCGCCCCCCGCACCGGTGGGACGGCCGAACTCGGCATCGACTACTCCTCGTTCGCTGCGGCCTACGGCGGAGACTGGGCCGGACGCCTCCAAGTGCTGCGTCTGCCGGACTGCGCTTTCACCCACCCCGGCAAGGCCGCCTGTCGCAGCGGGAAAACCCTGCCCTACACCAACGACCGCGATGGGCAGACCGTTCAGGCCCGCCTCACTTTCAGCACCACGTCCACCCAGGCCACCGGGCAGACCATGCTGCTGGCTCTTGCCGCGGGGGCCAAGTCCGGCGGGGGCGACTACAAGGCGACCCCGCTGTCCGCGTCCTCCACATGGGAAGCCGGCGGTTCCTCGGGCACGTTCACCTGGAACTACCCGCTGAAGGCACCGCCGGCCGCGGCGGGTCCGGCGCCCGACCTCGCCATCTCCTACGACTCCGGCAGCGTGGACGGCCGCACCGCCAACACCAACAACCAGGGCAGTCAGATCGGTGAGGGCTTCGACCTGACCTCGTCCTACGTCGAGCGCAAGTACGGCTCCTGCGACGACGACGGCCAGGACGGCAAGTACGACCTGTGCTGGAAGTACGACAACGCATCCCTCGTCCTCAACGGCAAGTCCACCGAACTGGTCAAGGACGACACCACCGGGGACTGGCACCTGAAGGACGACGACGCCTCGATCGTCACGCACTCCACGGGCGCCGACAACGGCGACGACGGCGACAGCGGCACCGACGGCAAGGGGGAGTACTGGACCGTCATCACCAGCGACGGCACCAAGTACGTCTTCGGCCTCAACAAGCTCGACGGCGCGGACACCGAACGCACCAACAGCGTCTGGACCGTTCCCGTCTACGGCGATGATGAGGGAGAGCCCGGCTACAGCAGTGGCACGTCCCTGAGCGGGCGTGCCAAGACACAGGCCTGGCGGTGGAACCTCGACTACGTCGAGGACACCCACCACAACGCCATGTCCTACTGGTACACCGCCGAGACCAACAACTACGACACCCTCGGCGACGACAACACCGGCACCAAGTACACCCGTGGCGGCTACCTCAACAAGATCCTCTACGGCCAGCGCGCCGGCGCCCTGTTCTCTGGCAGCCCCGCCGCCTCCGACAAGATCTCCTTCACCTACTCCGAGCGGTGCATCCGCGACGACGACGGCTGCGACTCGCTGACCGACTCCACCAGCCAGCACTGGCCGGACGTGCCCTTCGACGCGATCTGCGCCGACGACGACAAGTGCACGGGCAACGTGGGGCCCACGTTCTTCACCCGCAAGCGGCTCACCGGCATCACCACCTACGCGTGGAACGCCGCTCTCACACCGAGCGCCGACTTCCAGCCGGTGGACTCGTGGAAGCTGACCCAGGCCTACCTGGATGCCGGTGAGAGCGGGGACTCCGCCGACCAGTCGCTGTGGCTGCAGTCCATCCAGCACACGGGCGAGCACGGCACCGCGCTCTCCACCCCGGCGATCACCTTCACCAGCGACTTCTTCAACAACCGGGTCGACGCCAGCGACGACAACATCCTGCCCCTGGCCAAGCCCCGCCTGACCGGCATCACCACCGAGACCGGCGCCGTCATTTCCGTGAACTACGCCGAACCCGACTGCGTCGCCGGCGAGACCATGCCACGCCCGGACCAGAACACCCGCACCTGCTACCCGGTGCTGTGGCGGCCGAACGGCGGCGACGTCGACCCGACCCTGGACTGGTTCCAGAAATACCCGGTCACCACCGTCAGCACCAGCGACCCGACCGGCGCCTCCGGCATCATCGCTGACACCTACCAGTACTCCGGCGGCGGCGCCTGGCACTACGACGACGACCCGATGACGCCCACGAAGGAACGCACCTGGTCCATCTGGCGCGGCTTCGCGAAGGTCACCCACCTCACCGGCCCCAGCGACGGCACCCAGAGCAAGACCGTCACCGTCTACATGCGAGGCATGAACGGCGACCGCCTGCTGGAATCCGACGGCAAAACACTGGACCCGGACACCCGCCGCCCCGCCCAGAGCACCGGCATCAAGGCCAGCGCCCTCACCGACGCCGACCAGTACGCCGGCTTCACCCGCGAGAGCGTCACCTACGACGGACCCAGCGAAGTATCTGGCACCATCAACGACCCCTGGTCGAAGCGGACCGCCACCCAGCACAAGTCCTACGCCGACACCGAGTCGTACTTCGTCCGCACCGCCGCCACCCACGCCCGCACCAACGTCACCAGCTCCGGCACACCCGTCGACCGCACCCGGACGACCGCCACGACCTACGACGCCTACGGCATGCCCCAGACGCTGGAGGACGACGGCGACGACGCCGTCTCAGGCGACGAGACCTGCACCCGCACCTGGTACGCCCGCAACGACACCACTGGCCTGACCAAGCTGGTCTCGCGGATCCGCATTACGGCCAAGCCATGCGCGACCGCCGACAGCGCCCTCGACCTGCCGGCCGACTCCACCAAGGCCGGCGACGTCATCAGTGACGTCGCCACTACCTACGACGCCACCACCGCCTGGACCGCCACGCAGAGCCCGACCAAGGGCGAGCCGCAGTGGACCGGCCGGGCCGCCGGGTACGACAGCAGCGACCAGCCAACCTGGCAGAAGGTCAGCACCACCACCTACGACACCCTGGGCCGACCGCTGATCGTCAGCGACACCAACGGCGACCAGAAGAGCAAGACCACCTACACCCCCATCGCGACAGGCCCCCTCACCGCTACTGCGGTCGCCGACGCCAAGAACTACACCACCAACAGCATCATCGACTTCGCCACCGGCAGCGCAACCAAGGTCACCGACCCCAACTCCAAGATCACAGAAACCACCTACGACAGCCTCGGCCGCCTGAAGCAGGTCTGGCTGCCCAACCGGCTCCACCTGCTCAACGCCACCCCCAACTACACCTACGACTACAACCTGTCCAAGGACTCCGCGTCCTGGATCTCCACCAGCACCCTCACCCCCACCGCCTCCGGCTACACCACCTCCTACACCCTCTACGACTCACTACTGCGCGCCAGAGAAACGCAGTCGCCGTCCACCTCCGGCGGCCGCATCGTCGCCCTGACCCAGTACGACACCCGCGGCCTGGTCAAGTCCACACTTTCGGACATCTGGGACGCGAGCAACGCTCCCTCCAGTTCGGCGGCCACCGTCGAGGGCGGCCAGGCCCCCATGCAGGTGGACACCGTCTACGACGGCGCCGGGCGCTCCATCTCGGCCGAGACCAAGGTCAAGGGCGCCCACAAATGGACGACCACCACCGCCTACCAGGGCGACCGCGTCATCCAGACCGCCCCCATCGGCGGCCAGGCCACCTCGACCCTGACCAACGCACTCGGCGAGACCACCGAGACCCGCCAGTACGCCGCCCCCCAGGCCACCGGCTCCTACAACCACACCCGCTACACCTACACGCCAGCCGGCCAGCAGAAAACCGTCACCGCACAAGACACCAGCGCCTGGTCCTACACCTACGACCTGTTCGGCCGGCAGCTCACCGCCACCGACCCGGATAAGGGCACCACGACCACCCAGTACAACACCCTCGACCAGGTGGACTGGACCCTGGACGCGGAATACCGCAAGCTCCTGTTCAAGTACGACATCCTGGGCCGCAAGACTGACCAGTGGCAGACCGCCGCCACCGACGGCAACAAGCTTGCTCATTGGGACTACGACCAGGTCGCCAAGGGCCAGCAGGACACCGCCACCCGTTACACCAACGGAGCCACCGGCGACGCCTACGTCCAGAAGACCACGAAGTTCGACAACCTCTACAACCCGACCACCACCTCACTGACTCTCCCGGCGACGGACGCCTTTGCTCAGGCGGGCGTCGGTGGCACAAGCCGGACGCTCACGTTCGACACAACGTACAACGCGGCCAACCTCCCCTCATTGATCAGTGATCCGGCCGTTGCTGGCCTGCCGTCGGAAGGCATCACCCCGGCCTACGACACCCTCGGCAACCTCAAAACCCTCACCGGCAAAACCGGCTACCTCCTGGGCACGGCCTACTCCGAACTCGGTGATCTGACGACGCTCACCCTGGGGACCGACTCCACCAGCTCAGCCCCCAAGGCGTACCTCAACTACGCCTACGAGAACGGCACCCGCCGCCTTAAGAGGGCCTACATCACCGACGACACCCACAGCTACATGCCGCAGGACCTCACCTACAACCAGGACGAGGCCGGCAACGTCACCTCTATCAGCGACGCAGCCACCCTCGGCGGCACCGGCAAGACCGACAACCAGTGCTTCACCTACGACGGCTACCGCCGCATGACCGAAGCCTGGACCCCCCTGACCACCGACTGCACCACCACCGGCCTCACCACCGCCAGCCTCGGCGGCGCAGCCCCCTACTGGACCTCGTACACCTACACCACCGCCGGTCAGCGCGACACCGAAACCCAGCACCTCACCACCGGCAACCAGAGCACTGACTATGCCTACGGCACAACCAACGGCCAACCACACCCCCTGAACAGCACAACCGGCGCGAAGAGCGCCACCTACTCGTACGACAAGACCGGCAACACCATCCACCGCCCCGGAGCCACCGCCACCCAGACGCTGGCCTGGAACAGCGAAGACGCACTCGCCAGCGTCACTGAGAGCACCAAGAAGACCAACTACCTCTACGGCGCCGACGGCAACCTCCTCATCCGCAGCGCGACCGGAGACGGCGAAAGCGTCCTCTACCTCGGCGACACCGAAGTCCACCTCACCGTCAAGGGCACCACCAAGACCCTGACCAGCCTCCGCTACTACACTGCCGGCGGCCAGACGATTGCAGTCCGTACCGCGGCCTCCGGATCGAGCACCACCAAACTCGCCTTCCTCGCCAACGACCCGCACGGCACGGCATCCGTAGCTCTCGACGCCACCACCTGGGCCATCACGAAGCGCTACACCACCCCTTTCGGCGCCTCCCGTGACACCACCACGGTCACCTGGCCCGACGACAAGGGCTTCCTCGGTAAACCTGTCGACACCTCGACCAGCCTCATTCAAATTGGCGCTCGTGAATATGACGCGACCATCGGCCAGTTCATCAGCGTCGACCCACTGCTTGAAATCGACAAATCACAGACCCTCAACGGATACAGCTACAGCGCCAATAACCCGGTCTCTTATTCGGACCCCACCGGACAAGGTCTCGCTTGCGGCAAGGAGTTTGACGTCAGTTGCGGCAACGGGAACGTAACTCACGGCGACGGCAGCCTTTCCCGAAACGGTAACCCTACCGGCGGCGGCGTCGCCCCCGGCTACGGCGGCTCTACAACGACGAAAAGCCCAGAAGGCGCCGATAGTAGCGATGATAATTGCTGGCCCATCTCCTCTTGCGCCCATTTTAGCGTTGATGGCCCCGCTGACACGAGCACCATCGACGGTCCCGACATTCCATCATATTTCGACAGCCTAATCGATTCACTCGGGCAGACTTCGTACGCTTCCCTGTTGGCCGGCGATTTCGATGAGGCTGCAGATAGAGCTTTCGGAAGTTCCTGCCCGCCCGGCCCGATGGCGTGTTCGACGCCGGCGACAGGTACCTTCGAGATGGGGGCCACCCGATTCTTCGTCGCTAAACAGGCCCAAAATCTGACCTCGAAAATACTGGCCGCCCGCGTAGAGGAGATGTTCACGCAGAAGGTTGCCGGGAAAGGTAGATCGGCGCTTGCGGGTATGCTCGAAATTGAAGGCGAGGATCCCTTGACGCTTGTTTCTACGAGCGGCAAGCATCAGCAGAAGGGGCTGGTTCCCGTGGTTGGCGGTGAAGGAAATCCGGCTAGGTTCCGGGCCACTGCAACCGGAAATAACCCTCGCACACAGGATACTGAGTACAAGATGCTCACGTATATAGCCAACAAACTGGGCGCGCCGTCCGACGTGCGTGGAACTCTCACCCTTCATTCGTCGCAACAGGCCTGCCCCTCGTGCACTTCTGTGGTGGGGCAATTCCGTGACGCCTTTCCGAACGTACGGTTGATCTATACTTCTGGTAGGCAGTAAAATGATCGCCGCACACCTTTCACCATCGGTGTGCGGCAATCATGTATGCTCTGCTCCATGGCGCCTCTGGTTGAAAACCTATGGACCCCTTCCCATCAAGCGATTGAAGACGGCGATGTAGACGCTCTGGCTCGGCTCTTGGACTCAGGGGTGGATCCTGATGAAGAGTGCTGTGGTATGACGCTGCTGGCGCATGCGATTGACTACGAAGCCGATGTTGCCATTCAAGGAAGCACTGAAATGGGGGTTACCAGCATTGCAGTACTCCTGGCTTATGGTGCATCGCCGCAAGCTCGAGGTGGCCAAGGGCAAAGCCCGCTCGATTTGGCGGATGAGTACGGCCACGGGCTAGCCACGAGACTCCTCACGCGCTTTGTGAGTTGATACTCCAGCTACAGCTCCGATAGTCGTTACAGCCCAACAGCTACCCCGCGACGTCATCTATCACCACAACGCCATCCCGGTGCACCTTCCCAGTCACAGCACGAGACCACGCCGGCACCCCCGCGCAGAGCCGGCAACCTTGCCGACCCGGTCCCCGGACGGCCCGCCCGGCGATACCGTGAAGTCGCACGCCCGTCCCGCACCTGGAGGCCCCGATGGACGACCAGTCGGCCCCCGCTGACGGAGCCGTCCGGCAGCAGCTGGAGCCGGCGGCCGCCGATGCCGTCCGCGCTTACGCGGCCCGAACCCGCGAGCAGGCCGACCAGTTCTCCGCCGTCCTGGAGGACATCGCCGGAAACGGCCTGCCCTCACCCGAGGACTGCACGCCCTGGGAAGATCTGCGGGAGGCGCACCTCGCCCGTCTCGCCGCGCAGCGGCCGGCCGTCGCCTGATGTCCCAGGGACACGGGCCCCGCCGCGCCCGGATCGTCTTCTCCGACTCCGCCGCTAAACAGCTGGAGAACCTCACCAGCGAGGCGGACATTCACGCTCTGGACCGCGCCCTGGTCGTCATCTCCGTCGACCCCGACGTCGGCCAGGCGCTGCCCGGCGACACCATCGGCCCTCAACTGCGTCAGTACACCGACGACGTGGAAGCCGTCCGCGTCCTGTACTTTGTCACCGCCCTGCGCACCGTGGTTATCTGGGGTTCATCAGTGGTTGTAGCTGGTCGGAAGCTTGCAACAGTCTGATGCACGACAGGTACGTCTGCTTCACTTCGTTGGTTTGAGCCGTGTTGCGAACCAACAAGCAGCGATGATGAGACCCGAACTCCTAAGCCTGTCCCGCGGCGCTGAGGTGGCCAGTTGAGGGAGCGAGATGCTCGCCGCCTATCCTCGTGTTGTGCATCTGTCTCGGGATCCGTCGAACATCACGTATGTCCTGGCGGCAGCGTTTCCGACTCGTCTTGCCGGTGACGTGTGGAGCGTCCTGGAGGTCATGCCGGACGCCAGGCACGCGCCGATGGAGCCCTTCGAGGTTGAGGTGGGGGGCGAGACCCTCGCCATCCCTTCGCGCATCTACAACGAGGAGCCAGGCGCCGACTTGGAGCGGCTCCTGACCGGAACCCAGCAGGTGATCTTGCATTGCCTGTACTCCCGGCACGGTGATGGCTGGGTCCGCCAGCGCCACCTCGAACAGATCGTGGCGTCGAGGGAGCCATGGGTGGCCCCGTTCGTGGTGCAGTTGACTGGCGAGTACGTGCTGGAGATCCTTGACGTGATCGCGCGGGGGCTTGCCGGCCTCGCTGTCCCAGGCTCGGCCCAGCGCAGGCTCTATGGGGAGTTCATCGCGCGGAATCCAGCTTTCTTCGCACGCACGGAGCGACGCGTGGTGAGCTACTGGTCGTGCTACTACCGCTGGAAGTACGCAGTGTTCGGGACATATCCGGGGTGCGCACTGATGGAGGCGTTCCGGGCCGCCGCGTCGGAACACGTGGGCGCGCGGTGGCCGCGCCACACGCCACCTTCGCTGACCGGCGTGGCTGGCGAACTTGCCTGAGCGTGTTGTCATCTCCATCCGGCGAGGGCGAGCTTGTGCTGAGAGGGAGGCTGCGTCATGTGTTCTCCCGACCGTTCTTTTTGCGGATCATTCGGCGGAGGCTGGTGCGGGCGGCGGCGAGGTCGTCTTCGAGCTCGGTGATTCGCTGCCGGAGCTGCGTGTTCTCTGCGGTCGCCTGCCGTTCCGCCGTGGACAGCCGGAGGTTCTCCTCGGTGAGTTCGTTGATGCGGTCGACCAGGCCGTGGTTGCCGAGCTGGTCGACCTGTTGCCTGAGGTGAACGCGGGCCTGTTGCCGCAGCTGGCCGTTCTCGGTCCGGAGCCGTTTGATCTCCTGGCGGGCGAGAAGCAGGTCGGTCTGCTCGCTGGCGATGGAGACCTTCCGTCCGCTCTGCTGGTCTTGGTGGCCCTGGGCGGCTTGGCGGGTTCGTGCCTGGTCGATGCGTTCGCGCAGGCCAGGGGCATAGACGAGCCAGCTGGAGACGTCCGCCTCGCGGGCGACCGCGGCGAAGGTGATGCGCCGGTTGTCGCGGAGCATGTCCTGAACGGCCTTGAGGACGCGTCCGCGCTTGTCGGCACTGTCCCGCTGACGTGCAGCTTTCAGGACCTCCGCGGGTGTCCTGGAGGACTTCTCGGACGTCTCAGCCGGCATCCGGAGTCCCCTTGCGGATCACGGTCAGCGGCAGCAGCGTGTGGTCCCGGGTCGCGCGGACCTTCCGCAGGACCGCGCTGGCTTCCTCGATCTCCTCGCGTTCGGCCTCGGGGAGACTGCTGAGCCGGTCGCGCATGGTGCCGGCGACGTTCGTGAACGCGGTGATCTGGTCCGTGAGGTTGCGTACGACGAAGTCGTCGGCGTCCATCGCCTTGGCGGTCTCTAGGTCGGCTCGCAGGTCGTTGACGTGCTGTTCGATCGCAGGCATGTAGGACGGGTCGGGGCGATAGAAGCCGCAGCCGGCGCACTGGAACCGGATCGCGCATGCCTTGCCGCCGGCCTTGACGTTGCTGGGCTCGCGGCAGTTGCCGAATGGAACGGCGACCGACTGGGCCTCGTAGTCTGTGGTGCTGGTGAACGGCGCCGGACGGCCGGAACGGTCGAGGGTGTGCCTCCGCATGGTGGTGATGGCCTCGCGTTTCCGCTTCAGGGACACCTGGTAATACGTCGTCGTGACGATCGACCGGTGATCCATGAGCTCTTTGAGCACGTCGACCGGGATGCCGGCGTCGGCATGACGCTGGGCATAGGCGTGCCGGAACGCGTAGGGGAAGATCAGCGTGCGGTCGAACGGCATCCGGCCGCCGTGCTCGTCGAGTTCGTCGCTCAGCAGCACTGGGATCGCCGTGACCCACTCACGCATCGAGTTGACGAGGCTGGAAGCCTCCATGTGCGCGAAACCGCTGCGGTCGGTGATCGATGGGAAGAGGTACTTCCGGCTGCGGGAGGGGACCTCGATCTGCCGCCGGCGGCCCTGCCACGTCCTGATCACGTCGGCGGTCTCGCGGGTGATGGGCAGCTTGCGGCCGTAGCGGCGTTTCTTGACGTTGTCCCAGATGAGAGTGTTCTCGCCCTTGCGGGTCTCCAGGCACTTCAGCCGCAGACTGGCGACCTCGATGGGACGGCGGCCAGTATCGCGCAGAACCAGGTAGGCCGTCTGCAGCATCAGTTCGATGTCGGCCCGCTCCATCTCGCCGTAGGGGAACCCGGCTCCCATCAGGTGCAGATGGGCGTCCATCTGGTCGATGACGGGTTCGGGGACGGCCTTGCCTGCCGCGTCCTCGATGGTCTCCTCGTGCGGGAGAACGAGCGTCTTGTCCCGGTTGAAGCTGCCGGGCAGGCCGTCCAGCATGTCCGTCTTGCGGCCGAAGTCGATCAGGT
Source organism: Streptomyces sp. NPDC007157 (assembly GCF_040634235.1). Taxonomy (NCBI): domain Bacteria; kingdom Bacillati; phylum Actinomycetota; class Actinomycetes; order Kitasatosporales; family Streptomycetaceae; genus Streptomyces; species Streptomyces sp. NPDC007157. The sequence continues at coordinate 67,612 of NZ_JBEYFE010000034.1, forward strand.
CGAGGAAGACGCTGAAGGAGTCCATCCGCCATTTGCGGCTGGCGAGTTCCCCGTTGTCGCTGCGGCGGATGCAGGACATCGCGCTGAAGACAGCCTGCACGTCCGCGAACCGCAGCCGGGTCACGTCCTGCCCGCCGCCCGGCCGGGTATGGAGAGCGTCGGAGGCGACGACGCAGGCGTTGAACGTCCGCTTGAACTTGTCGTTCTTCATGCTGACCGTCTCAGCCCAGGTCTTGAGGACCTCCCGGAGCCAGGGCTGGCGGATCGCGCTGGCATCGACGCGGCCGTGCCGCTGCCGGCGGCCGCCCAGGCCCGCGGACTTCAGCCCCAGCGAGGGGAGGTCCCAGAGGTCTGCGTCGGTGGGCGACATGCCGCGGAAGGACAAGGACGCCAGCCGGATGGACCGGGCGACCTCGCGGAACTGAGCGACGATGTTGTTGCCTCTCAGCATGCTGGCGGCGAAGTCCTCCGGCTCGACGGTCAGCAGACTCGGGATCCCGCCGAGCTTGGAGACCAGCAGACGGGTCGCCGCCGGCTCGAGAGCGCCGCCGCGGGCATCTCGCTGCTGCAGCCCGTAGAGGACCTCCCAGCGGACGGCCTTCTCCGGGGGCCGCAGGCAGAACTGGTTGGACCGCAGGTTCGAGGCCACCCTCGAAGCCCAGGCTTGCGGGTCGCCGGTCTCGACGCCTTGGCGGCGGTCCCGCTCCCAGGACTGGTAGTGCGGGTGTGAGGTCGCACTGTTGTTGCGGTGACCGCATGTCGTTGACCTGTGGTGCCGCAGATGGATTGCGACGGTTTCCGGACCCTGCTCGGACTGTTTGACCTGCGATCCTGCAGGTTGGGCGAGACTGCCGCAGTTGCAGTGAGAACGCCTATTGCGGGGGGCTGGGACGATGCCACCCACCGAACTACAGGCTGGGCTCTCACAGCGTTCGGCGGCGACGTGATCGCGGCGGCGGAATCGACAGGCTCCAGCAACGTGCCGCCTCTTGTCAGCAACACCCTTGGCGTGACGTCCGCGTCAGGCCACTGACCATCGTGGTCTTGAGCAGGCCCCGGGACTTCGGAACTGCTGCGCGCTCAAAGACCGGCTGAGAGCTCGCCGATGATCTGATCACCGCGCTGGTCATCCAGTTCGGCCAGTGCCTCGGCGGCATCCATGCACCAGTCGCGCCAGTCCGGGTCGCCCCGAAAGTCCGCGATCAGCTTGTGCAGCCCGCGAACTGCCGCGTCGCGGTCCAGCGTTGCGAAGCGGCTCGCCGCGTCGAGGCGGTCGTCGAAATGGATGTCCGCTCCGGCGAGGGTCTGGTCCAAGCCCCGGGCTGGTTGCGGTGGTTGCCGGTCAGCCCGCACCGCCCGTGAGGATCTAGCGCTGGGCGGTGAGGTCTTGATCGTCGGCCGTGCAGAGCGTGGTCTGTGAGGAGTGGGTGTAGCCCCCGCTGACCGTAGGGATGCGCGGGGAGTCTCTGCGCTGGCTGCTGGTTCCCGCTGGGCAGGGTCACGTTTGGTTCGTTGGAGGTGTCCCTAGCGAACGTCCTTGCCGTCATCGGCGCGTCCGTCTCGTAGTGCTGCCAGAGCCTCAGATGCTCGCCGACGTATTTCTTTGTGCCGGGTGGCGTGCTGGGTGGCGAGGCCGTCCAGGTAAGCGGCGGCCGCATCCTCACTTCCTCCCAGCTGAGCCAAAACATGGGCCGCCCGTAGACGGGCTTGGGGATGCAGCGTCGTGTCCTGAGCTAGGGCAACCAGGCAGGCGGCGGCCTCATGTTCATACCCATCCACCTCGGTCAGTTCCGACGCCACGTCCAGTCGGTCGATGCTGTGCAGCGTGGTGTCCTGGGCCAAGCGGGATAGCAGGGCTGCATAGCGGCGATCGTCCCACGCCACCCGTTCCAGGGCCTGTGCCGCCTCCATCAGGACGTCGTCGTCGTGGTAGTCGTCCTCCGGGTAGTAGTCCCTGTAACCGCCCTCCTCCACGTAGGCCAGATCTCTGGCTGCTGACAACCGAAGACCGGAGCGCAGAGTTGTGTCCTGCGCCAGGTGGATCAGGTGGGCGACGCCCTCATGCTCGTGCCCACCTACTCGGGCCAGCTGTGCCGCCGCATCTACTCGGTCGAGGCCATTCAGGGTCGTGTCCTGTGCCAGGCGAGCCAGGTGGGCGACGCCCTCATTCCGGTATTCATCTATCCCGGTCAGAGCCTTGGCCGCCCAGACGTCGCCAGGGCCGTCCGAAGTTGTGCAGGCCAGGAGGGTCAGACAGGCGGCGCCCTCATCCCGATGTCCGTGTACCCGGACCAGCACCTCAGCCGCGGGTCTGCGGTCGAATTTGTGCAGGGTGGTGTCCTGTGCCAGGCGAGCCAGATGCGCGGCGCCCTCGTCCTCGTAGCCACCCACCTGCGTCAGTTGTGTTGCCGCGTGTACGCGTTCGGGGCCGGACAGGGTGGTGTCCTGTGCCATGCGCGCCAAGTGGGCGGCGCCCTCGTCCTCGTGGCCACCCACCTGGGTCAGCATCTGGGCTGCCCACAGGCGGGGATTGCCGTCTCGGACCCGGCCTTCCAGGGCGGTGTCCTGTGCCATGCGCGCCAAGTGGGCGGCGCCCTCGTCCTCGTGGCCACCCACTTGGGCCAGCATCTGGGCTGCCCACAGACGGGCACTGATGTGGAGGGTGATGTCTTGAACCAGGGCGGTCAGGCAGGCGGCTCCCTGATCCCGGTACCCATGTACCCGGGTAAGCGCCTCAGCCGCGTGAAGCCGGTGCCAGTAAGGCAGGGACTCTTGAACCAGGGCGGTCAGGCAGGCGGCTCCCTGATCCCGGTACCCATGCACCCGGGTAAGCGCCTCAGCCGCGTGAAGCCGGTCGATGCCGTACAAGGTGGCGTCTCGGGCACGGTTGGTCAGGACGACAGCGGAGAGGCCGGGAGGGAGGCTGGTGCCCAAGTCGACTTGGGTGATGAGGAAATCGGCGTCTGTTGCGTGCGTTGTCAGCGTTTCCAGGTATCGAGTGGTCTGGGCCGTGGTGTTGTCATCGGCGGCGAGAAGCTGGTCGAGGAGGAAGTCGAGGTAGGACGGGGCGAGTAAGGCCGGCCCTAAACCCTTGAGGCTGGTTGCGTTTGAGGTGGTGGTCAGATCAAGGAACAGCTGGGCACGTACACGCTCGTCGCGAGTGGCGTGGCGGGCGGCGTGGTACTCAAGAAGGGAGTGGTGGAGGAAGTTGAGGTCGTCTGCGCGCTGGATCAGCAAGCCCGTGGGACGTAGAAGGTCCTCAAGGAACGACGTCCATACGTTCTCTTTGACCTTGCGTGGACGATTGACGTGCAGATGTGAGGACATGACCTCCACGGCGGGGGAGGTGGCACCGTTGATTCTTTCGTAGGCAAGGTGATCGATGATCTCTGACAGGTGGTCACGCACCTGTTGTGCGGCCTGTTCAGCGGCCGCGACATCGTGAGGGATCTGGTGGCGGTGTCTGAAACCACTGATCGCTTGGTCGTGGATGTCTCTGATGTTCTTGTGAGCGTTTTGCTCGTAGACGAGTTCGACGAATGCCTGATAGGCGCCAGTGCGCCCCTCGGGCAGAGGGCGGGCCGGGGCTGCTGAGTAGAGCTGGCACAGCATGGAGGCCATCAGCGGGGTGCGGGCCAGGGCGTCCATGCGAGAGCGCTCGAGCCCGGCCAGGAACGCCTCGGCATGGCCGCAGGGGTCGTCCAGATCATGGAACCAACGGGTGGCGTAGGCGTACAGGTCGCCGCGGGAAAAGCTCTGCAGTTCGAAGCGGGGCAAACCCGTGCCGAGGGTGTCGAGTTCCCGTGTGTGCAGGGGGGCGGGTTGCTATGACGAACCGGTACAGAGTGGGCTCGGCCGTCGCGGCGTTGGTGAGCAACTGCAGAACGGTACCGCGGAGGCCAGTGTCGGGAATCTCGTCAAGGCCGTCGACCAGCACCAGCCAGGTCGTCCCAGGGCGCGGGGGGCGACGGAAGAAGTCGGATGTCAGTTCGTCCAGCAGCCCGAACTGCTTCAGCTCGCCTGTTGCTGCTTTGGCCAGTGCTACTGGAAGCGGGTCTATCGTGGTCAGGGCGGTCGCGTTGACGAGGACGGGGATGGTCTTGCCTGTCGTGCTGTTCAGCCAGGACTCAGCCAAATTGCCCCGGCGAGTGCGCAGCAGCGTCGACTTGCCGGCTCCCGCTGGAGCCACGAGCACGCACATGCTTGCATCGGTCTGAAAGACCTTCTCGGCAGGCTGCGGGAGGCCGCCCGTTCCTGTTGTCCACTGGCTTACGTAGACATCAGTCAGGGCCGGCAGGCGCGTATCGCCCCGGGTATCGAGGTATGGGTGTGCCTGTGCGCTCTTGCGTACCGCGGCCAGGTACGCCTTCACGGCAGGGTTGTTCCCGGAGGGTGCGTCGCTGGCGGATTGAGATGCCCTGGCCTGTTCCCACCGCCTCTTCCACAGTTCCTCCGCGTGGGTCCAACGGCCTGCCGCTCTGGCGCGGGCCGGTCCGGTGAGGGTGTCGGGCCGGGGCTGCCCGGACCACTCCAGGAGCACCCCGACCAGTGTCCACAGGAACTTGAAGTCTTTGGCTGGAGTGCCCTTTTCGAACCAGCCACCCACGGTGGTGGTGGGGAGCGGGGGAAGCTGATCCTGCTGCAGACGCCGGTTAATCTCGGCGATGACGTCCGTGCGGTCTCTGCCCTGAAGCGCAGCGGCCTCCAGCTTGCGCAGTTCCGAGCGCAGGACTTGTCGTTCGAGACTCCGGTCCGACCTCTTGCTCACTGCAGGCTCCCTACGCTCTTGCGGATCCGTCGGATCCGTCCCGAAAGCGGCCCAGCGCCCGTGTGAACTGGGCTTTTGGCGCCGGTATCCGCTCGGTCCGGCAAGGCTTCAACGCTTTCGGCGGGTCGGCTGTGATGTCCCTTGCACGGCCCGACCGACGGTCGTGCGGATGGAGGGAATGCCATGAACGTCAGTGCCTGGGCCCTGATGGTGCCGGTGGCTGTCACGCTGGTCGCGGCCGTCACGGCCGTGGTGGTTGTCATCGTCGCGGTGAAGGACACTGCTTCGGGCGACCGCGCCACGGCGCTGAAGGCCGTGGCCGAGGTGATCCGTGCCGTACGCGGTAGCCGCAGGTGACGGCCCGCCGCGCGCCTCCGCGCTGTTCGCGTCACCGGGCCTCCCACCGGGGTACGTCGCCGCCGAGAGCCGGCCGGGTGCCCAGGTCGCAGCGGACCCCGCCGCAGCGGCGAACATGGTTCCAGGACATCGGGGTCAGACCGCGCCGGTCGGCTGGGCCAAGCCGTTGAGCCCAGGCGGATTCGGCGAGGACCTCCGGGAGCATGAGGGTGTTGACGTCCACTGGCGCCTGGAAAATCGGGAGGTGCAACGGGACCATTTCCACTTCCTCACGACGGTTGGAGGAGAACTCCCCGCCCTTGCCGTAGTAAATGACTGCTCCGGCGCGTTCCAGGACTCCACCACGGTCAGCTCTCTCCCTGATATCCCACTGGAGCGCAGGTCTACACAGGCCGCAAGGTCCCTGACAAGTGAAGCGCAACGCAGCCGGATCCGGCCCCACGGAACTGTTGCGCCACGAGCCCAGGCGGTCCGCGATGTCGAAGACGGTCAGCCGCAGCGCAGAATACTGTGACTTGTCCATCTACACGTGCGCGCCGACTGTCCTGTCTGCTGGGCAGCTTCCGCCGCCATGCAGGGCGGGGCGTTGTCAGCGGCGGGCCGTAGGGTCGCTGCCATGGCTGACGAGGAAGCGGCGCGCGACGAGCTGGTCCGCAGGATGGAGGGGGACCACCGCCTGCTGGCGGCCCCGTCGGCGACGGCGCGGCCGTTGACGGTATCGGCGCCGCACCTGCTCAACACCGGAGACCTTCAGTGGGAGAGCGTCGAGCACTTGGTGGCGTGGCTGGTACGGCGGGTGGAGGGCTGGGAGGAGACCTGGCTCTACGGAGAGCGGGGGCAAAACCAGCACGGCATCGACGTCGTCGGTGTGACGGGCAGGAACGCGGCGGTCTTCCAGGCCAAACGCCTGAAGGAGTTCACCCCGTACGACCTCGAACACGCGGTGGGCCGCTACGCGCTGGGCAAGCGGCCCTTCGGGGCGAGTCGACTGGTCGTGGTCACCACCCACGACGCAATCCGCACGGAGATCGGCGAGAAACTGTTCGAGCTGCGCGGCACATACCCGGACCTGCAGATCGAGTTGTGGAACCGCAAGCGCCTGTCGGAGCTGCTGCGCCCGCATCCAGACATCGTGACCGCGTTCTTCGGTGCGGCCACCACCCAGTTGTTCTGCCCGGTACCCCCGGCGCCCGCCCTCTCGCCTGCGGAGGCGAACGAGGGACCCGATGCGCAGGCGCTGCTGCGGGGCCCGGTCGCCCACCTCGGGCTGGACGGGGACCTCACCGCCGCAGACCAGGCCCGGCAGGAGAATCCCGCGACGGCCGCCGCGGCATACGGCCGGATCGCGGAACAGCTCGAACAGACCCTGTATCGCCCTTACGCCCGGGCGCTGCGCGCTCGGCAGGCTGCGGCGCTGCACGCGGCCGGCGACTCCGACGCGGCCGTGCGTGTGGACGTGGCCCGGATGGCCCGCGATCTGGTGGAGGACCGTGCGTTCGAGGCCCGCGCCATTCTGCTCCGCTTGGCGGAGGAGCACGTGGAGGCGGACGATGCGCTGATCCGCACGGTGAACACCCTGGGAAGTCTGGCCGAGTTCGAATTCGAGCACCACGTCACCCTCGAGGACGTCGCCGTGCACCTCGACGCCCAACAGGTCGACGATCCCAGCGTGCTCCAGGCAGCCACCCTGTTCGCCGAGCACGCCCTGGCACAGCACCAAACAGAGCTGGTGACCCAGCGCGCACAACGCTTCACCGCGACCGCCGAGACCGCCAGCGCCAGCGACCTGGACACCGCCCGTCTGCGAGCCTGCCTGGCTGACGCTGACCCCAGCGGCGACGCCTGGCGCGAGTTGCACCGCACAGCCCGCCACACCTACCCGATTCCCGTCCGTGGTCTGCTCGCTGCCCGCCGCGCCCGCTTCCTGGCCACCACCGGCGACATGCACGGCGCCGTCAACGGCTACTACGATGCGGTCGAACTGGCACTGGCGGCCCGCACCCACCAGGACGCAGGGGAGTGGCTTGCCGCCCAGCGCCTGGTCCTCAGCCGCACTCCGCAGGCCCTCGACGACCCCGAGAAGATCTTCAGCGCCCACGGCTTCGAGCAGGTCCTGCGTCAGACCAGCCATGACAGCGTTCTGCCCGCCCTCCACGACACCCGGGCATCGGCCATGTTCGACCTGATACGAGAGAAGTTCCACGACGCCCGCCAACACCTTCTGCAGTACCGCCGGCGTGCCGTCGCCATGGGCAGTTGGGGACACCAGTACGAGGCCGAGCAGCTCATGGCCCGGCTGCACATGAAAGTCGGAAACACCGCCACGGCGATGACCCACCTCATGAACGCCGGCGTAGCCGAAAGCGCCAAGGCCGTGCGCACCTTCATCCTGGACCTGCCCGCCCAGGCGCTGGACTGGCCCGCGCCCGAGGACCTAGCCAGCCGGCCGACCTGGGAACGCACCTGCGCCTTCGCCATCACCGAACGCATGGCCGACGCGCTCACCGACAGCTCGGCCAGGACATGGATCGACGCCGCCCTGAAAGAGGTAGCCACCGAAGCCGCCCGCGAGACCAGCCTGATCGCCCTCCCCGACGCCGCCTGGGGCGCCCTCGCCAAACTCGCCCCCGCGGCCACACCCTCCCAGACACAGCGCACAACTTCCATAGCCGATCCGGCCGCCGCGCCAGCCCGCTTCACCACGATGCGGGCACAGGCGTGGGCCCTGGCCGCGGCATCCGAGGCACACGACACGCTGGCCGCCGCAGCCGTAAAGCGGCTGACCCGGGCCGCACTGAGCAACAGTGACCTCATCAGCACCGTCGTCACCCATGGCGAGGAACTATTCAGCCGCCACCCGCAGATCGTCGCCAAGGCCTGCACGGCGCCAGCACGCGAAGGAAGCCTCGACGCACTGCGCCTGCTCCTGCTGGCGGGCGCTGAACCGGTCGTGTGCCGCGAGGTCATCTCCGATCTCCGGCAGGCTCGGCCGGGACCCCGGCGCCGAGCCCGGCGACCGCCCGCAGCTCGGCCCCGCAGAGCTGGTCCTGCTGGGCGAACAGGTGCTGCCGCCCACCGTGCTCAGGCCCTGGGCGCCGCGGCTCGCCGCACAAGTGGAAGAGCCCACGGGACAGGGCGAACAGCCTTGGGTTCTCGACGCAATGACCGTGGCCGCCTTGGCCCTGCCGCGTGACGAGCAAAAGCCGTACGTGGAGCTCGCGTTGCGGGCTGCCCGCGGCGAACTCACGGCCGACCAAGGCGAGGAGCTCACACGGGATCACCCTCTGGACCGCTTCCGCTTCCGCACGGGCCCGTCTCTGCTGCCCCAGCAGGGCTTGGTGAGTGCCGCGCGGCTGGCCGGCACCGACCCGGACACGGCGGACAGCATCGTCACCCTGGCCCTGACGCAGCTCCGGCATGCCGCCGACGCAGAAGCGCGACTGATTGCCCGGGCCCTCAACCACCTGGCACCGGACCTTCTGCCTCCGCTGACCACCCTGGCCGTCCACCATCAGCCATGGATCCGCTGCCTTGCCACCTCCCTCAGCAACGCCGACAGCACCGGCCTCAGTCTGTGCAGGAACCTCCTCGCCGACGACCCAGACTGGCGCGTGCGTGTCAATCTCGCCCGAAATCTGCCTGATGGGCACAGCCTGCTCGCCCGGATGCGACAGGATGCCAACCGCCAAGTCCGCCAGGCCGCCGGACGGACCGCGCGGCTGCCGGACCCCAACGCCACGTAGGGCACTTCGCGCCGGACTCGTCGCGCACGCCGCCCCCTTGCCTGCGTCGGGTTTGGGACTTTGCGCCGACGAGCCGATCACGCGACTGCGGGCGGGGCGGGGACGCTATTCCAACGCGGCGATGAGGGGTGCCCACAGAGGATGGGAGCGGCCGGGCACGACCAGGTGTGCCTGGCGCCGGGCGCGGGTCATGACGACGTAGAGCAGTCGTGAGCCGGTAGGGAAGGGCTCTCCTTCCGGGCCGTAGTACTCGTCGTCGGCCAGCAGCAGGATGGTGGTGTCGGCTTCGCGTCCCTTGGTCTGGTGGAGGTTCATCACCTGCACCGGCCGCGGGCGCGGCCGGGCATCGCCTACCAGGGTCTCGTCGCGGGCGCGGTGGAGTTCTTCGGCCACCGCCGTGATGCTCTGGTCTTGCTTGAGTAGGCGCAGTGCACGGCGGGTGGTGGGGGCGGCCTGGAGCCAGGCTTCCTGGCCGCGGAAGGTTCCGATGCGTGCGTAGGCGCCGGTGACGATGTCGGCCAGGCGGTCGATGTCGGCGTTTGGGCCGCTTCCCGCTGAGCGTAGATCCAGCGCTAGTGCCCGCAAGGCCCGCTGCAGCACAGGGTTGGACTTGTCCAGCATCTGCCGTGCGAGCGGGGAAAGCCCGCGGCCGCGCAGGCACGCGGTGACAAACACAGCCAGCGCCCGCCGGACCTGGACGCCCTTCTGCCCGAGCGCGAACTGGACGAGGGCGAGTTGGGCGGAAAGTGCTTCGGCGTGGGCCTCGGTGAAGCCGACCTGCTCGTGGACCAGGCCGGCCTCGGTCAGGGCGTCGGACAGCGAGGTGGTGGCGACATTGGTGTGGGTGAAGATGCTGACGGTGTGCTTCTTCTGACGGGCAGCGCGGGCGAGTTCGATGACCTGCGCGTAGCCGGTGTCGTCCGTGATCCGGGTGACGGCGAGGCGGCCCTGCTGGGCGGCTGTGCGGAGGGCGGGGTCGGAGAAGCGGCGCTGACGGGCGGCTTCCGCGGCGGCGGGCAGCACCCCGGAGGGATCACGGTAGCTGGCCGCCTCTAGGTCGATACGGCGGGCGCCGGGCAGCGCCATGGCCTCCGCGATCCGGGCCGCGGGATTCACGCCGGGCTTGAACGAGCCCTCATAGATGCTCTGGTTGACGTCGCCCAGCAGGATGCGCCGCGCTGCGGGGGCGATCTGCTGCAGGAAGGCCCACTCGGTGGCGTCGGTGTCCTGGAACTCGTCACAGATGACGAGGGTGTAGCGCCCGGCGTAGTGGTCGCGGACTTTGTCCAGGGCCAGCAGTTGGCTGGCGGCCGGCATGAGCTGGCTGTATGTCAGCCCGACAGGGGCCCCGGGCACGGTTTGGTTGGCTTGGCTGAGCACGCTTTGCGGAGGTGGATAGCCGTGATGCGCACCGAAGCCGGTGATGACCCTCCAGGCGAAGCCGTGGAAGGTCGATACCTCCAGCCGCGGCCGCAGTTCTCCGATGACGTTGGCAGCGCGGTCGATGATCTGGGCGACGGCAGTACGCGAGAAGGAGAGGAACAACACCCTTGCTGCGGACGGCAGTTGAGCGCGTTGCCCGCGTCGGGCCGCTTCCTGCCGCAGTCGCAGCAGTTTCTCGTCCTCGGCTTCCAGATGAGCGCGGGCGGCGGCTACCGCGGTCGTGGTCTTGCCCGTGCCGGCGCCGCCGCTGACCACCAGGACCGGCGCAGCGCTCTCGATCACCGCGCGCTGGTCCGCGCGTGCCTGATAGGCCATCAGGTGGCTGCCGGCCGTGACACGGTGGGCACATCGATTAGTGACTGCCCGCTGTAGGAGGGGTCGGCGGCCAGTTCCAGCAGGGCCAGCGTCATGGAGACCACCGGCGGGTGCGGGGCGTTGGGTTCGACGTAGAGAGCTTCCAGGAACTGCTCGTGCAGGCCCTGTTTGTGGATCACCTTGCACAGGTTAGTCACTGCAGCATCGGTGAGCTGGCCGCCCATGGGGTCGGGGATGCCGTACTCGGTGAGCGTGGCGCTGGCGTCGGCGAGCGCCTGGAGCGGGAGGCCAGCGGACATAGCTTGCTCGATGGCTCCGGGAGGTAGCCGAACCACCGCGTCGCAGGCGGTCTGGATCTTGGTGAGCTCGTCGGTGGTCTGGGCGCTGTCCTTGTCGCGGTCGATTACCGCCAGGACGCGGAAGCCCAGCTGGCGCGCCAGGTTGGCGACGCGGGGGATCTGGCTGATGCCCCCCTCGCCTCCGGTACCGGAAGCGACCAGACGCACCCCGTGCGCGGACAGAGGAAGGGAGGAGGGGGGCCTGCGGCGGTCGACCATGCTCAGTACGGCCACGTCGTGCGGGCCCTCGGTGATGGCAACCGTCGGGGCGGTCAGTGCGGCCAGCAGCTGGGTGTGCCACTGCCGCATCGCAACCAGCGCCTTGCGGTCCATGATCTTTGTCAGCTGATGGTGGGAGCGGACGCCGCCGTGCCGCGCCAGCCGGATGACCTCGGTGGGCTCAAAGGCCCGGGCGGCTTCCGGCCGCCGGGTGGACAGCCACACCTGCCCCGAGCGGGCGCGCAGCAGGGCCGCCAGATGCTCGGTGGCCGGAGCGTCCAGCTGGTCACCGAAGTCGTCGGCGAGCACCACGGCTCCGGGCACGGTGGCCAGCAGCATCGCCTCGGCCATCGACAACACCGCGCTGACCGTGCTGCCGTGCTGTGCCAGCCCGAGCATGCCGCCCGCATCCAGATGCAGAGCCGCGCGTAGGGTCCGCAGCAATGCGGCCACCGACCCGTCCTCGGTACGGAAGCCGACCTGCTCCGCGGTGAGGGGCGTATCGCCGATCCGTTCCCCGGTCCCGCCGACGGCGAGCACCGCGTTGACGGCTTCGGCCACAGCTGTGTCGGCCGACAGCGCTGACACGGCCTCCGCGACGGCCTGGGCCAGGGCCTCGAATGCCGCGGCACCGGCCTTGGCATCCCGTTCGTCGAGGATGCGCCGCAAACCGGCACCGGCACGCAACTGCAGAGGCTGGCCGGCATCGAGGGTGACCACCGGCAGCATCCGCCGGGTGGCGGCAGGAACCCTGGAGTACTGGCCGAGCGCCGGGTTGCTGCGCGCCGGGAAGTACACCACCGACTCCAGCGATTCGCTTTCCTCGTCATAGCTCAGGCGATAGGCCAGCCGCACACACAGCGGGGCATCCGCAGACGCATCAGGATCCTCACTCGCGCACCCGGAGTCCTCCAACGGCTCCAGGGCCCCATCGAGCAACTGCTGCACATCGGGATCGAAATCGGTCAGCGTCACCTCGACCTGGGCAGCCTCCACCCGCCGCAGCACCGCAGGAGGATCCTGCTGTGTGGTGTCGGTGGCGCCGGACGCGTCCTTTCCTGCCACACCCTCCGTGCCGACATCATCGGCGGCTGGTGCTTCCACAGCCTCTTGCTCCGGCACCTCGGCGTCATCGCCGCCCGCTTCAGCCGGAGCAGAGTCAGCATCATCGAGGATGACCGGCCGCTGATGCAGATCGGACAGTGCGGCGCCACGTGCGGCATCTGGATCCAGGACCCGGGCAAGGGCTGTGATCAGATTGGTACGCCCCGCGCGGGGAACCCCCGCCAGCAATACATGGCTACCGGGACGGACATCGAGATGTCCCCAACCTCTGAAGCCTTCGATCAGCACCCGTGTCACTCGCACCCTGTCATCCATAACACAGACGCCAGGTCGGAGCCGAATCCACCGACTGCGAACATCTGCCGTGTACCTGGCCACCCCCGCAGCTGTCCCCGGCGGATGTTGGCGCCCGGCCTCTTCGCTCGCAGGTCGTCCGGCGGTCTCGACTCGGCCAACAGCTGTGACAGTCTGGCTGCTCAGCCCGTCTGGGACTAGAGCGTGTCTCTTTGATCCGTTGGCTCTTGGAGGCATCGGCCCCCGCCTGACGGTTGACGGCCACATGCGTGGGATTCTGTCGGGATGGATACATTCACGGCCCGGCTGGACGGCGCATGGGAGTGGTGGTCGGCCGCTATCGAGGAGGCGCAGGAGGGGCGCTGGGTTCGTGATCCTGTGGAGCGGCAGGTGGTGGCGGACATCATGGCCGCGACCAATGCCCTGCACGGCGGTCGACTGGCTCCGTTCACCGAGGACTCGTGGCACGTACGTATCGGGCGGATCGCCAATTGGGCTGGGGTACTCCGGCTCGCTGCCCGAGCAGGGGGGTGGGAACTCCAGCCCGTGGTCGGGCGCAGCCCGCAGCACCCTGCGGGTATGGCCGAACTGTTGTCCGGCATCTACGCGATCGGCGAGCAGGGTGAGAAGTGGATGACACAGCTTCTTCGAGAGCGTCAGGTACCACCAGAGAAGGAGATCGCCCAGGCGGAGGGCTTCCTGACCGGGCCAGGGTCCATGGAGGATCTTGAGCTGTTCTTTTACGGCAGCTGACAGACATTCCGCTCGGTCAGCATCGCGCCCAGAGCAGGATGGCGGCGAATTGGAGTGCTGCCTGGTACGCGATGGCGAGCTTGTCCGTCCGCATGGCCAGACCACGCCATTGCTTGAGCCGGTTGATACATCGTTCGACTGTGTTGCGCTGCTTATATGTCTGGGCGTCGAACGCAGGCGGTCGACCGCCTGCGCGGCCTCGTCGCAGACGGTGTCCCACCTGGTCGGACGGCTGGGGAATGACGGCAGGGATCCCGCGCCGGCGGAGATGCCCCCGGATCGCGCGGGACGAATACGCGCGGTCCGCCAGAACGGCATCCGGCCGGGTCCTTGGCCTTCCCGGCCCGTTTCGCGGAACACGGATGCCTGCCATCACGGCTTCGAAGGCTGGTGCGTCGCCGGCCTGTCCGGCGGTGACGCGGAGTGTCAGAGGGCGAGCGTGACTGTCGCTGGCCAGGTGGACCTTCGTGCTCAGGCCGCCACGGGAACGTCCGAGCGCTTGGTCGTCGGGTTCGGCCCGGTCCGGCGCCCCTTTTTCCTGGCCCCGGCGGCATGCTGGTGGGCCCGGCAGACGGTGGAGTCCACTGACACGATCCAACCGATGTTGTCACGGTCGTCGGCTGCGGCCAGGACTGCGGTGAGGATCCTTTCCCAGGTTCCGTCCACGGCCCACCGGATCAGCCGTTTGTGAGCGGTCTGGAACGAGCCGAGTTCGTCCGGCAGGTCCCGCCAGGGCGAACCAGTGCGGTACTTCCACGCGATGGCCTCAAGGGTCCGACGATGGTCGGCCCATCGCCGACCGCGGACCGGATCGGCCGGCATCAGCGACTCGATCCGGCCCCACATCGCATCAGTGATCACTAACCGGACAGACACATTCGATCAACTGACTAACCGATCAAAGAGACACGCTCTAGGGCCAGCCGGCGCTGACGCTCGTCCAGATGCGGCAACAATGCCTGGAACTTCGCCGCCAGGACGGTCTCGATCCCCTCCGGTCTCCCCATACCAGAACAACGATCCCCGCAGCTGGAAGCCACGACTTGTTTTCCAGCAAGCCCTTAGGCCACGACCAATGCCTGAAAATCTGGGCCCTCACCCGACCTCGCATCGACGCTGACTTTCTGCTCCTGGACGAAGCCCAGGACACCAACCCCGTCGTCGAACAGATCTCCCTCAACCAGCGCGACCACCCTCAACGTCACGGTCGGTGACTCCGCCCCGCCCAGGCCATCTATCAGCGGCGTTGCGCCAAAGGCATCATGGCGGGCTTCGGCGGTAGCCACCTGGCCCAGTTGCAGTCCTTCCGTCTCGGCCCCGACCTTGCCCATGAGGCCAACCGCTGGCTGCCGGGTCGGCAGGCCGTCGGAGAGGGGCTGGTGTCGTTCCATGCCCTGCTGCTTGGTGAGGGTGCGGCGCTCAATCAGGTGGATGCGGTTCGTCAGGGTGTGACATCTCAACTCTCCCGCAAAGTGTGCATGCGTTGTGTTTTGGATCGGTTGCAGGCAGGCCAATGTCCGGGACTGTGCCGAAACACAGCCGACGAGTTCTAGCAGTCGTCGATGTGGCTCGAAGCGGACGATGTAATTTTCACTTCCTTTGTCAATCTTTTTGTTTACTCGCAGATCCAGACGATGAATCGACCGCTTCTCTTTGCTGTTTCATGGTGTATACACACAGGAAGCCCTTGCCATTCCTTTGCCTATTTTGCAATAACTTATGGGCCGTTTTGGTCGCACTGGTGGACTTGGTGAGTGATTGACAGTCGCAATTCCCTGGGTTTTGATCACCCGGACTGTAAGAAACATGTGAACGCAAGGTGGGGGACATGGGGCGGGGTGGGGGGGTGTGCCGTGCTGTCGTGGCATCGGCGCTCCTTGTGCAGCTGCTGGGCGTCGCGGGCGTCCAGGCGGTCGGTGCGGCCGCGGCGGAGTCCTCGCCGGCGGCGGCTGGCGGCAGTGCAAGTGATCTGTCGCCCGAGGCAGTCGCGTCGCAGAAGGCTGCGGCGTCCGGCTCGCCCGTTGAGGTGAGCGCGGAGACGACCCCCACGCAACTCGTCACGGCGCAGCCGGACGGCACGTTCTCGGTCGAGTTCGATCCGGTGCCGGTGCGCGCGGAGAAGGCGTCGGGCTGGGTGCCGGTCGACACGGACCTGCAGACGACGTCGTCCGGCAAGGTCGTACCGAAGGCCGCCGCGGCGGACATCGTCTTCTCGGGGGGTGGCGTGCGTGACCCTCTGGCAAGCATCACTCAGGACGGGAAGACGTACAGTGTCGGCTCTCCGTGGACGTTGCCTGCGCCGACGCTGGCGGGTGCTACGGCGACCTATCAGAATGTCATGCCCGGGACAGACCTGGTCGTACAGGCCACACCGGACGGTTTCAGTGAAAACCTGGTGGTCAAGTCGCGAGACGCCGCGCAGAACACGGATCTGTCGAGCATTCGGTTCCCCGTCTCGGTCGACGGTGTGTCCGCGCACGACACGCACTCCGGCGGTGCCGCCTTCGTCGACGGCCAGGGGCGGCCGGTCTTCACTACGGGTACGGCGCTGATGTACGACTCCTCGGCCGCGCCGGCCGCCTCGTCGGGTACCGGCTCGACGACTGCGTCGGCGGCTTCGTACGGTACTGCCTCACAGGCGTCGTACGCCGTGACCAGTCCTGCGCGCATGACTGCTGCCGCAGACGAAAGCGCACTGAACGGGCCGGCTCCCGGCGCCCGGTCGACCGTCATGGACGTGACGGTCTCGGACGACGCACTGACCCTGAAGCCCGCGCGGTCATTCCTCGACGACCCTGGCACCACCTACCCTGTGGTGCTGGATCCTCAGACGACCAGCGCCTCCCTCTCGGGGTGGACGACGGTGTGGACGAGTTCGCCCTCGACGTCGTTCTGGAAAACCTCGCATGCGCTGGGTGTCGGCTACGACGCGTGGGTGGACAACAAGAAGGCGCGGTCGTTCTACCAGTTCGACACGCACACGCTGGGCGGCAAGAAGATCCTGTCGGCGACCTTCCAGGCATTGGAGGTGTGGTCGGCCAACTGCACGGACAAGGCCGTGCAGTTGTGGCGCACCGGAACGATCTCGTCGTCCACGACCTGGTCGAAGCAGCCGGCCTGGTCCGACCAGGTGGACTCGGTCTCCACGGCCAAGGGCTACTCGTCCTCCTGCCCCGGTGGGAATGTCGACTTCGACGCCACAGGTGCGGTGAGCTACACCGCGGGGCAGTCGTCTTCGACCACCACGCTCGGGCTGCAGGCCGCCGACGAGGGGGACGACATTGCCTGGAAGCAGTTCGCCTCGCCGTCGGACCACAAGCCGACCCTGTCGGTGACCTTCGTGTCCAAGCCGTCCGTGCCGACGGGTGTGAAGCTGTCCAACCCGAATCTGGCGTGTGCGACGAGCCGTGCCACGGCCGCCGTGATCCGGGACACGACGCCCACACTGGGTGCCGCGCCGAAGTCGGCGGACGGTTCGCAGTCGACGCTGCGTCCCGACTTCCAGGTGTACAAGTACGACGCCGATGCCACCGATCCGCTGGCCGGTTCGGGCAGTCCGTCGGCGTACACGACGTCCGGTACCACGGGCACGTGGACGTCTCCGGGGCTGACGAACGGGCAGACGTACTGGTTCCGCGCCCGCAGTGAGTACAAGTACTCCTTCAACGGCAAGACCGCCTACATGTACTCGGGATGGACGAGCGGATGCTGGTTCCGGATCGACTCCTCGGCGCCGGTGCAGCCGGACGTCGACTCGGCGACGTACCAGGAGTGCGCGAGCCCTGACAGTCCGGATGACTGCACGGCCTACGGCGGTGTGGGCGCACCGGGTTCGTTCACGCTCAAGGCCAACGGGGCCTCGGACGTGGTCAAGTACACCTACCAGCTCAACGACAACCCGGTGCGGACCAAGACCTTCACCACCGCGACCACCAGCTATGCGGTGTCCCTGGCGCCCGACATGCGCGGGGTCAACACCCTGACCGTGCAGACCTGGGACGCGGCGGGCAACGCCTCGGCCAGCTACACGTACACCTTCAAGGTCGCGCCGGGCGTAGGCCCTGTCGCCCACTGGTCCTTCGACGAGGGCACCGGCAGCACGGCCAGCGACGACATCGGCGGCCGCACGGCGGCCCTGGCCGGTTCGGCCGGCTGGTCCTCCCTCGCCCGGCTCGGCAAGTCTCTTCAGACGGACGGCACATCGTCGTACGCGGCGACCGGCTCGTCGGTCCTGGACACCACCAAGAGCTTCACGATCTCGGCGTGGGCCCGGCTGACCGGTAACTCCCACAACGCGGTCGCGGTCGCGCAGGCGGGCGTCAGCGGTTCGGCGTTCGCGATCTACTACTCGACCTCCTACAACGCGTGGGTCTTCAACCGGTACACCACGGACGTAGCAGCGCCGACGATCGTCCGCTCGGTCGGTACCACCACGCCCGAAGTGGGCGTCTGGACACACGTGATGGGTGTGTACGACGCACAGGAGCAGACCGTCCAGCTGTTCGTCAACGGTGTACCGCAGGGTGACCCGGTCTCCTTCACCACGCCCTGGCAGGGCACCGGCGGCCTGCAGATCGCCCGGGGACAGGCCGGGGGTGCGTTCACCGACTACTTCCCGGGCCAGGTCGACGAGGTGACCGCCTGGAACCGGATCCTGTCCGAGGAGGAGATCGCCGACCTCCAGGCGATGACCGACCCGAACACCGGCCACGCTCAGCCAGCGCTCGCCGCCGACTGGAAGCTGGAGGAGACCACGGGCACCAGCGCCTCGGACTCCTCCGGATACGGGCATACGGCCACGGTCGCCGGCGGCGGCTCCTGGGCCACCGACACCGACGGCGGCAAGGGCAACGTCCTCTCCCTGGATGGCACGTCAACGGCCAACGCCACCGCGAACGGCCCGATCGTCGACTCGCAGGGCGACTTCACCGTGGCTGCCTGGGCCAAGCTCGACGTGGACGCGCTGTCCGACACCACGGTGGCCCACCACATGCGGATCGCCACCCAGTCCGGCGGTGTCCGTGACTCGTGGGGTCTGTGGTACGACCAGGCGGCGGGCTCCAAGCAGGGGAACTGGGTGTTCGGCCGCACCACCGCAGACGCTCTCGGCACCGCCGCCACGGTGGTGAAGGTGCCCGCCACCACCGCCTCGGCACAACTGGTCGATCCGGGCCTGTGGACCCTGCTGACCGGTGTGTACGACGGCGCCCACCACCAGCTCTTCCTCTACGTCAACGGAGTCCGCCAAGGCGCGCAGGGCGACACGGACACCGATGACGACACCGGCGACGGTGTCGTGTTCACCTCGTCCTGGCAGGCCACCGGGACCTTCAACATCGGGCGCGGACGGATCAGCACCGGCGCGTACAGCGACTTCGCCCACGCTCTCGTGGACGACGTGCGGGTGTGGACCGGGGTCATCTCCGACACCGACATCAACCAGATGTACGCCAACGAAGTGCCCATTCCGCTGTAACGGCGGCACCTATCGCGGCGCGGGCCGCGACGACACGTACCGGCATGCGATCCGACGACCTTCGAAGCAGGGGGAGTTCAGTCATGGGTGGGCTACGGCACAGGCCGCTGCGGCGGGCACGGCTGTGGGTGGTCGGCGTCACGGCGAGCGCGGTGGTGGCCACCGGCCTCGGCACCGCCCCCGCGGTGTGGGCGAGCGAACGGCACGGCCACCACACGGTGGACGCGCCAGCGGTGGCGACCGGTACGGCCGTTGCCTTCAAGGCGAAGACTGCCGCGCGCAAGGACCCGGCGAAGGCGGCGGCAGCCCGGACCGCCGGGGCCGTCGCCAGGCCGGTGACCTGGCCCACCGCTGCCGCCAAGGCCATGAAGGTGGGCGGGGGTTCGGCCGCGGCAGCTACCGTCGGGAGTCTTCCCGTGCGGCTGACAGGCCCCGCCGAGGGCGCTGCGGCCGCGAAGGTCACCATCCGTACGGCCCCGCACAGCACGGCCACCGCCCTCGGTATCCACGGCGCCGTCCTCTCCCTCACCCGCGCCGACGGGCCGAAGGCCGCTGCCAAGACCCGCTTCACCCTGGACTATTCGGGCTTCGCGAACGCCTACGGCGGCGACTACGCGTCCCGGCTCTCGCTGGTGCGCCTGCCGTCCTGCGCGCTGACCACCCCGGTCCTGAAGAAGTGCCGTACCGCGACGCCACTGCCCACGAAGAACGACACGGCGGCCCGCACCCTCACCGCCACGGCGCCCCTCACCCTCTCCACCATGACGGTCGCCGCAACCGCCGCGGCGAAGTCGGGCGCTGGTTCCTACCAGGCGACGTCCCTGAACCCGTCCGCGTCGTGGAGTGCGGGCGGCTCCAGCGGTGACTTCACCTGGTCGTACCCGCTGTCGGTGCCGCCGTCCAACGGAGGCCCGTCCCCCAACCTGGCGATCACCTACGACGCGCAGAGTGTGGACGGACGGCTGCCGTCGACCAACAACCAGCCCTCCTGGATCGGTGAGGGTTTCGATCTGACGACCGGATACATCGAGCGGTCCTACGACTCCTGTGACGACGACGGGCAGTCCGGCAAGAATGACGAGTGCTGGGCGAACGACAACGCCACCCTCGTCCTCGGCGGCAAGTCCAGCCCGCTGATCAAGGACTCGACGTCCGGCGAGTGGCATGCCAAGGCCGACGACGGCGAGCGAATCACCCACTCCACCGGCGCGACCAACGGCGACAACGACGGCGAGTACTGGACCGTCACCACCGCGGACGGCACCCAGTACGTCTTCGGCAAGAACCGTCTGCCGGGCTGGACCACCGGTGATGCGGTCACCAACTCCACTTGGACCGCCCCGGTGTTCGGCGACGACTCCGGCGAACCGGGCTACGACCAGGGGACGTCGTTCTCCGGCCGCGCGCTCACCCAGGCCTGGCGCTGGAACCTGGACTACGTTGTGGACCCCCACGGCAACGCGATGTCGTACTGGTACACCAAGGAGACCAGCTACTACGCCAAGAACGGCACCACGACCGACAACGGTACGGTGTACGACCGCGGCGGCTACCTGAGCCGGATCGACTATGGGATCACGTCCTCGACGGTGTTCGGCACGGCGCCGGAGAAAGTCTCCTTCACCACCGCCGAACGCTGCCTGGTGACCAGCAGCGAGAACTGCTCCTCGCTCACCTCCAGCACCGCCTCGCACTGGCCGGACGTGCCGTTCGACCAGGTCTGTGCCTCGGGCAAAGTGTGCACGGCGACCGGGCCGACGTTCTTCTCCCGCAAGCGGCTGACCGGTGTGACCACCAGCATCTGGGACGCGAGCCAGACCCCACCCGCATACCGGGACGTCGACACCTGGGCTCTTGACCAGTCCTTCCCCGACCCCGGCGACGGCACCTCCCCAGGCCTGTGGCTCAAGTCCATCACCCGCACCGGCAAGGACGGCTCCACCAAGGACATGCCGCCGGTCACCTTCGCCGGCGTCCAGTTGTTCAACCGGGTCGACACCACCCACGACGACATCGCCGCGCTGGTCAAGTGGCGGGTGCGGACAATCACGTCGGAGACCGGCTCGGTCTTGACCGTCAACTACTCCGACCCGCAGTGCGTGGCGGGTAAGACCATGCCGAGCGCGCCGGATTCCGACACCCTGCGCTGCTTCCCGACGTACTGGCAGCCGCCGTTCACGGCCGATCCCCAACTCGACTGGTTCCACAAGTACGTCGTCACCCAGGTCACCGAGTCCGACCCGACCGGCGGGGCCCCGCTGAAGGAGACCGACTACACCTACAACGGCTCCCCGGCCTGGCACTACGACAGCGACAACGTCACCGCCCCCGCCAAGCGCAAGACCTGGTCGCAGTGGCGCGGCTACGGCAGCGTCACCACGACCACGGGCGATGCGCAGTCCACACGGACGAAGACCGTAGCCACCTACTTCCGCGGCATGGACGGCGACAAGCAGTCCGACGGAACCACACGCAGTGCCAAGGTGACCGACTCCACCGAGACTTCGGTGACCGACGACGATCCGCTCGCCGGGAACGTCCGCGAGTCGATCACCTACAACGGTTCCGCCGAGGTGTCCGGCACGATCACCGACCAGTGGCTCCACCAGACAGCCACGGACGGCACCCGCAGCAGCTACTTCACCCGCCCGGCAGCGGTGCACACCCGCACCGACCGGTCCTCAGGCGACCCCCGCAACACCCTGGTGACCACGACGTACGACCCGACGACCGGTGCGGCGCAGACGGTCGACGACGAAGGCGACACGGCCGTCCAGGGCGACGAGCAGTGCACCCGCACGACGATCGCGAACAACACCACCGACTGGCTGATGGCCTTCCCCACCCGGGTCGAGACGGTCGACGTGGCCTGCGATGCGGCGACGACCCGCCCCGACGACGTGGTCTCCGATGTCCGTACCCTCTACGACAGCCAGGCCTACGGCACCGCCCCGATCCTCGGCGACGAGACGTCCACGCAGCGCCTCTCGTCGTACAGCAGTGGCAGCCCCGTCTACCAGACGGTGTCTACCTCCCACTACGACACGCAGGGCCGCGTCGACTCGGTCAAGGACGCGGACCAGAACACGGTCAGCACCACCAAGTACACGCCCACCACTGGCGGCCCGTTGACCAGCACGGTCACCACAGACGCCAAGAACTACTCGACCACCACCACCTTCGACCCGGCGCGTGGCCTCGCCACCTCGGTCGTCGACCCCAACAGCAAGCGAACGGACTACGCATACGACGGCCTCGGTCGGCTGACCAGCCTGTGGCTGGCCAACCGCTCCAAGTCCTCGGGACAGTCCGCGAGCCTCGTCTACACCTACGCGATCTCCAACACCGTCGCCTCCGCAGTCTCCACGGGCAAGCTCAACAACGACGGCACGACGTACGACACGACATACGCCCTCTACGATGCGCTGCTGCGACCTCGCCAGACCCAGACCCCGGCGCCGGGCGGCGGGCGGGTCATCGCGGAGACCAAGTACGACAGCCGCGGTCTGGCCGTCGAGTCCGACGCCGACTACACCGACAACGTCTCCCCGTCCGGGGCCTTGGCGAACATCACCTCCGCGGTCCCGTCCCAGACCCTGACCACGTTCGACGGCGCGGGCCGTGCCACGGCGGAGGACTTCTACGCGCTCGGCACCAAGCGTTGGACGACCTCCACGGCGTACGGCGGTGACCGGGTCACGATCACCCCGCCCCAGGGTGGCATCGCGACGACGACTCTGACCGACACCCTCGGCCGCACCGTCGAGACCCGGCAGTACGACAACGGCACCCCGACCGGCACCTACACGTCCATCAAGTACCACTACGACGCGAAGAGCCGGCTGAAGGAGGTCGTAGACGACGACGGCAACACGTGGTCGTACGGCTACGACCTGATGGGCCGCAAGACGACGTCGACGGACCCCGACACGGGTACGACGCAGACGACGTACGACGACCTGGACCAGGTCGCCACGACCACCACGGCACTCGGCACAGCTGACGAGAAGACGCTCAGCTACACGTACGACATCCTCGGCCGCAAGACCGACATGTACGACGGCAAGACGAAGGACGCGGCGCACGAGCTGGCCAAGTGGACCTACGACTCGGTGGCCAAGGGGCAGCCGACGTCGGCCATCCGGTACGTCGGCGGCTCTTCCGGGTCCGGGAGTGCGTACATCAGTCAGATCGGTGCTTACGACTCCCTGTACCGGCCGACCCTGACCCGAGTCACCATCCCATCGGTAACGGGAGAGGAGGCGCTGGCCGGCACGTACACGTCGACCACCGGCTACAACCTCGACGGAACCATCCAGGTCACCTCCGACCCGGCCGCTGGCGGACTTCCCGCCGAGTCGCTGGAGTACGGCTACAACGATCTGAGCATGCCGACGACGCTGAACGGCGCCACCGGCTACGTTCAGAACACCACCTACACCAAGCTCAGCGACATCAGCCAGCTCACGCTGGGGGTTTCCTCCTCGGACACCGCCAAGTGGCTCCAGATCACCAACACCTATGAGGACGGCACCCGCCGCCTCCAGCGGGAACTGGTCACCGACGACGCGCAGAGCGCACCCGTCCAGGACACGACGTACACCTACGACGACGCGGGCAACCCGACGAAGGTCGCCACGCACGCCGACGGCCTCGACGACGTCCAGTGCTACCGCTACGACGGCCACGACCGGCTCACCGAGGCCTGGACGGCCACCGACGGCTGCGCCGCCGCCGCGTCCACGGCGGTCCTCGGCGGCCCGGCACCGTACTGGCACAGCTACGCCTATGACGACCTGGGCAACCGCAAGACCGACGTCGACCACGCGACCACGGCGGGCGGTTCGGACACGTCGACGTCGTACGGGTACCCGCCGGCGGGCGGCACCCAGCCGCACACCCTGTCGTCGTCGACGACGACCAAGGGCTCCACGACCACCAAGAACAGCTACACCTACGACAGCGCGGGCAACACCCACACCCGCACGCTGGACGGCAAGACCCAGACGCTGGACTGGGACAGCGAGGGCCACCTCACCAAGGTGACCAACGCGGACGGGACGTCGGCCTCCTATCTCTACGACGCCGACGGCAACCGGCTCCTCTCCCGCGACGACTCCGGCACCACCCTCTACCTCGGCGACACCGAACTGCACGTAGCCAAGGGCGCGACGACGGCCACGGGCACGCGGTACTACACCTGGGCCGGCCAGACCATCGCCGTGCGCACCAGCACGGGCGGCCTGCAGTGGCAGGTCACGGACGCCCACGACACCGCCGAAACCGCGGTGGACGCGACGACACAGTCGCTGACCCGCCGGCGCCTCGACCCCTTCGGCAACGCCCGCGGCACCCAGCCGAGCTCGGGCTCCTGGCTGGGCGACAAGGGATTCGTCAGCGGTGTCGTCGACGCCACGACGGGGCTGACACACCTCGGAGCGAGAGACTACGACCCGACCATCGGCCGCTTCGTCTCGGACGACCCAGTCCTCGAGCTGACCGACGCCCAGCAGATCGACGGGTACACGTACGCGGCGGACAACCCGATCACGGGCAGCGACCCCACGGGCCTGATGAACGTGATGGACCCCGGTGGCGACGGCGGCTGCCCTACCACCGGCTGCACGTCCTCCTCCACCACGAGCGACGGCGACGGAGGCGGAACCCACCACAGCGGCAGCGGCACAAGCGGCGGAGGGGGAGGCAGCTCGCACCACAGCTGCGGCTGGTCCTTCTCCTGCTACGCCAAGAAGGCCTACCACGTCGTCCAGCGGCACCCGGTGATCGCGGCGGTGGTGGCCACGGCGGCGGTGGTCGGGGTGGTCGCCTGCGTGGCTGCCACGGCGGGCGCCTGCGGAGCCGTCCTGGCGGCCGGCGCCGAGGGATTCACCGCGGGCGCCGAAATGGGCGGCCTCGGAGCAGCGGTCACCGGAGCCGCCGTCGGGGTGGCGAGCGAGGGTGGGGCGGTCATCGCTGGCGAGGTAGGTATCGCCACCGCCGGTGCGGCGGCCGTCACTGAGGGGGCCGAAACCGCCACCGCGTCGAAAGCGGCAAGCAGATCCGGGGCTAAGGAGGCCAGCAGCGCGTCGGAGAGCACGGCCAGTTCTGGAGCGGCGAAGGCGGAAGACCGTGCGGAGACGGCCAAGCCCAAGCGTGTGGCCACTCCCTCCAAGCGCGGTACTGCGACGGTCCGGTGGGACCCTGAGATGGGCGACTCAGGCCACGCCACCATCCGCGTCCACGCTCCCGGCCACCCAGTGCTGGAGACGGAACAGGTGATCAACGGCGTCCCCGACATCAACGGGTCCTTCAGCGGTCAGCCCACCACTGCGGACATCGCAGAGGAGCTCGGCCCCAACACCATCGAGCGAACTTTCGATCTGCCGGACGCTGGCGCCGCGCGGCAGGCGCAGGAGGACTCCATCGACGCGGACCTGGGTCCGTACGATGGAATCCACAACAGCTGCGTGACCTACTGTGTCGACATCCTGCGGGCAGGCGGTGTCGATATCCCGGCGGGTGCCAGAGGAATGATCAGACTGAAGCGAATGCTGGACGAGTAGTCCAGGACGTCCCGAAAACAACGCCGAAACGAATGCTGGAGTTAATTCCGGTGCCCGAAGAAGAAAACCCGAATCAGATCCTTGCGGAGATCATCGTCAGTAAGAAGGTCGGCGGTCTGCATCTTCGTCGGGTCGGTGAGATTCTGGTTGCCCGTGAGGAAATGAACCACTGGCTATACACGACCGGGAACCGAGAGCTTTCCTCGGAGGAGTACATCGAGATCACCGAACGGGTGCTGGAGCTCGAGGAGGCCTACATGCGGGCCTGGCGTGAATGCGAAAGCGCAGAGCGGCAGTGGTGGCTCTCCGTGGGGTTGTCCAGGCTGGATGCCGCGCTGCGGGAGGCGGCCGAGTACTTCGGTGAGATCGGACGCAGGTAGAGAGGAATCGATGGGAAAGGGGACACCGGCGGAACGCCGTTCCGCCGGTACCGAGACCATGGTGGACGTGCTGCTGCGCTGGGCATGGATCCGGCGCCGCACGTCCGCGCGGGACATTGCGGACTTCGACGGCGGGCGGGCGCTGCGGGTTGTTGGGTTCACGCAGAGCATCGGCGGGACGGTCAAGGTCTCGGTCGGCAAGGGCAAGCAGATCGCGAGGCTGAGGCAGGGCTACCTTCGGCTCGCCGCAGGTGAGGCGCCGGTCTGGAACGACGCGCGAGGAGGCCGGAGCGCAACCCTCCAGGCGCCGTTCCAGCTGAAGCCGACGGCCGGGAAGGTACGCCTGGCCCGGAAGTTCGAGCGATACGAACTCGTCACGGGCGCGGGGACGTATGACCTGGCGGTGCCTAGGAAGGACGGGGAGCTGGTACGGCATGTGTTGGGCGGCGGGGCGGGGACTCGCCAGTGTGATGCGCCAGAAATCCCTAGGAATTAGTACTCCAGCAGGATTTCGCTGTCTGACATGCGGGTTTTGCTGGGCCGCTGGAGTGTAGCGGGCTGTGGAGTGATCAGGGGCGGTCTCATTGAGGCCGCCCCTCGAACGTGCGACACCGCCGCAGGTAATGACAGCGGGTGGGAAAGCTTCCCCACGTGATCTTCGAGAGTGCTGCCGAGCAGTGGGACCTTGAACTGGATGACCTCTTCGTGACCATAGGTCATCGCTTCGGCCGTGTGGAACTTCGCCGCCGTATGCGTGACTACGTACGCGGACTGCTCGCCCCCGGTGGCTCGAAAGAACAGCTGGCAGCTGGCCGAACAGGCAGGCCACGCTCCCGGTTGCCTCTTCTGGTTCGCGCAGCGGATCCTCTGTGAGGACAACGCCGCCAGTGGCAGGATGAGTTGGGGCGAGAGTCGGGGTTTCGTGCGGGGTGACAGGCGGCAGATTCAGACGGCGGTCCTGGGTAGTGCGGGCTCGGAGGAGCCGCTGATGCTGCCGCTGGAGGCGATCGAGGTGGACGCCTTCCGCCGCCGTCACGAGCACGACACGTTCTGGTTCGGGCTGCTGCTTGACCGGGTCTGCCACTTCGCCCACCACCCGGGCCCCGACGAGCAGCCGCACCTGTGCGGCCGACGCGCCCGCGGGGTCAGCAGCGCCGACCACCTGTATGTGAAGTCCGCGGCCGCCGCCTGGCTCCGTAGCCGGGATCTGCGTGCCGACGTCGAGTTCGTTCAGTAGGTGTTTTTCTTCCTCCCCGCTGTGACCGGTAGAGCGGCGTCTGCGGATCAGCTCCCTGACGGCAGGTGCGTTCCCGCTGGTCGTGTTCCTAACCGGCTTCTGGCGTGCCGAACGAGAACTTGTATCCGGTGAAATCTGCGAGGTGGACGTAGCCGATGCGCTGGTAGAGGGCATTGCTCGTGGGGTTGGCCGGGTCCGTGAATAGAACGACGTCCGTCGCGCCTGCAGCCAACGCGGCCCTGCTCGCCTCGACCGTCACGGCGCCCGCGTAGCCACGGCCCCGGAGGTGGGCCGGGGTGTAGACGGGGTCCACCCGGACCATCCCGCCGACGATCGATGTCGCGGCCGCCATGGAGACGGGAGTGCAGTCCGGGGTCTCCCAGAACGTGAAGTGTCTGTCACCGAAGCGTGAGTCTGCCCAGGAGCCGGCATCGATCAAGTCGATGGAGGCCTGTTCCCCGACGACGACGCAGAACTCACGACACCAGCGCACGACTTGTTCGTGGTCCTGTGCGCCCGTCACGCGAGCCCGGCCCTCAGCTAGCGGCTGCGGTGGTGTCAGCGTGCCGAGACGATAGAGGTGCGTGCGCCAGAAAGGAACCGGTGCTGCGCCCGTCTGCCGTTGCCATGCATCCGCGAAGGCTGTGGCGGTGTCGTGGTCCGCGAGGACACCTGAAGGAGAGTGGCCGAGGTCGGCCAGGTGAGCCGCGAGGGTGCCAGTCTGCTCGGCAGAAAGGGGAGTGACCCACAGGTATCCGCGCGGCGTGCGATAGAAGATGGCACGGACTTCACCCCCGGACTCCAGCCGCCCGAAAAGGGTGGCTTCGGCACCCCGCGCGTCAGTCCTGCGTGTCCGCAGTTTCTCGATGTCCGTCAACGGCGTGTTGTGCAGGGCAGGTCGTGAGCGCAGGAAGTCTCCGGTTCGGGCGAGGAAGTCGTTGACGTCTTCAGTGAATTGCCAGTCATCCGGGAGCATGGTTCATGATCTCGGAAGTGCTCGACTCGGGGGAGCAGTTCGTTCAGAGGTGTTGTCGCCGCCACGGCCGATGCAACGCCTTTCAGTCACGTGACGAGCTGCTCCTGATCAGGCACGGGTTTTCCTCGTCCACTCGCTGGTGCGGGGGCTCTTGCGGGTGAGGCGTCGGGTCATCATGGTGATGAGTGCCCAGTTCAGGTGTGCTTCGGAGTGCTGGGGCAGGCGTTCGTAGTCGCGTGCGTTGCGGCGGGCGTTCATGCACCAGCCGATCGTGCGCTCGACTTTCCAGCGGCGGGGCAGGACGACGAAGCCCTTGACGCCTTTGGGCCGGGAGACGATGCGCAGGGTGAGCCAGAGGCGGTCGCGGGCCGAGTCCACGAGGTCGCCGGCGTAGCCGCGGTCTGCCCAGACCTGGGTGATCTGTGGCTGGGTGAGGCGCAAGCGCCAGAAGACGTCGCGCGCGGCGTCGCGATCGTGGACGTCGGCGGGCGTCACCGTGATCATTACCGGCAGGCCGAGCGTGTCCACGGTGATATGTCGCTTGCGGCCGTTGATCTTCTTCGCGGCGTCGTAGTGCAGGGACCGGTCTCAACCAAGGCAGCGTCTCGGACCGACTCCGTCAACTCGAACAGGCAGGCTGGCTCACCAGCAGGCCCGAAGACGACGCCAGCTGGCTCAGCCGTGCAACTCCAGGACGCGGCCC
>NZ_JBEYFE010000035.1:0-93399 GCF_040634235.1 Streptomyces sp. NPDC007157
CGCAGGGGCGGCCGCGCCGGCCGGGCGCGGCCGCCTCTGCCCTGGTCAGCCCTTGCCGAGGAGCTGCTTCATCTCCTTGATCTCGGCGTTCTGGGCCGTGACGATGTCACCGGCCAGGCCGGTGGCCGGGGCGTAGGCGCCCTGGGACCGCTCGGTGCCGGCCATCTCGACGGCGCCCCGGTGGTGTTCGACCATCATGGTCAGGAACATCGTGTCGAAGTCCGTCCCCTCGGCCTTCTTCAGCGCGGTCATGTCCGTGTCGTCCATCATCCCGGCCATGCCGGTGTGGCCGCCGTGGTCCATGCCCGCCATGGGCACGTCCTCGCCCCAGGCCTTCAGCCAGCCGGACATGGTTTTGATCTCCGGGTCCTGGGCCTTCTCGATCCGGGCGGCGAGGTCCTTCACCCGGGCCGAGGAGGCCCGGCCGGCGGCGAGCTCCGCCATCTCCAGGGCCTGCCGGTGGTGCGGGATCATGCGCTGCGCGAAGGTCACGTCCTGCGCGTTGTGCGCGCCGGCGGCGCTGTCCGACGCGGACGCGCCGGCATGTGCGGTGGCGGGTGTGCCGCTGTGGGCGGTGCCGTCGCCGCTGCCGCACGCGGCGAGGGCGAGGACGGCGGTCGCGGTCAGCGCGACGAGGACGGCACGGGTACGGGTGGTGTTCATGGTCGATCTCCTGCGGTGGATGTGAGGGGGCACGCGGGAGCACGACCGCGGCGCGGTACGCGCACGGCCGGCTCGGGTGCCTCTAGATCCGCAGGAGCTGGAGTTCGGCCAGGTCGGGAGGTGCGCGGGCGCCGTCCGGTGGGGTGGCCGGGCGGGAACCGGCCGAGAGGGCGGCCGCGGGGACGGGTACCGGGTCCGGGACCAGGGCCGGCAGCGCCGGTCCCCCGCTCACCGCGCCCGAGGCGCAGGTCGCGTCGGCGTGGCGCGCGTGGTTGCCGCCGCAGTGGCCGTCGTCGCCCGAGCAGCCGTCGTACTCGGTGACCATGGCGGTCATGGCGGTCATGGGCGAGACCCGCTCATGGCCGCGGTGCCCGCCGGACCCCATGGCACCGCCGGGTGCCAGCGCGTGCATGGCGAGCAGTCCGGCCAGCAGGCCCAGCACGAGCACGGCTCGCCACCGCCGGTGCGGCGGGGGCGGGGTGGGCTGCTCGGTGGGGCGCATCGGGATCATCCTATGCACGGCCTGAGCGCGGACCGGGACGGACACGTCCCCGACCGCCGCTCACGGGAACAGGGCTGTGATCAAGGCGATGTCGTCGTCCTTGTTCTGCCCGAAACGAGCGAGCAGCTGATCACACATGCTTTCGAGTCCTGCCGGGCCGTCGGCCACGGCGGCGCGGAGTTCGGCGAGGCTGGTGTCGAGGTTGGTGGTGCGTACCTCGACGAGGCCGTCCGTCACCATGAGGAGGCGGGTGCCGGGCGGGGCCGGAAGGACGGTGGGCGGCGGATGAGGGAGCCCCAGGCCCAGCAGCGGACCGTGCGGATGGTGGAAGCGCGGTCCTTCCCACGGGTCGATCACGAGCGGGGGGATGTGGCCGGCGTTGGCGATGTGCAGGCGGCGGTCGGGGGTGATGAGGGCGAGGCAGAGAGTGACCGTGACGCCGGGCTGGGACTGGTGCAGGAGCGTTTCGAGGCGCTGCAGGACGTGGTGCGGAGGATGGCCCTCGATGGCGTAGGCGCGCAGTGCGTGCCGTACCTCGCCCATGACGGCGGCGGCGGTCAGCGAGTGGCCGACGACGTCTCCGATGGCGAGCAGCAGCCCGTTGACCGTCTGTACCGCTTCGTAGAAGTCGCCGCCGATCTCGGCGTGTTCGGAGGCGGGCAGGTAGCGGAAGGCCAGTTCGACGCCTGGGACGGTCGGCATTTCCTTGGGGAGGAAGGAACGCTGCAGGGCGAGACCCAGGGCGTGTTCCTCGTTGTAGGTGCGCAGGGCTTCGAGCGCGAGTGCGCTGGAGTTGGCCAGTTGCTGGAAGAGCTGTTCGTCGTCGGCGCCGTGCAGAGCGGCGGCGGGCACGGCCAGGCAGACAGGGGGACGACCGCGCTTGGTACGGGCGACCGCGAGGGCGACCTCCCCGTGGAGATGGTCGGCGGGAAGCAGGGCGCGCCACTGTCCGGCGGGGAGGCGGACGACCGCGACGCCGGTTTCCTCGTTCAGGCAGCGGCCCGCCAGTTGGTCCGGGAGGCCCGCAGAGGCCGGGTGTGTGCGTACGGTGCTCTCCGGGCCGTCGACCATGCTGTGCACGGCTTGCGCGTGGGGTGAGAGGAAGACCGCGCTGGCCGCGCCGGCCAGGACGGCCGCCGCGCCGCCTGTCGCCGCCGAGGCGAAGGAGTGGAAGCCGACCGCGCTGTAGACGTCCAGCGTCGCCCTGTTCAGCGCGATCAGGCGTTGCGCGAGCCGTTCGGCGCGTTGGCGGGCTCGGGCGTAGCGCAGGGTGGCGGTGACGGTGGCGAGGAGTTCGCCGGGGTCGATGGGCTGGTCGAGATAGGCGTCCGCACCTCGCCGCAGGCCCTCCGCGTGGTCGTCCGGGCTCATGGCGGCCGCGGAGATCTGAATGATCGGCAGATGGGCCGTCCGCGGGGAGCCCTTGGGCCGTGCTGACACCGCCGAGCGAATGGCCCAGCTCCACCAGGGTGATGGCCACGGCCGGGCGCATGCCCACGACGACCGTACGGGCGTGGAGCATGCGGGAGATGGCGGCCATCGTCGCCGGCATGCGTCCCACGAAGGAGTCGACGATCTCCAGGGCGCTGATGTCGATGACGACACCCCCCGCGGACCTGGCGACGATCTCACCGCACGACCGGCGTGGACAGCTCCAGGAGTTGCTCCGCCTGCGCGGTGATGAGCTCCTCCCGCGTCTGCGTGTAGGTCTCGATCGTGAAGAGCCCCAACCCGTCCAGGATGCGACCGAGCCGCAGATACGCCTGGATCTCCTCGGCGGACCCGTCCGCCAGCAGGGGTTCCAGGACCCGCTTCAGCGCGAAGACACCGATGGCGGTCTCGCTCGGGGAGAATCCCTGCCGGGCCCGGTTCCGGGACAGTTCGGTCACCAGAGCCCGGACCTCGTACATCTGCTCCGAGTGGACGTCGACCGCGCCCTCCCGCAACGCCGCCACCAGGGCTTCGTAGAGTTCCCGGAGTTCGCGGTCGACCTCGGCCGCGCTCACGCGACTGCCCAGCGAGGCCGACGCCTCGGCGACCCACACCGCCGCCAGGTCCCGGTCGCCGTCCGAAAGGAGCCTCACCAGGTCAACGGTGTTGTCCGGTTTCGCCATGCGGATGCCACTTCGATATTCGTACGTGTGTGTCAACGGGTGGCGTGTGCAGCCTACGGCACGCGTTCCGGGGTCAGCCCTCGAGTGCTTCGCGCACCGTCGGACGGCAGGGGATGAGAGCGTCGATGCCGACGAGTTCCAGTACCCGCTGGACGGTCGGTTGCGCACCGGCCACGCGCAGCCAGCCCTGGGCGTCCGTGGCCGCGCGGTGAGCGGCGATGAGCGCGTTGATGCCGGCCGAGTCCATGAAGGTCAGCCGGGTCAGATCGGCGACGGTCCGCGGGATCGCCTCGGTGGCGGGCGGGTTCAGCGCCTGCCTGGCGAGATCGCGTGTGGTGTGGTCCAGTTCGCCGCGCAGGGCGACGACCCTGACGCCATCGAGGACGGATTCGCTGACTGTCAGTTGGCCACGCTGGTCCGGCTGGGCGCCTGTCACCGATTCCTCGACTGCGTTCGCTGGAGCGGCTGGGCCGCCAACTCCTGTGCGAGGAGTCAGCGCTGATACTACGGGGAACAGCGCTGGTAGGACTGGGCACTTGGAGCAAGAGGGGCAGCGCGCGGGTCAGGTGCCGACGGGCGACGGGAACGAAGGTGACGAAGCGTGGAGTCTGCCGGCAGCGAAGGCGAAGGAGAGCCGAGTCCTCGTCCGATGGCCACCGCCGTCCCGTTGGACGGCGACGACGCCTGTATAGGCGAAGCACGTCATCTCGCCGCGGACTTCCTCAGCCGTGCCCGGACGGACCATGGTGTGGCCGTGTCGGCGCGGGCCGTGGACCTCACCCGGCTGGTGGTCAGCGAACTGGTCACCAACGCCCGCAAGTACGCCCCCGGGCCTTTGTGGATGGAACTGCGCATCATGGACGGGACCGTGGAGGTGACCGTACGGGACAGTGCCCGTGCACAGCCCGCCGCCCGCCCGGGAGATCCCGGAAGGGTCGGTCAGCACGGGCTGGAGATCGTCATGGCCGTCGTCCAGGCGTTCCAGGTCCGCCTCGAACCCTCCGGCAAGAGGGTCACCGCCCGGATCGCCCTGGCCGACGGCCCGGTCGGCGATGCGCGTCGGGCCGACTCGCCGACGGGCCCCCGCTGAGCGCCGCGGACTCGTCCGAGCAGGAGGCCGGTGCGGAGCCCGGCGAGGATCCGGTTCCTGGAGGCCGGATCATCCGCGAGAGGGCCCACCGGTCCTCGGCCTTCATGACTCCGGCCCCTCCCCCTCGGATCAGGAACCGGTACGACCGTGACCCGGATGAGACGTTTGTTCGGGCGCGATCGGTGCACACGATGAGCTGACACAGCCTTTATCCGAGGAAGCGGAGACGCACCATGGGCATCATCGCGTGGATCATCATCGGCCTGCTCGCCGGCGCCATCGCCAAGGCCCTGATGCCGGGCAAGGACCCCGGCGGCATCATCGTCACCATGCTCATCGGCATCGTCGGCGGTCTGCTGGGCGGCTGGCTCGGCAAGGTGATCTTCGGCGTCGACTCCATCGACGGGTTCTTCGACCTGTCCACCTGGATCGCCGCAATCGTCGGCTCCCTCATCCTGCTCCTCCTCTACCGCCTCGTCACCGGAAACCGGCGCTCGCACCGGCACGCCTGACCCACTGAAGCCACCCGCCTGCACCGCCTGAACGGCTCCCTCCCGGTTCACGGGACGGGAGCCGTCGGCGTCAGGACCCCTGGGTCCGGCGGACGCGAACGGCCGGGACGCCGTGTTCGTGGAGGGGACCGACCTGCCAGCCGCGAGCCTGGCAGGCGTCCAGGATGCGGGGCAGCGCGCCGAGGGTGGTGCGCCAGGAGCCGGTGGCGGAGGTGCAGTCGGAGTCGTGCAGCAGGATGGTGCCACCACCGCGCAGATCGCGCAGGACGGTGTCCTGGACGGACCGCGGGCTGGCCCGCCTGCGCCAGTCCTCGCCCCAGCAGGTCCACAGGACCGGGGTCAGACCGAGGCGGCGGCAGGCCAGATGGGCGGCCGTGGTCATCACCCCGTACGGCGGCCGGAAGAGCGTCGGTGGCCTTCCGGTGACGTCGCCCACGGCATCGCGGGCCCGGGCGAGGTCGTCGTAGGTGGTACGGGGACCGCGGAGCAGCAGGGGGCGGTGGTGCCAGCCGTGTACGGCGATCTCGTGCCCGGCGGCGGCCATTTCCTTCGCCAACCCGGGTGAACGGACCAGCATCGAGCCGAGCAGGAAGAAGGTGGCCCGCATCCCGCGCGCGTCGAGAAGACCGAGAAAGTGCGGGGTGGAGAGGTGGTCGGGGCCGTCGTCGAAGGTGAGGGCCACGTGGTCGGGCCGGCCCTGACCGGCCAGGCGGGGCATGGCCGTGTTCCGCAGCGGGCCGAGCGTGGAGATCCCGGGCGCGGCGTTCAGGGCGGCGAGCGCGGGGAGTGCCACGGCCGAGGCGAGCGCGGTGGCACGGGCCAGGCGGGCCGGGGTCATCGTCCGTCTCCGTCCAGGTAGTGGGCGACGGCGCTGAAGCGCGCGGGCGTTTCGTTGTAGGCGTGGGCGAGTGGGGCGGCGACGCCCAGGAAGGCCGTGGCCGTCACGGTGACGGCGGTCAGGGCGATCCGTCGTCTCGCGGGAAACCGCCGCGATGGGGTCGGGGTGCCGGGCGTGGACTGCGGCCCGGTTCTGGCGGCGATGGCGGATGTCGGCCCGGGGGCTGAGCGGTGCAGGGCGAGTCCTGCCGCGCGCTGGTCCTCGCCGCGCGGTCCGTGCAGGAGTTCCGCCAGGATCGGGCCGAGCGCTGCCGGATCGCGGATCCACGCCGCCAGGCCCGCCTCGTCGAGGGCTGCGGCGTTGGTGTGGCCGTGACCGGGGATGCAGCGGTAGCTGACCACCGGCAGCCCTGCGGCGAAAGCCTCCAGTGACGTCAGCCCGCCGGCGTTCTGGACCAGGACGTCGCAGGCGTGCATCAGGCCCGGCATGTCGTCCACCCAGCCGAAGGCGTGCTCGATACCGTCCCGGCGCAACTGGTCCGCGAGGGCCTGGTTGCGCCCGCACACCACCACGGGTACCGCGACTCCGGTCTCCTGTATCTCGGCGGCGGCCCGTCGCACCGGGCCCACTCCCCATGATCCGGCGACGAGCAGGGCAAGGGGCCCGTGCCCGGGCAGGGCGAACCGGTCGCGGGCGGCGGCCCGTTGTCCGGCGGTGGCGGGGATGAAGCGCCGATCGGTGACGGGGCCGGCGACGGTGACGGCGGCCGCGCCCTGCGCGTGGGCCTGGGCCGCCGGTACGGGGTGCACGGCGAGATGGGCGTCGATGCCGGGGGCCACCCACAGGGCGTGGACGGAGAAGTCGGTCAGGTAGGTGAAGGCCGGAACGGTCAGCAGGCCGCGCCGGCGGAGCGCGCCGAGGACCTGGCTGGCGCCCGGGTAGGTGGAGACGACCGCACAGGTGTCGGGCGCGAGCGCCCGCAGTGTGCGCCGCTCGGCGGCACGGAACAGTGCCCGCCACACCACGCCGGGGCGTGCAGCCCGGTCGGTGGCCGCGTACAGGCGCTGATAGCCCTCCGGCATCCAGGTCAGCATGCGGTGGTAGGTACCGCACAGCAGGCGGCCGGCCTGAGCGGGCAGCAGGTCGAGGAAGTCGTGCCGGTCCACCCGGAACCCGTGCTCGGTGAGCCTCTGGGCCAGCCCCGCGGCCGCGCCGTCGTGTCCCGCGCCGACGCCGGCGGAGATGATCGCGATCCGCCGGGTGCCCGGGTTCTGCGGCGGTGCGGCGGACGGCGATGGCACCGGCTCCGGCACCAGGTCGTCGCGGTAGGGCACGGTCGATCAGCCTCCTGACGGGATACGGGGCGCGGCCGGGCAGGTCCGGCCCGGACGGCACCGCGGGCAGGCCGAGGCCGCGCCTGCGCGCGAACCAGGGCCACGACTCGATCGCGGTGGCGCCGAACACCGAAGCTACTACATGATGTAGAACTTAGGGAACGACCATCAGGCGCGAGAGGTTCGAACGCCCCGGGTCCAACACCCCCGGGGGCGGGCGCAAGTGAACCTACTACAAGACGTAGAGACTGGTGGGGCGCAGAAGAACCCGGAGGGGGAGGGCCCGTCGATGCCACCAGGTCCCACGACCATCGCAGGGGTGCTGGATCCACAGGCGATGCCGGCGAGGTTCGGCGCCTGGGCCGTACTGGTCGTGATCTTCGCCGAGACCGCCGTGCCCGCCGTGGGCGTCTTCCTGCCCGGTGACACCCTGCTGCCGCCGGCCGGACTGGCACGCTCGCTCAGCACGCCAGGCGCGGCCCGGCTGGCGCCGCTGAACGGCGGAGTCCGGCCGGCACGCGACGCCTTCGCCGCCTGACGGACCGGGACGCGCGGCACGCCTCGACCAGTCGCCCGTCTACAAGATGTAGTAGATTTACCGGGCAGCCATCTTCGCATCAGCGCAATGTCACCAAGGCGCCATCGCGCAGGCGGGAGCCGTTCGGCTGCGCGGCCCCGAGCCACGTCGTCTCGTGCTCGTCCCGTCCTCTGTCGGCGTACTCATACGGAGGGACGTCCCGTTATGGCCGCGGCCGCCACCGCGCAGCTGGCATTCGACGGATCCGGCATCGACGGATCGCTGTTCACCTCGGTCACCGACCTCGCCCGCGCCACGACGTGGCTCAACACGCCGATGGAGGTGTGGACCAACTTCGGACTGGGCGTCTTCGCGGTCCTCATGATCGCGGGCTGGTGGACCGCCCGGCGCCGCGGCGCACAGGCGATGACCCTCGCGCTGGCCGCGCCGGCGGCCGTCGTGATCGCCTTCGCCGCCGCCGAGATCGTCAAGAAAATCGTGGCCGAGGTGCGGCCCTGCCGGTCGATGCCGCACGCCTATCTCGTCGACACCTGCCCCGCACCCTCGGACTACGCCTTCCCCAGCGGGCACAGCACCGTGGCCGCCGCCTCGGTCGCCGCGCTGTTCCTGCTGGACCGCCGGCTGAGCGCGATCGCCGCCGTGTTCGCCGTGGTGGAGGGCTTCAGCCGCGTCTACGTCGGTGCCCACTACCCCCACGACGTCCTCGGTTCCGCAGTCCTCGCACTGCCCGTCGCCTTCCTCGTCAGCCTGGCGTCGCGCCGCTGGGCCACCCCGCTGATCGACTCCCTGAGCCATGGGGCACTGCGCCCCTTCCTGACGGCCACACCGGCCGTGGCCACGCAGTCCCTGTGACTTCGACGGGCGGCCCGTGCCGGCCACGCCGGTGACATGCGCGTAGCGGGCCGCCAGGCTCGGCAGGCCGCCGTCCACGGCCGGCCGTCCGGAGCGCCGCCGCCGTATGGCTGCCGGTGCCGGCGGCAGCGGAAGGCACGCCCCTGCCGCGCCTGTCGGCCGCAGCAGCGCCATCAGGCAGACGCCCGCCGCGAGCCCCCGTACCGGGCCCTGCCGACTCCGGTCGGCCTGCGTCCACAGGAAGCAGCCCACGGCCCCGTCGTAGTGTCCATGGTGCGGACTTCAGCGCTCCAGCCGGTAACCGTGTCCCCGCAGGGTGGTGATCTCCGGCAGCGTGCACGGACCGGGCAGCGCGTCGGAGGCATGGGCCAGGCGGCGGCGCAGGGCTGCCATGGTGACGTCGAGGGTCTTGGTGGAGCCGAACCAGTTCTCGTCCCAGACCTGCGCCATCAGGGTCTCGCGCGAGACCGCCTCGCCCGGATGCCGGGCCAGCACGGCGAGCAGGTCGAACTCCTTGGGACGCAGGAGGACTTCGCTGTCGCGGAGGGTGCATCGGCGCGCGGTGGTGTCGAGCACGAGGTCGCCGAGGCGGACCGGCCCGGGCGCTGCCGACGACGTGCCGGTGTGGCGGCGCAGATGGGCCCGCAGGCGGGCCAGCAGGACGGTCAGAGTGAAGGGCTTGACCAGGTAGTCGTCGGCTCCGGCATCGAGCCCGGCGATGATGTCGATGTCCTCGGTCCGGGCGGTGAGGATCACGATCAGAAGGTTGGGGAAGCGGGCCCGCAGGGCGCGGGCGACGTCGAGGCCGTCGGTGTCGGGCAGGCCGAGGTCCAGGAGTACGGCGTCGTAGCGAGTGCGGGCGGCCTCGGCCAGGGCGCTGGTGCCGGTGCGGCTCCAGGCGGGCGTGTAGCCGTTGCCGCGCAGGCCGGCCTCCAGGTGGTGGCCGATGGTGGCGTCGTCCTCGATGACGAGGACACGCTGGTGGCTGCGGTCCGGTGCGACTAGCGTCCCCATGGACGACAGCGTAGGAGGGGGTGGGGAGACCTGCGCGGTCAGCTGGTTCCGGCTGTTCACAGGTCGCGCAGTTCCTCTATGGCAGGGCGGCGGGCGCCGCGGATTCCGTTGAGGGCGGCGGCCAGTACGGCGGCGACGGCGGCGATGCCGGTGAGCGCCAGGTAGGCACCGGGGACCGCCAGGCTCGCGGGCGGCGGGTCGAACACGCCTGTCAGTTCCTTGACGAGCATCTCGGACAGGGCCCAGCCGATGAGCGCGCCTCCGGCGAGGCCACCGGCCGCGAGCAGGAGGGCCTCGGTGAGGACCATGCCGCGCAGTTGCCGCTCCTTTGCGCCGAGGACGGTGGCGATGGCGAAGGTGCGACGGCGTTCGGCGAGTCCGAGGGCGAGGACGAGTCCGCCGGCGCCGGCGGCCAGCAGGACCGCGAAGGCGAGTTCGATACGGGTCAGCCCCGCCAGGTCGACGGAGGTCAGGCTGGTGCCGACGGTGCCGCGGGTCTGGGTGAGGTCGGTGACGGTGGCGCTGGTGCCGAGCCGGCGGCGCAGCTGGGCGGCGATCTGCTGCTGGTTCGTGCCGCCGGTGTCGACCAGGAAGGCGCCGACCGCGTCGCTGCCGGTCATCCTGGCGACGTAGGAGGCGTTGGCGACGAAGAAGCTGTCCTTGGGGGCGGTGGGGAACTCCTTGACGATTCCGGCGTAGTGGAAGGGCACGGTGCGCAGGGACTTGGTACGTGTGTCCTGGATGCGCAGGTTGACGGTGTCACCCGGTGAGAGCTGGAAGTCGCTGACCGTCTCGGCGCTGACGAGCAGGTTGTCCGGGCGCTGGGTGAGGCGCCGCATGAGCTGGTGTGCGGTGCCGCCGGAGAAGTAGGCGTCCTGGAGCGAGGTGGCCCGCGCGACGGTGCCCGGGCGGACGCCGTAGAGGTCCTGGAGGTCGGAGCCGACGTAGGCGAAGCGGTGCTGGAGCGGCTCGGCCTGCCGTACGCCGGGGATCTTCAGTGCTGCCCCGGCCGAGGGCGGGACCTGGGCGCCGGGTGGTTCGGTGACGGTGACGTCGGCGCCGTTGGTCAGCCGGGCGTCGATCTCGGCCTGCTGGTGGTAGGTGGCGTTGAACACGGCGGTGGAGACCGCGAAGGAGACGGCGAGGGCGAGGAGGACCACCGACCGGGCGAACGGGCGGCGGCGCCGGGCCAGGACTGCGGCGGTGGTGCCGGCCAGGGTCGCGGTCAGCGGCCGGACCACACGGGCCAGGGCGGGGCGGCCGTGGGTGAGGGCGAGAAGGGTGAGGCGCCACAGCAGCAGGGCCGCGCCGATCCACAGCAGGGCGGGGCCGAGAAAGGCCCAGTACGACACGGAGATGCTGGGAACGCCCTCGGGCGCCAGGACGAGTGCGTACTGGTTGCCGGAGGAGGCGCGGAAGATGAGCCACGAACCGATCAGCAGGGCGAAGTCCAGGCCGTACCGCATCCACCAGGGCGATCGGGCGCGTCGTACGTCCTCCTGCTTGCGGGTGTCGGCGACGGTGACCGTGCGCAGGTCTCGCAGGGCGGGGACCACGACGGCGCCCGCGGCCACCGCGACTCCGAGTACGAAGGCGACGGCGTACCAGACGGACCAGGTCGCCGCGCTCGCGCCGAAGGAGGCCGTGCCGAAGGCGACACGGCCGGTGAGGGCGGCGAGGCCCAGCCCGGCCAGACCTCCTGCCAGGCCGATCAGGGCGGCCTCCAGACCCGCGAGTACGGTGATCTGACGGGGCCGCAGGCCCCGCAGTCGCAGGAGCCCCTGTTCCTGGCGGCGCCGTGCGCCGCCGGCCGAGGCGACCGCCGCCGTCAGTGCGGCGGCCAGCACCGCGCCCGGCACGCCGAGGAAGAGGAAGAGGATCTGGGCGTACAGGGCGTCCTGGCGGGTCGAGTCGAGAGCCGCGCCGATGTTGTCGCCGACCAGGGCCGTGCCCGCGGAGCGGGCTTCCAGGTTGTGGGCGGCGCCGGTGACGGCGGAGTATGCCGCGGCCGGGTCGGAGGGCAGCCGGGTGTTGTCGCGAGCGGCGTGGATCTGGGTGGTGACACCGGTGGCGCCGCGGGTGAGGGCGGTGAAGCGGGCGGCGGGCAGGAGGACGACGTTGTCCGGGGGCGCGGTCGGCTGGGACTGGCTGGGGGCGCCGACGGTCTGGAAGAGGGAGTCGGCCTGGGGCAGGTCGACCACACCGTCCACCTTCACCTGCCGCAGACCGGCACCGGGCAACCGGACGCCGACGGTGTCGCCGGGGGCCGCATGCAGGTTGGAGGCCGTCTGCTGGGCCAGCAGGACACCGGTGGACGAGCCGGAGAGCGTGCGGATGGCGTCGGGAAACCGGGCGCGGTAGCCGTCGGGCAGCCCGAGGGCCATGCCGGGGCCGGTGGACTGGGTGCTGCCCTGCACGCGAGCGGTGAAGCCGCTGGTGTGTGCGAAGCCGACGGGCAGGGCGGTACGGATGCCCGGCGTC
This sequence comes from Streptomyces sp. NPDC007157, assembly GCF_040634235.1. Taxonomy (NCBI): domain Bacteria; kingdom Bacillati; phylum Actinomycetota; class Actinomycetes; order Kitasatosporales; family Streptomycetaceae; genus Streptomyces; species Streptomyces sp. NPDC007157. Next base: position 11,939 of record NZ_JBEYFE010000035.1, read on the forward strand.
CCGACCACCAGGGACCGGACCGTGTGCGGGTCGGCGCCGGGCTGCACCTGCACCTGCCAGTCCACGGCGACGGAGCGCACGGCGCGCTGGGTCATGGTCGCCTTCGACGCGGTGAGGAAGGAGCCGAGCGCGGCGACCAGGGCGACCGCGAGCGCGATGCCGGTCAGGGCGGCCAGGAGCCGTCCGGTGCGGTGGCGGGCCAGCCCGCGGGCCCAGGTGGCGATCATGGCATCTCCTCGGAGGCCTGCAGGGTTCCCGTGCGGTCCCGGTGCGGTCCCTGCGACCAGGCGGTGCTCATGGAACCTCCTCGGGTGCGAGCAGCCGTCCGTCGCGCATGCCGCGGCGGACGGTGAGCCGAGCGGCGACGGCCGGGTCGTGGGTCGTGACGACAAGTGCCGCGCCGGTGTGGTCGGCGGCCGTCAGCAGGGCGTCCAGGACGTGGGCGCCGGTGGCGTGGTCGAGCCGCCCGGTGGGCTCGTCGGCCAGGATCAGGCGTGGCGCCTGGGCCAGGACCCGGGCGGCGGCCACCCGCTGGGCCTGGCCGCCGGAGATCTCCTCGGGGAGCCGGTCGGCCAGGTCGGCGGCGTCCACCAGGGCGAGTGCCGCGAGCGCGCACAGTCGCGCCTCGTCCTCCGGACGATCGGTGAGGACCATGGGCAGAGCGGTGTTCTCCGCCACGTTCAGGGCGGGGATCAGGCTGTCGCCCTGGAACACCAGGCCGATGTCGTACGGCCCGAGCGAGGCGGCCCGGGTGACGGTACCGCTGGTGGCTTGTTCGAGCCCGGCCAGCAGGTGCAGCAGCGAGCTCTTGCCCGACCCCGAGGGCCCGACGACGGCGAGCCGGTCCCCGGCCCGGATCGCCAGGTCGGCTCCGTGCACGGCCACGACCGCCCCGGGTCCCCGGCCGAAGGTCAGGGCCGCGTCCGCGCAGCTGACAAGCACCTCATCCGACGGCATCGGGCGCCTCCTCGCGGTCCTGGCGCCGGGCCTCGGTGGCCTTCCCGTCCGTCAGGGTGATCACCCGGTCCGCGATGCGGACGGCCTCCCGGCTGTGCGTGACGATCAGCACCGCACACCCCTCCGCGGCCCGCTCCCGCAGCATGGACAACACCAACCGCTCGGTCTCGCCGTCCAGTTCACCGGTCGGTTCGTCGGCGAGCAGGACGGCGGGCGCGTTGGCCAGCGCGACGGCGAGCCCGGCCCGCGCCAGCTCGCCGCCGGACAGCTCGCTCGGCAGGGCGTGCGACCGGTCGGCCAGCCCCACCCGGGCCAGCAGTTCCTCGGCCGACACGGGCGCCCCGCGGCCCCGCGCCCGCTGCGGCAGGCGGACGTTGTCCCGCACGCTCAGGTGCGGCAGCAGGTTGCGGGACTGCAGCAGGACGCCGATGTGCCCGGCCCGCAACCGGGCCCGCTCGGTCTCGGGCCGGTGGCTGATCCGTACGCCGTCGACGTGGACCTCGCCGCCGGAGGGCTCGTCGAGTCCGGCCAGGCACGCCAGCAGGGTCGACTTCCCGGCCCCGGACGGACCCACGACCGCGACCGTCTCACCGCGCCGCACCCTGAGCGACACCCCGCGCAGCGCGAGTGTCTCCTCCTCCCCGGCTCGGTAGAACCGATACAGCTCGCGGGCCCTGAGCACGTCATGAGCGACACCGTCAGCGTGTGTTCCGTCGGGCATGGTGCGCTCACCGCCACGTGAAGGAGTCGCTGACGATGCGCCACGGGTCGACGTTGTCGGCCTTGACCGGCCCCGACAGGGTCAGGTCCACCTCGTGCCCCGCCCGGAAGAACGCGTACCGCTCGAACGCGTCGCGGACCACCTTGCCGGTGACCGGGTCCCTTGCGGAGTCGCCCTGATAGGTGAGCAGGACGACGCGGCCGGCGTGCCGGTTCACCTCCGACACCTTCGGCTCGGCGAACTGCGTCACCTGGGAGCGAAGTGGTGGCACGACCGTGTTCGCGACCGAGCCGGCGGTGGGGGCAGCCGCGGCCGCGGCGGTCGTGATCCTGACGGTGTTGAGCTTGTCCGTGAACGCCGTCGCGTTGCCCTGGACGGTGCGGGACCAGCCTTCGGGAATCTTCACCGTGAAGCCTGTGAAGGCGCCCGAGGCCGGCCGGTAGAGGACGTAGACCTGGTTGTCGGGTATGTCACCGGGGGGATTGGACTCGGTGGGCGCGGGCCGACTCTGCCCGCTCACGCCCGCCGCTCCGGTGGTCGAGGAGGCGTGTGTCGTCGAGCCGGAGCAGCCGGCGGTGATCGCCACCGCCAGTGCCAGCCCGACGGCCGCGGGTATCCGTATCTGCGCTGCCATGGCCACTGCCCTCCAGGAATTCGCGGTCCGGACGGTCATGGCAGCCACGCTAGGAAGCGGCCGGTTAACGTTGCGCTCGCCGAGGGTTAGACGACGGCAAAAGCGCCGCCGCGCCCGGGTGGGGCGGGCGGACAGCCCGCATGATGAAGGCATGAGACAGCGCGTGGTGCGAGTCGCCCTCATCGCCGCCCTGGTCGCCGTCGTCCTGCTCGCCGTTCCCCTGGCCCTGGCCATCCGCTCGTCCCTGTACGCAGGCCAGCGCGACACCTTGGAGCGCGCGGCCCTGGCAGGTGCCGTTCGGGTGAGTCCGGACTACACGGCCGGCGATCCGGTGGAACTGCCCCGCGCCCCTGCCGGCGGCCGTCTCGGGCTCTACGACCCAGGGCTCGGACTTCGTGCCGGAAACGGCCCTCGGACCGGCGACCCAGCGGTACGTGGCGCCTTCGGCGGCCAGGTCGTCCGGGGCCGGTCCGGGACCGATCTGGTCGTCACCGTGCCGGTCTCGCACGCCGAACAGGTGATCGGTGTCGTACGGGCCTCCTCCCCCGCCACCGCCGTACGCGCCCGCGTCCTGACGGCATGGGCCGGTCTGCTCGGCGTCGCCCTTTTCGCGCTGGCCGTCGCCGTGCTCGTCGCCCGCCGTCAGGCCCGGGTCCTGGCCGCCCCGCTGGAGCAGCTCTCCCGTCACTGCCAGGCCGTTGCCGAAGGCGATCTCACCGCGCGGGCGGCTCCCAGTGCCATGGCCGAGATCGACCAGGTCGCCCGTACCCACAACGAGATGCTCCAGAGCCTGTCCGAACTACTGCGCCGCGAACGCGACTTCGCGGCCAACGCCTCTCACCAGCTGCGCACCCCGCTCACCGGCCTGCAACTCACCCTGGAGTCCGGTCTCGCCCAGGACGACGACGCCCGGCTGCGTCCCGTTCTGACCGAGGCGCTGGTCACCACCCACCGCCTGCACCAGACGGTGGAAGAGGTGCTGCGGCTGTCCCGCGCACCGGAGCGCGAGCGCCGCTCCACCGGGGGCATCGCGGTCGAGCAGCTGCTGGAGGAGGCGGAGTCGCGGTGGCACGGCCTGTTCGCCGAGGCGGGCCGCCGCCTGGTGTGCGACACCCGCGACCTGCCCGCGGACGCCCGGCTCCCCGGCGGGCCGGTGTCGGAGGTGCTCGGCGTCCTCCTGGACAACGCGCTGGTGCACGGCCACGGAACCGTACGGCTGTCGGTGCGGGATCTCGACGACGCCCTCGCCTTCGACGTGAGCGACGAGGGGACGGTGGAGGGCGAACCGGCGCGGCTCCTGGAACGCGGCCGCACGGGCAGCGGGTCGGGAACGGGCATCGGGCTTGCCCTGGCCCGCGACCTGGCCGTCTCCCTCGGCGGGCGGCTCTCCCTGACCAGCCGCGAACCGGCCAGGTTCACCCTGCTGATCCCGGTTGGCCCCGATGACCGCGAGGTCATTGCTCCGTCGGCCGGGTGAGAGCGCGTTCCGAACCGGTCGGAAACGTCATTCGCCGTGCTCGGCACGGCCGTGGCCGTCACAACAGGCGTCCGGCCGATGCCCGTGGTCCCCACGCGCGGTAGCGATGCCACCGCCGGGTTTCACACCGGCCGTAGCGACGCTCCCGCCGGCTTTCCCACACAGGGCCCACTGTGCGCCGTCGAGCATCCGGTCGCTGTCGGACGCGGCGTTGGCCAGGCTTGCGCAGCAGACGGCCAGGAGCAGTCCGCCGGCCAGCAGGGGAAGGCTGCGGCGAGCGGGCGGCGGGGCCAGCAGAGCCCGTACCCGCTGCGGCACCACCCCGCCGGTCACGGCGAGCGCAGCGGGACGGGACGCACCGGCGGAAGCCAGGGCGGCACGCCCGACAGCGTGGGCGACGACCCGGCGGTCCCCGACGCGCTCAGCGGCCTCCTCGTCGGCCCAGCGCTCCAGGACGAACTCACCCGCGACGGTCACCGGCCGCAGCAGCGGATTCAGCGCGGCCGTGAGTCGCCACAGGCTCTGGAAGACGTGGTGGCGCCCGCGCAGATGTGCCCGTTCGTGCGCCAGCAGCGCCTCACGCTCGTCGTCGCCGAGGCAGCACAGCATCCCCCGTGAGACCACGATCCGCCCCGGCGCTCCGGGCAGCGCGAAGGCCAGCGGGACGTCGTCGTCGACCACCGCCAGTTCCGTCCGCCCCGGCAGCTGGGCGCACTCCCGCCGCGCCCGGACCAAGTGGCGCGCCTGTCGTACGGCGGCCACGAGCAGCGAGACCACGCAGGTGACCAGCACCAGGGCGCTGCCGGCCGCGACGACCAGGTACACCGGGTCCTCGGCGCGCAGCGCCGCCACCGACCAGCGGCCCTCCTCGGCGATCTCCGGGACCTGCGCCACGCCGGAGAAGGCCAGCAGAGCGAGCGATCCCGCCCAGCCGGCCGCCGTGACCAGCGCGGCGCAGGCCAGAGCCCAGGCCGCCCGGCGCGGAGGAAGCCGACGCGCCACGGGGGCGGCGAGGACCGCCAGAGCGGCGGTGACGAGGAACGGGATGTAGACGCTGATCAGCACCGGTTCACCGCTTCCCGCGGGGGCGCTTGCTCTCGGCGGGTGCGGTGCCGTGCCCGGACAGGATCTGGTGCAGCAGGTGCTCGTCCTGCTCGGACAATTCCGAGACGAAACGGGCCAGCACCGCTTCACGGTCGGAACCGCCCGCCAGCAGGGAGTGCATGCGCTGGGCGGTGTGGGACGCCTCGTCGCGGGCCGGTTCGTAGGCGTAGCCACGGCCCTCGCGGTGCCGTACGAGCATGCCCTTTTCGTACAAACGGGACAGGATGGTCAGGACGGTCGTGTAGGCGAGATCGCCCGGCAACCGTTCGCGGACCTCCCGCGCGGTCTGCGGACCGGTGGCGGCCCAGAGCGCGGCGAGCACATTGCTCTCCAACTCGCCTCGCGCCCGCCTGCCGGATCCTTCGCGGGCTTCCTCGTCGTCTCGATCCGCCACCGTTCGCCTTCCCTCACCGTCGTGCGGACAGCGTACCCGGACACCCCTACGAGTTGTAGGAGGTGTGTTCCGGGCTGCGAGGCCACACCTCGCGACGCCACGCCGGACCGGGCGGCCGTCGACGGCGGAGATCGGGATGGCGTCCGCTGGAGCCGCTGCCGCCCCCTGCCGCGGCCTTCACCTGGGCGTCGGCGCAACGCCAACCCGACAGCAACCTGAACATCTCCGCAAAGTCCCTGGTCAGGATGGCTGAGCGATGACAACTGGGCGCTCTCGCCTGCTCGGTGAGCGCGGTTCGCCGTCCGCCCGCTCACCGAACCGAGGGCGCGTCCGCCGGCACCGGGGCTGTCGTGATCGTCATGGGGGTGCCGGTGACCGCGACGAGATAGGTCCGCGGCCGCACCGCGCGGAAGCCGCCCGGAGGTCTGACGACGTAGTCGGCGGAGGAGTGCGGGGCCAGGGCGCCGGGGCCGGCGGCGACCGTCCACCAGTTGGAGGCGCCCTGGCCGGTGCGGCTGGCGAAGTGCGGGACGAGTCGCGTCCCCGTGGTGTTGACGGCGCGCACGTCGATGGCGGTGATCCCGACGCGTGCGTGGTGCGTGGCGAAGCGCACCGCGAGGGTCATGCGCAGTGGCGGTGAACTGGCGGCGGCGACCACGACGCACAGCAGGGCGGGCGTGAGGAGCGCCGTGGCCAGAGCGGTCTTGGCCCGGCGGCCGGCGAAGCGGGACAGAAGCGGCTGCCAGGCGGCGGCGAACGCACCGGCCGGGACCGTTGCGGCGGCCGCCAGCCACAGAGGGGTCATCATCAGGAAGTAGCCGTCCTGAGAGCGGGTGGCCAGGTAGAACGCGGTCCACGGCAGGACGGTCAGGGCGGGGCCGAGCCGCCGGACGAACAGCACGGTGGCGGCCAGGAGTCCCAGCAGGAGCAGCGTGCTGCCGTAGGAGTAGAAGTCGAGGCGACTGCTGCCGGCGGTGAAGTAGTAGGAGATGCCCATCACGCCCTGGCCGTGCAGGATCGCCTTCTGGTCGAGGGGCAGCAGGATGCCGTGCAGCCAGCCGGAGAAGTCCTCGACGGCGAAGTAGGCGTTGACGGCCGACCAGGCGAGCGCGGCGGTGGCCGCGTAGCGGACGGTGACCTCGAGGGCCCGCCGTCCGCCGAGTTCGCCGCGCCGGACGGCGTACAGGCCGATCAGGAGAAACGGGGCGAGGAACCAGGCGAGCTGCTGCGCGGCGCAGGCGGCGCCCAGACAGGCCGCCCGTAGGGTGCCCTGGGAACCGAGACGGCCGCCGGCACCGGTGTCCGGCCAGCGGACCACCACGGGGACGAGCAGCGCGAGGGCCGTGATGGCCGGATAGCCGGCGTAGGCGTAGTGGGGCAGGAGGCCGAAGCCGAGGCAGACGGCCGTGGCCGCGGACCGCCACAGGGCCGGGAGCAGGACCCACAGCAGGACCGAGGAGGCGACGAGCGCCGCGGTGGTGACCAGGGTGGCGGCGGCTGTCGAGTGGACGACGGCATGCACCGGGGCGGCGAGCAGGGCGGTCAGCGGCGGGTAGCCGTAGGTGTAGTCGGCGCCGCCCGACATGGTCTTGGTGATCCCGACGGCCGGCGTGTCGAAGAGCCAGGGCCAGGGCTGGCCGTAGACAGGATGGCCGCGCAGGATCTCGCTCGCGGCCTGGGCGGTCAGGACGCCCTCGTCGGTGCCCGCGTGGTCGAGCAGGTATCCACAGGTCACCAGGGCGACGGCGGTCACCAGGACGGCAGCGTCCACACGGATCAGTGAGCGCCGATCGCGCACCAGGAGGCTGAGGACGCCGCAGACGAGGATCGAGGCGTAGCAGACGGAGATGACCGCGGCGATGGCCGGTGCGGACTTCATCGCGGTGGTCCAGGCGGCACGCGTCCCGATGAACAGGCTGATCGTCGCCAGGAGAGTCATCCCGCGGTGTACCTGCTGCGGCCCGGTACCGGCGCCGGACGCCGGGGGCGGCGCCGCCAGGTCGGTCACCCTCCGCCACACCGTCCCGGTACCGTTTCCGGCACCGTAGGCGTCGGCCATGACGCCCACCTCCTTCACCTCGTCCGACCGCCCGGGCGTGTGTGGCGCTCCGGGCGGTCAACCAAGCGAGTACTACATCATGTAGAGGTAGGCGTACGGTGAGAACGCCACAGGAATCGGGCTCCGACTTCCGGCCATCGGCGACACCCTGCCGACCCGACGCGCATGCCCGGCTGCGGATCGGCCCGCCTTTCCGCTCCGTCCACTACGAGGCGGCAGCCCTGCGCTCCTGGACCTGCGCGTAGGTCATGAGGCCGAGCAGAACGGCCAGCAGGACGGCCGAGGAGCCGGCGGTACCGAGGTTCAGTCCGCCCTTGGCGACGGGCTTGGTCAGGAGGTCGCCCGCGGTCGCGCCGAGCGGGCGGGTGAGCACGAACGCGATCCAGAACAGCAGGACGTTCGGCACCGTCGGCACCTTCATCAGTACGGCCAGCAGGGCGAGCGCGCCGGTCACCAGCAGCGCGCCACCGGCGTAGCCGAGCCCGGAGCTGTCGGACAGGAAGTCGCCCATGGAGGTGCCGAGGGTGTTGGAGACGAGGATCGCCGACCAGAACAGGGCCTCGCCGCGGAAGGTGACGATGTCGCGGATCTGGAAGGTCATCCCGCTCAGTCGCCACACCGCGAAGATGACCAGCAGGATCGAGATGAGGATCGCCGCGCCGACCGGGTAGCCGAGGCCGAGACCCTGCGGTCCCCAGCCGAGTGAAGTGGCGCCGCCGGAGAGGTACTTGGTGCTGGCATCGCGGTTCATGAAGTCGGACATGGTGGTGCCCGCCATGCTGGTCGACAGGATGACCGTCCAGTAGAAGAACGGGTTGTACCGGTGGGAGCGGAGCTGGACGACGAGCGTCACCACGAAGATCAGGAACAACGCGATCGTGGTGAGGAAGTAACCGAGCTTCAGGGTCTGCGCGAAGAGGTCCCCGGCGGTCTCACCCAGCGTCGTCGCCGCGATCTTCATGATCCAGAAGGCGAGGGTGACTTCGGGCAGTTTCTTCATCACCGAGTTCGTCGTGCTCGCGACGTCGAGATCGGTGAGGGCTTCCGGCTGCTGCAATGTGGGGGGCTCCTTGTGTGGTCGGACGGCATGGCGCGCGCTCCGCGATGGGGGCGAGCGTCCTGCCGGATGGGCGACCGCGACGGCGCGATCGCAACCACCGACCCTGACAGCGTCGGCCTGCACCTTTCTGAATGCCTGTCACATGCCTGGTCAGACCGCGTGGCGTGCCGTCCGCCGAGACTGCGCCACGTCACTCGCGGCCGGTGGTGTCGATGTGATGGATGGACAGCGTCCGCTCGCGCCGGTACCAGACCACGAAGACCATGGACGGTGACCTCGGGCACCTTGTTCCAGCGCAACCGGCGGCCCGGGGACGCCTCGGCGCCGGCCGCCGAAGGCACCGGGGTGTGCGATGCCTCGTGTGTCATGAGGCCCGACCGTGCCACGGAGTACCTGAATGCATCCTGACCGCCCGTACCGCGTCGGCCGAGCGCCGGGTGGACAGCGAACCGGACACTCGACGGTACTCCTGCGCGCGTGTCCCAGGTAGATTGAAGATCCCTCGGACAGGCCCACACCCGATGGCGGGCACGGACCACGACAGCCGTCGCCGAAGCCCCGCCCATCGCCCAGCCACGTCGCAGGGATGAGGGAGCCATGCGCACAACAAGGCGGAGCGGCGGTCTGCCGACCTGCGCCACACCGACCAGGCGCCTGACCGACCGTCAGGTGAGTCGGCGAGGGGTCGTCATGAGGCCGTCCGGACATCGCACCGGATGACCACGGGCGCACCTGGGCCGACTGCCGTGTAACCGATACTGACCTGGGGTAGCACCAGCTCGCAGGGGGGCTGGCAAAGTGAGGGGCGAGCCATGTTCTACTACCTGCTCAAGTACGTGCTGCTGGGGCCGCTGCTGCGGCTGGCGTTCCGGCCCCGGATCGAAGGTCTGGAACACGTGCCCGCGTCGGGCCCGGCCATCGTGGCCGGCAACCATCTCTCCTTCGCCGACCACTTCCTGATGCCGGCCGTCCTCAAGCGGCGGATCACCTTCCTCGCCAAGGCCGAGTACTTCACGGGGCCGGGCGTACGGGGTCGGCTGACCGCGTTCTTCTTCCGCAGCGCCGGACAGATCCCGGTGGACCGCTCCGGCAAGGAGGCCGGCCAGGCCGCGATCCGGGAAGGGCTCGGGGTGCTGAGCCGAGGGGAACTGCTGGGCATCTATCCGGAGGGCACGCGCTCGCACGACGGCCGGCTCTACAAGGGCAAGGTCGGCGTGGCCGTGATGGCGCTGCGCGCCGGCGTCCCGGTGATCCCCTGCGCGATGATCGGCACCTTCGAGGCGCAGCCGCCGGGCAAGGTCATCCCGAACATCCACCCCGTGGTGATCCGCTTCGGCAAGCCCCTCGAGTTCTCCCGCTACGCCGGGATGGAGAACGAGAAGGCCGTCCTGCGCGCGATCACCGACGAGATCATGTACGCCATCCTGACCCTCTCCGAGCAGGAGTACGTCGACGAGTACGCGGCCGTCGTCAAGGCCGAGCAGGCAGCGGCGAAGGGTGCGAGGGAGCGCAAGTTCCCGCGAGCGCCGTTGAGTTGACCTGGTACGACCGAGGGGCGGCGGGAGTGTTCCCGCCGCCCCTCGACGCCGTTGCGGACGGATTACGGCTGCGGTGTCGCGTGCGGCGTGCAGGTGACGTCCGCGCCGTCCAGCTTCCCGGTGAGCAGGTAGGTGTCGACCCGGCTGTTGATGCACGGGTTGACCAGGCCGGTCACACCGTGCGAGCCGGCACCCTGTTCGGTGATGAGGCGGGAGCCCTTGAAGCGCTTGTGCAGGTCGACGGCGCCCGGGTACGGGGTGGCGGCGTCACGGGTGGACTGCACGATCAGCACCGGCGGCAGACCCTTGTGGGTGGTGACGTGCACCGGGGTCTGCTGCTTGACCGGCCAGGAGGCGCAGGGGAGGTTGAGCCATGCGTTGGCCCAGGTCATGAAGGGGTACTGCTTGTTGAGCTCGGTGTTGTCGCGGTCCCACTTCTTCCAACTGGTGGGCCACTTGGCGTCGGTGCACTCGACAGCCGTGTAGACGGCGTTGCCGTTCTCCGACGTGATGTTGCCCGCGGTGTCGGAGAGGTCCGGGGCGGCCGCGTCGACCAGGGCCTGGGTGTCACCGGCGAAGTACTTGCCGAACACCGTGGCGACCGGCACCCACGAGGAGTCGTAGTACGGCGCGCTCTGGAAGAAGCCGATCAGCTCGGCCGGTCCGACGACCCCGCCGATCGGGTTCGCCTTGGCGGTGGCGCGCAGCTGGAGCCACTTGGCCTGGACTGCGTCCCGCGTGGTCCCCAGGTGGAAGGCGGAGTCGTGGGCTGCGACCCAGTCCTCCCAGTCCTTCCAGCGGCCCTCGAAGGCGACGTCCTGGCCCAGGTTGGCCTCGTACCAGATGTTCTCGCGCGACGGGCCGACGACGCTGTCGACGATCATCCGGCGGACGTGTCCCGGGAACAGCGTCCCGTACACGGCGCCGAGGTAGGTGCCGTAGGAGACACCGAGGTAGTTGAGCTTCTTCTCGCCGAGCGCGGCCCGGATGACGTCCAGGTCGCGGGCGGTGTTGGCGGTGGTCATCTGCTGGAGCATCGCCCGGCCGGTGCGCTCGGCACAGCCCTTCGCGTACTCCTTGGCGAGCTTGCGCTGCGCGGTCTTGTCCGCCTCGGTGTCCGGCACCGGGTCGGCCTTGGGGGCCTTCACGAACTCCTGCGGGTCCTCGCAGGAGATGGGTGCCGAGTGGCCGACACCGCGCGGGTCGAAGCCCACGAAGTCGTACGCCTTCGAGGTGTTGACCCACAGGGGGTTCTTGGTGGTGACCCGGAGCGGGAAGCGCATTCCCGAACCGCCCGGGCCGCCGGGGTTGTAGACGAGCGCGCCCTGGCGCTCCGCCTTCGTCCCCGTGTTGCCTATGCGGTCGACGGCCAGCTTGATCTGCTTGCCGTAGGGCTTCGCGTAGTCGAGCGGCACACTGACCCAGCCGCACTGGACGGGCTTCGTCAGGGCCCAGTCGGCCGGGCAGTCGGCCCAGTCGATCCCCGCCTTGGCGGCATGCGCGGCGGCGACGGCCGCGCCCCGCTGCTCACGGTCCTGCCCGTGCCGGGCCTCGGCGCCGGACGCGGGAGCCGCGAGCGCACCGGTGATCAGGCTCGCGGTGACGAGCGCCCCGGCCGTACCGAACGCGAGTACCCGGCTCCTCGATCTGAAGTTGTCCCTCAAGTGGGCCCCTCCCCGTACTTGGTTACGAATAGTCAGGGGGGATCCTTCCGGCTGTGAACCTCCTGAGAACAGGGTGTGACAGCCGTCTTTACCAATCCGATAACCGGACGATCACGTCCCGCTGAGCGGATCAGGCACCGAGGTGGTCCAACGCCTCGTCCAGCACCCGCCGGAGCAGCAGCGCATCGGCCGCCACCGCACTCACGAGCACAGCGGGCCCGGCGAGCGGTGTGAGCGCCGCGCACTCCCCCAGCATCCGCGCCCCAACCGGCTCCGTCGCGAACTCCGGTCGTACGACGACGAGTTGCCCCACCGCGCGTCGTCCCGCCAGCACAGCCGGCCCGTCCCAGCCGCCGGGCGCCCCTGGTCCGCAGGCCAGCTCCTGGTCGAGGAGCGCTCTTCCGGCGACGCGCACCGTGAGCCGGCTGGTGAGCCGCCCGGGCGCCTCCCCCACCCGTCCGAGCACCTGTTCCTCCCGCAGCACCAGCCGGCCGGCCGCCCCGACGTCGACACGGGTGGAGACGTACAGGTCGCTCCCCTTCGCGGAGATCAACTGCTCGGGCAGCCAGCGCAGTTCACCACCGTCGGCGACATCGAGCCGCACGTCGTACCTGGCCTCGCCCTTCAGCTGCCCGGGCAGCGCGATGGTCGCCGCGACCGAGCCCACAGACAGCCGGGCCCCGTCCTCCACCCGGGCCTCGATCCCGAACCGGTCTCCGCCGAGCGGCCCGCTCATCGCCCCGACGACCATCACCCGGGCCTCGGCCCCGTTCCCCCGGGTACGCCGCAGCGCGAGCGGCCCCTCCCCCTCCAGCACGGGCAGCGAGGTGCCGCCCCGGCCATCGGCCCGGGCGACGATCCGCGCGCCGGCACGCACCCCGGTGACGGTCATGCCGTCCACGCGCCGAGCCGCTCCCGCACCCACCGGGCCACGTCCGCGACACCGGTGTCGCCGCGCAACGACTGGAAGACGACAGGCAGTTCGGCCCGCTGCGCCTTCGCGTCGGCGGCCATCCGCGCGAGGTCCGACCCCACGTAGGGCGCGAGGTCGGTCTTGTTGACGATGAGCAGGTCGGCGGTGGTGACACCGGGGCCGCCCTTGCGCGGGATGTCGTCGCCACCGGCCACGTCGATCACGAAGATCTGCGCGTCCACGAGCCCCTTGGAGAAGGTGGCCGTGAGATTGTCCCCGCCCGACTCGACGAGGATGAGATCCAGCGGCCCGACCTCGTCCTCCAGGTCCTCCACGGCTTCGAGGTTGGCCGAGATGTCGTCCCGGATCGCGGTGTGCGGACAGGCTCCCGTCTCGACGGCGGTGATCCGCTCGGGCGGCAGCACGGCCTCCCGCAGCAGGAACTCGGCGTCCTCACGCGTGTAGATGTCATTGGTGACGACGGCCAGGGACAACTCGTCACGCAGGGCCCGGCAGAGAGCGGCGACGGTAGCCGTCTTGCCGGAGCCGACGGGCCCACCGAGCCCGATGCGCAGGGCACGCCGGGATCCGTCGGGACGGCGGGCGTCGGCGCTGACGGCGGCGGGGCCGTGGTGATGGTCGTGGTCGAGATGCATATGCGGCTCCCTGTTGGTACGTGGCCTTCCGAACGGCCTGTTCTGCAACTGACGGCCCTACGACGCGAACAACCGCACCGCCCACCCCGCGTGCCACTCCGCCCCGATCTCCAGCAACGGCGCGGAACCGGCGGGCAGTTCGTCCACCCCACCCCCCGCGGCCGCCCCCCGCGCCGCCTCCACGGCCCGGTCCACCACCCGGTCCACCTCGGGCGCCAACCGAGCCAGCGCGCCCGTCGCCTCGAACGGATCCAGACTCAGCAACCGCACGACCGCCGTGGCCGGCCCGCTCACGCACTCGTACGCGGCGCAGTAGGCCGCGTCCTCGGCCGACAGCCCCGCCGCCCGGGCCACCACGCCCAACACCACCGGCTGGTGAGCACCTTTGGGAAACTCCTGTGCCAGGGCGTCGAGTTCGGCACCCGGCCAGGTGACCCGCGCGGCCCGCAGCAGCTGTCGTCCGAGCCTGCGAGCCGTACCCCGGAGCGCGGGCGACGGCGTGCGGGCGTCCGCCGCCGCGTCCAACTCCCTTACTCCGACACCGAGTACCGCGGCCGCGGCGAGCGCACCCGCCACCAGCCCCGCCGTGTGCAACCGCCCCCGGCAGAACTCCTCCAGGCTCGCCGCCCCGGTGATCCGCCCGGCCTTGACGGCCGCCTCCGCCCCGCCGGAGTGCGCATGCCCTCCGGCGGGAAAGCGGCCGTCGGCCAGTACCAGCAACGCAGCCCGAGACATCACAGACACCGGCTCTCAGAACAGGAAGTAGCGCTGGGCCATGGGCAGTTCGGCGGCCGGTGTCGCCTCGACCAGCTCCCCGTCGATGTACACGGCGAAGCTGTCGGGGTCGACCCGCACCCTCGGACGCGCGTCGTTCTCACGCATGTCCGCCTTGGTCACCCCACGGGTCGACTCGATGGCGACGAACCGCTTCCCGAGCTGCAGCCGCTCCGGCAGCCCGTCCTCGATGGCCAGCGGGGCGACGAAGTTGAAGGAGTTGGCGGCCGGTGCCCGCCCGATCGCCCCGTACATGGGGCGCGGCAGAATCGGCTGGGGGGTGGGGATCGACGCGTTGGCGTCGCCCATCTGCGCATAGGCGATCTGGCCGCCCTTGACGACGAGGTGCGGCTTGACCCCGAAGAACGCGGGCTCCCACAGCACGAGGTCGGCGAGCTTGCCGCTCTCGACGGACCCGATCTCACGGGCGAGCCCCTGGGCGAGCGCCGGGTTGATCGTGTACTTGGCGACATAACGCCGTACCCGGTGGTTGTCGGCCCGTCCGTCGCCCGGCAGCGCGCCGCGCCGCCGCTTCATCACATGCGCGGTCTGCCAGGTCCGCAGTATCACCTCGCCCACGCGCCCCATGGCCTGCGCGTCCGAGGAGATGATGGAGATCGCCCCCAGGTCGTGCAGAAGGTCCTCCGCCCCGATGGTCGACGGCCGGATCCGTGACTCGGCGAAGGCCAGGTCCTCCGGCACCGCCGGGTTCAGGTGGTGGCACACCATCAGCATGTCGAGGTGTTCCTCGGCGGTGTTCACGGTGTACGGCCGCGTCGGATTCGTCGAACTCGGCAGTACGTGCGGCTCGGAGACGACCGTCATGATGTCCGGCGCGTGCCCGCCACCCGCACCCTCGGTGTGGTAGGCGTGGATCCCGCGCCCGCGGATCGCCGCGAGGGTGTCACCGACGAACCCGGCCTCGTTCAACGTGTCCGTGTGGATGGCCACCTGGATGCCGGTGCGGTCGGCGACGGTGAGGGCCGCGTCGATGACCGCCGGGGTGGAACCCCAGTCCTCGTGCAGCTTCAGCCCCAGTGCCCCGCCCCGGATCTGGGAGACCATCGCCTCGTGCGAGACGGTGTTGCCCTTGCCGAGGAAGCCGATGTTGAGCGGGTACTGCTCCATCGCCTCCAGCATCCGGGCGAGGTGCCACGGCCCCGGGGTCACGGTGGTGGCCTTGGAACCCTCGGCCGGTCCCGTACCACCGCCCACCAGCGTGGTGACGCCCGCGGCCAGCGCCTCGTCGGCGATCTGCGGGCAGATGAAGTGGACGTGCGCGTCGACACCCCCGGCGGTCAGGATCCGCCCGTTGCCGGCGATGACCTCGGTCTCGGGCCCTATCACCAGCTCCGGGTGGACCCCGTCCATGGTGTCGGGGTTGCCCGCCTTGCCGATGCCGGTGATCCGGCCGTCGCGGATGCCGACGTCGGCCTTGACGATGCCCCAGTGGTCGATGATCACGGCGCCGGTGATGATCGTGTCGGGGGTGCCTTCTGCGCGCGTAGCGCGCGACTGGCCCATGGATTCGCGGATGACCTTGCCGCCGCCGAAGACGGCCTCGTCCCCGGCGAGGCCGGGGCCGCCGGAACGGTCCTCCTCGATCTCCACGATCAGGTCGGTGTCGGCGAGCCGGATCCGGTCGCCGGTCGTCGGTCCGAACAGGTCCGCGTAGGCGGCGCGGGAGATCTCAGGCATCGAGGGCACCTCCGGTCTCCCCGCGCAGCCCGGGGACGACACGCGCCCCGGCGAGGGGGACGAGTTCGACGTCGACGGGGATACCGGGCTCGAAGCGGACGGCGGTGCCGGCGGCGACGTTCAGCCGCTTTCCCCGCGCGGCGCCCCGGTCGAACTCCAGTCCGGGGTTGGCCTCGGCGAAGTGGTAGTGGGAGCCGACCTGGACGGGCCGGTCGGCGGCGTTGAGGACGGTCATCCGGGTGACGTCGCGGCCCTCGTTGTACACGATGGGCTCGTCGGCGAAGAGGATCTCTCCGGGAATCATCGGCGCCCCTCAGACGATCGGGTCGTGGACGGTGACGAGCTTGGTGCCGTCCGGGAAGGTCGCCTCGACCTGGACGTCGTGGATCATCTCGGGGATGCCCTCCATGACGTCGTCCCTGGTGAGGAGCTTGCGCCCGGAGGCCATGAGTTCGGCGACGGTACGGCCGTCCCGAGCGCCTTCGAGGATGTGCGACGTGATGAGGGCGATCGCCTCGGGGTGGTTCAGCCGCAGTCCGCGGGCCCGGCGCTTCTCGGCCACGTCGGCCGCCACGTGGATCAGCAGCCTCTCTTGCTCGTGCGGGGTCAGTTGCACGGTCCCACCTCACAGTCCTCGCTCCGGACCGTGCGGGGTCCGGTTGCCGCAGCCACCGCGACAGAGCGGGCTCAGGAACCCGATCCGGATACGGAAACCCCTGGTGGCGTGGATCGGCAGGCTAGTTCGCCGGAGTTTCGACGACGTTAACCGGACCTTGATCATCTGATGACCGGTGCATGGAGGCGCGTCCCGGCGCGCGGCGCGCACCATCCGCGCCGGCGGCCGCCACTCCACCGCCGCCCTCACGCCCGTACGGGTGAACACCGGGTCGCCGGGGGCCGTCGGCACGCGCATCGGCCCTCCCCCGGACGTGCCGGGGGAGGGCCGATGTCACGACAGGGGTCGGGTCAGGAACCCGCGGCACCCCGGTGTTCGGCCGTGATGCCGAAGCGGCCGCGCTCCGGGCGTACGGCGGTGCTCTCGCGGACCGCGGAGACCGCGCTGACCACCTGCCCCTCGGCGGCTTCCGAGAGCTCCTCGAGGCGCTCGAGGTCGGCGGCGGAGACGAGGGCGACGAGAGGCTTGCCGTGCCGCGTCACGACAACGCGCTCACCGCCGTACACCACCCGGTTGATCAGTTCGGCGAGCTCAGCCCTGGCTTGCGTCACCGGAATCTCGTAGGCCATGCCTCCAGCTTACGGGGCACCTCGGACAACACATCTTGTTCGGCTACAGCGGAATCCCCGCACCGCACCCACCCAAGGTTCTGTACGTCCTGTACATTTCTGACGGAGAGTCCGGCCGCTGAGACACCTCAGCCGCGAGGAGGGGTACGCCATGACCCGACCGTCCGCCCGCTATGTCCTGCCCGAGTTCACCGAACGCACCAGCGCCGGGCAGCGCACCCTGGATCCGTACTCGAAGCTGCTGGAGGAGCGGATCGTCTTCCTCGGCGCGCCCGTCGACGAGATCTCGGCCAACGATGTGATGGCGCAGTTCATGTACCTGGAGCACGCGGCACCGGAGCGGGACATCTCGCTGTACATCAACTCTCCGGGCGGCTCGTTCAGCGCGATGGCCGCGATCTACGACACCGTCCAGTACGTCACCTGTGACGTGGAGACGATCTGCCTGGGGCAGGCCGGGGCGTCGGCCGCGGTGCTGCTCGCGGCGGGCACCCCGGGCAAGCGCTCCGTGCTGCCGGGTGCGCGCGTCGTGCTCCAGCAGCCGTCGCTGCCGGAACCGGTACAGGGCCAGCCGAGTGATCTGGTCATCCGGGCGACGGAGTTGGACCGGACCCGCACGCTGCTGGAAGAGATGCTCGTCCGGCACACCGGGCGCACACCGGCCCAGGTCCACCAGGATCTGGAGCGGGATCTGGTGCTGGACGCGCAGGCGGCGCTGGCGTACGGGCTGGTGGACCGGATCGTGCCCGGCCGCCGGCCCTCGCCCGGCCTGCCGGACGAGGGGTGAGCGCTCGATGCTGCCACCTGAACTGCCGCCGCTGCCCGCGCTGACCCGCGCCGAGGGCGAGTTGATCGACCGTTATCTGGACGTGGTCGACCTGCTGGGCCGAATCAACCCGGCGCAGAACGAGGACACCTATCGTGGGCTGCGCGCCGCGCAGGCGCTGGTGCGCGCGGCGGCCGAGCTGCGCGACGCGCTCGCCCTGATGCATGGACGGGGCGAGACGGAGCTTCACGGGGACACGTTGGCACGGGCGTTGCGGGTGCTCGACGGCGAACGCCGGACCGCGCGCGTCGCACTCCCGCCCGACTGCGTACGGTGACGCCGGGCGAAGTCCGGAGCCACGCGTCCACCGGCCGGCCGGGCCGGAGTTGAAACGACCCAAAGGGGTTACCGCCGTTCGGCGGAGGATGGCGTGGTTTTACCTGACCGCCGGGGCCGCTCAAGGTGCGTGCTCGAAGGTGCCCGCGGACGGCTTCGGTGCAGGTCCGGGGCTACGTCGGGCAGTTGACGAATAATCGAACACAGTGCTGTCCACCCGAACGGGTGGGTGGTGACTAACCCCACAAATCCACGGTTCCGTTGGGATTTTCGGACACGGGTGAGTGAAGATCCCTGTCTGACGACAAGCCCCCGCCACAACGGCGGGGCGATCCGGGCGGACGCCGAGTCCTGCCGCCGTCCGGATGCCCGGTCGACGGAAGTGGATCGGCAGGAGTGGAGGACCCAAGCACGACGGGTCGCCGGAACGGTCGCAGCATGACCGGGCCGTGCAGCCCTTGGGGTGAAGCCGTGGCAACACGGCCGGGCAACTTCGCCAGCCCGAATCCGACAGGTCATCCTTCACAGGCGGCTGACGAAGGGTTGCGCATGACTGCGCTCAATCGTGTCCCGTCGCTGATGGCGCGGGCCGGCACGGCCTCGGCGCTCACCATCGCCGCCGTGGGCGGCTCCATCGTGATCCCGGGTGTCGCCTCCGACGCCTCGGCCGCCACGATGGGGACGAAAGCACTTCGGATCGCGGCCTCGAAGAAGGGCTCGCCCTACAGTTGGGGTGCCACCGGACCGAACCGGTTCGACTGCTCCGGACTCACGCTGTACTCGTTCAAGAAGGCGGGCAAGAAGCTCCCGCGTACGGCGGCCCAGCAGTACAACAAGACCCGTCACATCTCGGCCGGCAACCGCAAGGCCGGGGACCTGGTCTTCTTCCACTCGGGTTCCAGCGTGTACCACGTCGGCATCTACGCCGGGAAGGGAAAGATCTGGCACGCCCCGAAGACCGGGGACGTGGTGAAGCTCCAGAAGATCTGGACGCGAAGCGTCTGGTACGGCCGGGTCAGCTGACCCATCCAGCGGCCGGCCGGCGGGAACTCGGGGCTACGGTTCCTGCTGGCCGGCGGCGGTGACCGTACCGGCCGGGACTGCCCAGGGCAGTTCGATGAAGACGGTCTTGCCGCCCTCCCGGGTGGGGCGCACCCGGAGCTTGCCGCCGCACTCCGCGGTGAGCCAGCGGATGATGACCATGCCGCGCCCGTTGTCCTGCTGGACCGCGGCTGGGAGTCTCTTGGGGAACCGCGGATGGCTGTCCGTGACGCCGATGCGCAGCTGTTCGTCACGGTCGAGGACGAGGCCCACCGTGAAGGTGGGTGACTGCCCGAAGGTGTGTTGCACCGCGTTGGTGGCGAGTTCGGAGACGATGAGGCGGATGGTGTCCGCGGTCTCCGTCTCCGGTGGCAGCCCCCATTCCGCGAGGGTGCTCAGCACGTAGCAGCGGGCCGCGTAGACCGAGGCGGGATCGCTCGGCAGAGTGACGGATGCTTCCAGGTGGTCTGCCATGGCGACGTCGTCCCTTTCCCACGGGACCGGAGCCCGACACGGTGCGGATGGTTCGAGTACGGTCCCGGACTGGTGCTTCTTCGTCAGACTGCCATTACCAGGACGGTCAGGGGAGCGATCCACCAAGATATGCATATATCTGTCGCTCGATGCGGTGAACTCTGCGACCCCAGAGCGTATTTGGGCGGCTCGGAAGGAGTAAGGAGTAGCCCATGCAGAACGGTCCCGCGGTACGCCGCCGGAAACTGGGCGCCGAACTGCGCACACTGCGCACCGGCGCCGGCCTCACGAGCGGTGAAGCCGCCCGTCTGGTGGGCTGGCATCAGTCGAAAGTGAGCCGGATCGAGACCGGCGCCAGCGGTGTGAAACCGGCCGATGTGCGGTTACTCCTCGACGCCTACGGCGTGGTCGAGGGGCAACTGCGCGAGTTGCTGCTGGTGTTGGCGGGGTCGGAGGACACCGCCGGGCGACACCACTGGTGGCATGCCTATCGTGGGGTGCTGCCGCCCACCTACCGGGATTTCATCAGTCTGGAGTCGCAGGCCAGTGCGATGCGCACGCTGGAGACCTCGGTCGTACCGGGCCTGCTGCAGACCCCCGAGTACGCGCGTGCCGTGACCCGGGCGGCCGCCGACGGACTCGACGACGAGGCCCTGGACGCCCTCGTGCAGGTACGTCTGGCCAGGCAGGACGTACTGCGCAACCGTCCGCCGCTGGAGCTGAACGCGGTGCTGGACGAGGCGGTGCTGCGCCGGGAGGTCGGCGGCCCGGGCGTGATGGCCAGACAGCTGGAACGGCTGGTGGAGTCGGCCCGGCTGCCCCAGGTACGGCTCCAGGTGCTGCCGTTCTCGGCCGGAGCGCATATCGGCGTCACCGGGCCTTTCGTAATCTTCTCATTTCCGAGCACTTCCGATCTGGACGTGGTTGTTCTCGACCAGTTGACGAGTAGCCTCTACCTCGAACGGAAAGAAGACCTCCAGGCCTACACGGAGGCCTTCAACACCCTTAAGATCCACGCCCTTTCGCCCGAGGACTCGTTGGATTACATCGCCGGGATAGGTGACGGCGCGTAAGGAGGCACCATGACTGCACTGCCTCGGAACGTACCTTCAAGTGCTGATCTGCACGGACTGCGGTGGCTGCGCAGCAGCTACAGCACCGGAGCGAACAACTGTGTGGAGACGGCACGGCCGCGCTCCGGTCGGCTGACCGGACTGCTCGCCGTACGCGACTCCAAGGATCCGGCCGGACCCGCGCTGCTCTTCTCCCCCGGGAGCTGGGCGGGTTTCCTGTCGGCGCTCACCGGCTGATCAGCCCGTAACCGACTCCGTATCCGCAATCGGTCAGGACCCGGCCCTGTCACGCCGACTCATGGTCGTGTCTCACCGATCACCTGTACAGCGCGTTCGATCTCGGCCCCGGAGAGGTCCGCACGGGCGGTGAGCCTGAGCCGTGAGATGCCGTCCGGCACGGACGGCGGACGGAAACAGCCCACGGCCAGGCCTGCCGTACGGCAGTCGGCCGCCCACCGCACGGCCCCCTCCGGGGACGGGGCCCGCACGGAGACCACCGCGGCGTCCGGACGCACCGCTTCCAGACCCGCGGCGGTCAGCCGTGCGTGCAGCTCCGCGGCGACCTGACGGGCCCGCTCCGCGCGTTCCGGCTCCCGGCGCAGCAGCCGTAGCGCCGCCAGGGCCGCCCCCGCCGCGGCGGGGGCCAGGCCGGTGTCGAAGATGAAGGTCCGGGCCGCGTTCACCAGATGGTCGATCACCCGGGCCGGGCCGAGGACGGCCCCGCCCTGGCTGCCCAGCGACTTCGACAGGGTCGCCGTGACCACCACGTCGTCGGCGCCGGAGAGCCCGGCCGCGCGGGGCGCGCCCCGGCCGCCGTCCCCGAGCACCCCGAGCCCGTGGGCGTCGTCCACGAGCAGCCCGGCGCCGTGCTCCCGGCAGGCCTCGGCCAGGGCGGCCAGCGGTGCCGCGTCGCCGTCCACCGAGAACACCGTGTCGGAGACGACGACCGCGGGCCCCTCATGGGTACCGAGCGCCTTGCGTACGGCGTCCGGGTCGGCGTGTCCGACGACCTGGGTGGTGCCCCGGGCCAGCCGGCAGCCGTCGATCAGCGAGGCGTGGTTGAGGGCGTCGGAGACGATCAGGGAGCCGTGCGGGCCGAGGGTGGTGACGGCGGCGAGGTTGGCGGCGTAGCCGGAGGAGAAGACCAGGGCCGCCTCGAACCCGCAGAATTCGGCCAGCTCGCGCTCCAGCTCGGTGTGGAGTTCGGTGGTGCCGGTGACCAGCCGGGAGCCGGTGGAGCCGCCGCCCCAGGTCCGGGCCGCCGCGGCCGCGCCCTCGGCCACCTCCGGGTGGTGGGCGAGGCCCAGGTAGTCGTTGCTCGCCAGGTCCAGCAGCGGGGAGTCGGCGGCGCGGGGGCGCAGGGTCCGTACCAGTCCGGCGCGGCGGCGGAGTTCCGCCTGTTCGTCGATCCAGCCGAACGCCATGGCTCCTCCGGTGAATTTGTAGGCAGTGAACAGACCCTAGCGGGACGACCAGCCACCCACTGTGTGGCAATACCCACACGTTGAACTGACAGGGTTGTGCAAACTCTCCTTGGCCCGGAGCAGCCTCGTAGTACAGGATCGGCTCTCATGGACCTGCTGAACACGCTGGTGGACAAGGGGCTTCGGCGCGAGCTGCCGACCCGCGAGGAAGCGCTCGCCGTACTGGCGACCTCCGACGACGACGTGCTCGATGTGGTGACCGCGGCCGGCAAGGTGCGCCGGCACTGGTTCGGCCGGCGCGTGAAACTCAACTACCTGGTCAACCTCAAGTCGGGCCTGTGTCCTGAGGACTGCTCCTACTGCTCGCAGCGCCTCGGCTCCTCGACCGGGATCCTCAAGTACAGCTGGCTGAAACCCGACGAGGCCTCGAAGGCGGCCGCCGCGGGCCTCGCCGGGGGTGCCAAGCGGGTCTGCCTGGTGGCGAGCGGACGCGGCCCGACCGACCGGGATGTCGACCGGGTGGCCGGCACCATCAAGGCGATCAAGGAGCAGAACGAGGGCGTCGAGGTGTGCGCCTGCCTCGGTCTGCTCTCCGACGGTCAGGCCGAGCGGCTGCGCGAGGCGGGCGCGGACGCCTACAACCACAACCTCAACACGTCCGAGGGGACGTACGGGGACATCACGACCACGCACACGTACGCCGATCGGGTGGATACCGTCAACAAGGCGCACGCGGCCGGCCTCTCCGCCTGCTCCGGCCTGATCGCGGGTATGGGCGAGACCGACGAGGACCTGGTCGACGTGGTCTTCTCGCTGCGCGAGCTGGACCCGGACTCGGTGCCGGTCAACTTCCTGATCCCGGTCGAGGGCACCCCGCTGGCCAAGGAGTGGAACCTCACCCCGCAGCGCTGTCTGCGGATCCTGGCCATGGTGCGGTTCGTCTGCCCGGACGTCGAGGTCCGCATCGCGGGCGGCCGCGAGGTCCACCTGCGCACCATGCAGCCGCTCGCGCTGCACCTCGCCAACTCGATCTTCCTCGGCGACTACCTCACCACCGAGGGCCAGGCCGGCCAGGCCGACCTGGAGATGATCGCGGACGCCGGGTTCGTGGTCGAGGGAGCCGACGAGGTGACGCTGCCGCAGCACCGGTCGGAGGTCGCGGCCGGCAGCTGCGGGTCGCACGCCGAGGCCGGGTGCGGATCGCACGCCGAGGCCGGGTGCGGGTCGCATGCCGAGGCCGGGTGCGGGTCGGGCGTCTGCGGCTCCCACGAGGACGCCACCGCTCAGGCCAACGAGCCGCGGACCGACCTGGTCGCCGTCCGCCGCCGGGGCGCCGGAACGGATCTCGCGCCCAATGCCTGACCTGAGCGTCCCCGAGCTGCTGGAGCTGGACCGGCGGCACGTCTGGCATCCGTACGGACCGATGCCGGGCCGGGCCGAACCGCTCGTCGTGGAGTCGGCGAGCGGGGTCCGGCTGCGGCTCGCGGACGGCTCGGGCGACCTTGTCGACGGGATGTCGTCCTGGTGGTCGGCGATCCACGGCTACAACCACCCGGTGCTCAACGAGGCCGCGCGCGACCAGCTCGGCCGCATGAGCCATGTGATGTTCGGCGGGCTCACCCACGAGCCCGCGGTACGACTGGCGAAGCTCCTTGTCGACATGTCGCCGGCCGGTCTCGAGCATGTCTTCCTCGCCGACTCCGGCTCGGTCTCGGTCGAGGTCGCGGTCAAGATGTGCCTGCAGTACTGGCGTTCCCTCGGCCGCCCCGCGAAACAGCGGCTGCTGACCTGGCGGGGCGGCTACCACGGCGACACCTGGCAGCCGATGTCGGTGTGCGACCCCGAGGGCGGGATGCACGAGCTGTGGTCCGGGGTGCTGCCCCGCCAGGTCTTCGCGGACGCGCCGCCGGCCGAGTACGAGGAGTCGTACGCCGACCAGCTGCGGTCGCTGATCGAGCAGCACGCGCACGAACTGGCCGCGGTGATCGTGGAGCCGGTGGTGCAGGGCGCGGGCGGGATGCGGTTCCACTCCCCCGGCTATCTGCGGGTGCTGCGCGAGGCCTGCGACGCGCACGACGTGCTGCTGGTGTTCGACGAGATCGCGACCGGCTTCGGCCGTACGGGTGCGCTGTTCGCCGCGGACCACGCGGCCGTCACCCCCGATGTGATGTGCGTGGGCAAGGCGCTGACCGGCGGCTATCTGACGATGGCGGCGACCCTGTGCACGCCCCGGGTGGCCGAGGGCATCTCGCGGGGCGAGGTGCCGGTGCTGGCCCACGGACCGACGTTCATGGCCAATCCGCTGGCCGCCTCCGTGGCCTGTGCCTCCCTCGGGCTGCTGCTGGGCCAGGACTGGCAGGCGGAGGTCAAGCGGATCGAGACGGGACTGCGGGACGGCCTGGCGCCGGCCCGGGAGATCCCCGGCGTACG
Organism: Streptomyces sp. NPDC007157; assembly: GCF_040634235.1. NCBI lineage: Bacteria > Bacillati > Actinomycetota > Actinomycetes > Kitasatosporales > Streptomycetaceae > Streptomyces > Streptomyces sp. NPDC007157. The sequence goes on from NZ_JBEYFE010000035.1 coordinate 36,377, forward strand.
GGACGTCCGGGTGCTCGGCGCCATCGGGGTCGTGCAGCTCGACCACGAGGTGGACATGAAGGCCGCCACCGCGGCCGCCGTACGCGAGGGTGTGTGGCTGCGGCCGTTCCGCGACCTGGTCTACACGATGCCCCCGTACGTCACGGGCGACGCGGACGTGGCACGGATCGCGCGCGCGGTGTGTGCCGCCGCGCGGGAGGGATGAACATGCCGATCCTGATCATCACGGGGACGGGCACCGAGGTCGGCAAGACGGTCACCACGGCCGCGGTCGCCGCCGCGGCACTCGCGGCGGGCCGCTCGGTGGCGGTCCTCAAGGCCGCGCAGACCGGGGTAGGACCGGACGACTGCGGGGACGCCGACGAGGTCGCGCGGCTCGCGGGCCCGGTGACGACGGCCGAACTCGCCCGTTTCCCCGAGCCGTTGGCGCCCGGCACGGCGGCCCGGCGGGCCGGGGCGGCCCCCGTGCGTCCGCACGAGGTGGCGGAGGCCGCCGCCAAGCTGGCCACCGAGCACGAACTGGTGCTGGTCGAGGGGGCGGGCGGGCTGCTCGTACGGTTCGACGCGGCGGGCGGCACCCTGGCGGACGCGGCCCGGCTGCTGAATGCCCCGGTGCTGGTGGTGGCGTCGGCCGGACTCGGCACGCTCAACACCACCGAGCTGACGGCCCGTGAACTGCGGGCCCGTGAGCTGGAGTTGCTGGGCGTGGTGATCGGCAGCTGGCCCGGTTCCCCGGATCTGGCGTCGCGTTGCAATGTGGCCGATCTTCCGGAGGTGGCCGGGGCGCCGCTGCTGGGTGCGCTGCCCGCCGGGGCCGGGGCGCTGGCGCCCGCCGACTTCCGTGCGGCGGCGCCGAGTTGGCTGTCGGGGCGGCTGGACGGTGACTGGGACGCGGAGGCGTTCCGGGTGCGGGAAGCGCCTTAGTGCCGGGGCAAGGCCACATCGGTCGGGTGCGGCTGCGTGAGGGCTGGTCGCGCAGTTCCCGGCGCCCCTTCGGGGTCGCCTGTGCAACGCCCTTTCAGGGGCGCGGGGAACTGCGCGAGCAGCCACGATGGCGCCGCACCCGACCGACGGACCTAGGGCGACTCGCCAAGCAGCCGTACCAGTTCGATCCGGGATCGGATCCCCAACCGGCTGAAGACCCCCCGGAGATGGTGGTCGATGGTGCGCGGGCTGAGGTTGAGGCGGTCGGCTATCTCGCGGTTGGTGGCGCCCTCGGCGGCCATCCGGGCGACCATGAGCTGCTGGGCGGTGAGGACGGCGGCCGGGTCCGGCGCACCGGTGGTGGCAGGTGTCAACGCCGTGCCCAGTGCGCGGAGTTCGGCACGGGCCTGGGCGGCGCAGTGCGGGGCGCCGAAGGACTCGAAGGCGGCCAGGGCGCTGTGCAGACGGTCGCGTGCCTCGGGGCGCTGTCGCAGCCGGCGCAGGGCCCCGGCGAACAGCAGCTCGGTACGGGCGCGTTCGAAGTCCCGGGTGCCCCGGGCGTGCAGGTCGAGGGCGGCACGGTAGTGCTGGACGGCCTCGGCACCGGGGGCGAGCAGGGCCCGGCAGCGGGCGCTGAGCGCGAGGTCGTCGGTGCTGCGGACGGCGGTGGCCCAGCGGTGGTAGTCGGCGTGCGCGGCGCGGGCGACCCGGGTGTCTCCGGTGCGGACGGCGGCCTCGACGTAGTGCGGGGTGGCCAGGTGCCGGATGGCCCGGTGGCCGTGTCCGGGACCGAACCCGGCGAGGGCGCGCAGCCGGGCGGCGGCAGCGGGGAAGCGGCCGCCCGCCAGGTCGAGAAAGGCGAGCGCCCACTGGGCGAGGGCGGCGGGCAGGCCGAGCCCGTGCGCCAGGGCGTGCGCGTGGACGGCGGCGGTGCGCTCGCGACAGGCCTCCTCGTCGCCCCGGACCGCGGCGAACATGGCGAGCGCGGCCTGGAGGTGGCAGGCCCCGTTGTCCTGTCCGGTGGCGTGGGCCTGGTCCAGGGCCTCCTGGACGGCGGCCTCGGCGGCCCGGGTGCGGCCGGTCCAGAAGTCGGCGTAGGCGCGGAACTCCATGGCCTGAGCGGCCGTCGCCGGGATGCCGTGGGCGCGGGCCGAGGCGGCGGCCCGGAGGGTGGCGGTGGCGGCGCGGGTGTGGTCGCCGAGCATCAGCGCCGCCATGCCGGAGTGGACCAGCAGACCGGGGTCGCCGCCGGGCCCGCAGCGGCCGGCGGTGCCCTTGAGGAGGATCCGGGCGTCGTCGTAGCGGCCCTCTACGGCGGCGGCGAGTCCGGCGAGGATGCCGGGCGGGGAGACGCCCAGCCACCGGGCGATGTCATGGGCCTCGCGGCAGCGTCCGAGATCGCCGGTGTAGACGGCGGCCTCGGTGGCGAGGGCGAGGAAGTCGGCGGAGTCGACGGAACGTTCCTGCCGGACGGCGGCGGTGAGCAGGGCGTCGAAGGCCTCCGAGGCGTTGCCGGCTCTGAGGGCGAGGACGCCGTCGAGGGCGGAGTCGTCCGCACGGGCGGCGAGCCGTCTCGCCCGGTCGGGCTCTCCGGAGCGCCAGGCGTCGGCGGCGGCCAGGGCGAGCAGCCGGGCCTCCGCGACCGGGTCCGGGCAGAGGTCGGCGGCGCGTTCGGCGAGGGCGCGGGCGAGCGCGGGTCTGCCCTCGGCACGGGCGCGGTCGGCGGCGACCCGGAGTTCCGCCGCGAGCCGGGCGCTGGGGCCGAGCGCGGCGGCGCCCCGGTGCCAGGAGCGGCGGGTCGTGTCGTCCTTGCCGCCCAGCACCCGGGCGAGCAGTTGGTGGGCTTCGCGCCGGTCGGCCGGTGAGGCGGTGCCGTAGGCGGCGATCCGGGTCCAGGCGTCCCGGAAGAACACCCCGCCGGCACCGGCGTGCGCGACCCCGGCGGTCTCGGCGGCGTCCAGTGGACGGGTGTCGAGCCGGCCGGCCGTGACCGCGCGCAGGAAGGCGTGGGTGGCGACCGGGTACTGGTCGGCCGCGGCCAGGAGCAGCAGCCGACGGGTGTCGTCGGGCAGGGCACGGATCTCCCGGCGCAGGGCGTGGAGCAGCCGTGGGGCGAGTTCGGCCGGTTCGGCCGGCAGCGGGTCGAGTCCCGCCGTCTGCCGTGCGGTGAGGCGCGGCACGAGTTCGGCCAGGGCGCGCTGATCTTCGTATACGACGCGTCGCACCCGGGCGCGTACGCCCTCGGGGAGCGCCGAAGCCGGGCATGGCCCCGCGTCGGACGTCTGCGGTGGCGAAGTGCGGTCAAGAGGTGGGGGATTCACCGGTATCACCACACGAAAGACGTTACTGGCGAGTTAGTTGACTCGTAAAGACTGGCGACTTCACCGATGCGGCGCGCGTAGACCCGTCCCGACACTCCTGAACAACCCCACCCGTTTCAGGAGGCATCATGCAACGCGCCAAGCGTCGCATCGCAACCGCTCTGACGGCGATAGCCGGTTCGCTCCTTCTGGCACTCCCCCTGACCACCACTCCCGCGCAGGCGGCGAGCCACGACCCGGTCGTCTTCGTGCACGGCCTCAGCAGCGACTCCAGCAGCTGGGACGCCTGGATCGCGGACTTCGAGGCGGACGGCTACTCGTCCTCCCAGCTGTACGCGTGGTCGTACGACTGGACGAAGTCGAACGTGACCACCGCGTCGCAGCTGTCGAGCTACATCCAGTCCGTGCTCTCGCAGACCGGCGCCTCGAAGGTGGACCTCGTGGTCCACTCCATGGGCGCGCTGAACAGCCGCTACTACCTCAAGAACCTCGGCGGGACCTCGTACGTGGACGACTTCGTGTCGGTCGCCGGGGTGAACCACGGGACGAGCGTCGCCTCGCTGTGCGGGTGGCTGTACACGTCCTGCAAGGAGATGACGACCGGCAGCTCCTTCCTGACCGCCCTGAACTCCGGTGACGAGACGCCCGGCAGCGTCTCGTACGCGGCGTACTGGTCGAACTGCGACGCGGCGATCGACCCGGACTCCTCGGCGCTGCTGAGCGGGGCGACCAACGTCGGCGTCGGCTGCATCTCGCACACCGACATGAACGACGACTACGGCGTCTACCAGCAGGTGCGGGACTTCATCGCCTGATCCGGCGGCGGGGGGTGCGACGGGCCTTCGCGGGGGACAATCAACGTAGACCTGCTCCCGTCGGGAGGTATCGTCATGCGGCTGATGTCCACCGGCGCCGGGAACCCGGTGCGCGATCCCGTCCACCACCCGCTGTTCGCCCGCTGGTACGCCCGCATCAGTGTGACCGCCGAGACCAGGCTCGGGATGGCCGCCGTCCGGGAGCGGCTGCTCTCCGGACTGTCCGGGCGCGTGATCGAGATCGGCGCGGGCAACGGTCTCAACTTCGCTCGGTACCCCGGGGCGGTGGCGGAGGTCGTCGCGATCGAACCGGAGCGCACCCTGCGGCAGTTGGCGGCCGAAGCCGCGGTCCGCGCCGAGGTCCCGGTGGACGTGGTGCCGGGCGCGGCGGAGGCGCTGCCGGTGAAGAGCGAGGCGTACGACGCGGCGGTGCTCTCCCTGGTGCTGTGCAGTGTGCGGGATGTGCCACGGGCGCTCGCGGAGGCACGGCGGGTGCTGCGGCCGGGCGGTGAGCTGCGGTTCTTCGAGCACGGGCGGGGCGGCGGCCCGGCGATGCGGTTCACCCAGCGGGCGCTGGACCGGACGGTGTGGCCGCTGCTGAACGGCGGATGCCGGCTGTCCCGGGACCCGATCGCCGAGTTGCGCGCGGCCGGCTTCGAACTCGGTCCGTACCGGCGGGTGTTCCTGCCGGAGAACGGCCCGCGGCTGCCGACCTCGTACTGTGTGCTGGGCATCGCGCGCAAGCCCCGGGAGTCCTGAGCGGCACCCGGTTCACAGGCTCCAGCGGCGCAGTTCCTCCGCGATGTCGGACACGCTCGCGTCTCCGGTCTTCACCAGCCGGGCCAGATCACGGACCTGTTCGGGCGAGGTGGCGACCTTGAGGCCGCTGGCGACCAGGTAGGCGTAGGCGACCGAGGACGCGAAGAGGGCGTTCGAGCGCTCAAGTGCCGGTACATGGATGAGGAGTTGGAGCAGGGCGGCGGCGCGGGCCTGCGGGCTGTCGTAGACGGGGATGTCGAATATCTCGGCCTGGTGCCGGGCGACGGCGGCGATCAGCGCACCCCAGTCGGTGACCTGGGGGTCACCCGGGGTCTTCTGTTCGGCGAGCATGAGGAGCCAGGCGAGGTCGATGGTCAGGTCGCTCAAGGGATCAGTGACGGCCTTCGGTCTTGTCAGACGTGTCGGGACCCTGCGCTTCGCCGAATTCCTCCGCGAAGACGGACTCGTACTGCTTCATGAAGTCGGCGGCGGCCTCGACGAACGTACGGCCCGCTTCACCTGTGTCCTGCATGACCAGTTCCTCTATGTAGCGGTTGACGCTCATGCCGCGCGCGAGGGCGCGCTCACGGGCCGCCTTGGCGGTGCCCTCGTCCACGCGCACGTTCAGCTGGGTCTTCGCCATACCTAGACGCTAGCGCGATAGCGCTAGCAGCGGCAAGCGCGCATCGGAACCGAAAAGTGATACCGCCTGTGGGACGCGTCACACTACGCTCGACCCGGACAAAGAGGCCGCGCGAGCTAGGAGGCAGTCTTGGCCACACCTGCTGCGGAGGCGCCCGCCGCCGAGGGGACAGCAGCCCGGGCACGGGGGCTGACCAAGGCGTACGGCGCGGGTGAGACGGCCGTGCTCGCACTCGACTCGGTGGACGTGGACATCGCACGCGGCCGCTTCACCGCGGTCATGGGCCCGTCGGGCTCCGGCAAGTCCACCCTGATGCACTGTCTGGCGGGACTGGACACGGTGTCGGCCGGCCAGGTCTGGCTCGGCGGCACCGAGATAACCGGGCTGCGGGAGCGCGAGCTGACGCGGCTGCGCCGGGACCGGATCGGGTTCATGTTCCAGTCGTTCAACCTGATCCCGACGCTGAACGCGGCCGAGAACATCACCCTGCCCATGGACATCGCGGGCAAGAAGCCCGACGGGAAATGGCTGGACCAGGTCATCGACACGCTGGGGCTGCGGGACCGGCTCAAGCACCGGCCCGCGCAGCTGTCCGGCGGGCAGCAGCAGCGGGTGGCCTGCGCGCGGGCGCTGGCCTCCCGGCCGGAGCTGATCTTCGCCGACGAGCCGACCGGCAACCTGGACTCGCGGGCCGGTCTGGAGGTGCTGGGCTTCCTGCGGGACGCGGTCGACCAGCTCGGCCAGACGGTCGTCATGGTGACCCATGACCCGAGCGCCGCCGCCCACTCCGACCTGGTCCTCTTCCTCGCGGACGGCCGGATGGTGGACCGGACGGAAGAGCCGACGGCGGACGCCGTACTGGAGCGGATGAAGCGTTTCGACGTGGGACGCGGGTCCGCGGGGCCCGGGGAGGACTGACCCGGTGCTCAAGGCAACCCTGCGGAGCTTCCTGGCCCACAAGGGACGGCTGCTGCTGTCCGCGCTGGCCATCGTCCTGTCCGTGGCGTTCGTCGCGGGCAGCCTGATCTTCTCCGACACCGTCACCCGTACCTTCGACCGGCTGTTCGCCTCCACCTCCGCCGATGTGACGGTGGAACCGAAGGAGGACCTCAAGTCGTCGGTGCCGACCGGCGCCGTACAGACCGTGCCGGCCGCTCTGAAGGACCAGGTCGCCAAGGTCGACGGGGTCGCGGGCAGCCACGCGGACGTGTCCGTGCAGAACATCGTGGTGGTCGACAGCCACCACAAGTCGGTCGGCCCGACCACCGGTGCCCCGACCATCGCCACCGACTGGTACCTCACCCACCGCAGCCCGGTGAAGCTCACCTCGGGGCACGCCCCGCAGGGCGCCGGCCAGGCGCTGCTCGACGCCGACACCGCCGACAAGAAGCACGTGCGCATCGGCGACGCCCTGACCGTGCAGGCCCAGCCCGGCACCTTCGAGGTGCGGATCGTCGGCATCGCCACCTTCACCACCACCAACCCCGGCGCGGCCCTGGTCTTCCTCGACCCCTCGGTGGCCGCGAAGGAACTGCTGGGCTCCGCCGACCGGGCGACCAGCATCTCGGTGGACGCGGCGCAGGGCGTCCCGGACGCCGAGCTGAAGCACCGGATCGGCGAGGCGATCGGGACCGGGACGTACGACCTGAAGACCGCCGACGAGCAGGCCAAGTCCTCCGCCGCGGACCTGGGCGGATTCCTCGACGTCATCAAGTACGTGATGCTCGGGTTCGCCGGCATCGCCACGCTCGTGGGCGTCTTCCTGATCGTCAACACCTTCTCCATGCTGATCGCCCAACGCACCCGTGAGCTGGGCCTGTTGCGCGCGCTGGGCGCCGACCGGCGTCAGGTACGGCGGTCCGTGCTCACCGAGGCGGTGCTGCTCGGGCTGGTCGGTTCGACGCTGGGACTGGGCGCCGGCATCGGGCTGGCGCTCGGGCTGATCAAGCTGATGACCGCGTTCGGGATGAACCTCAAGACCACCGAGATGGTCATCGGCTGGGGCACCCCCGTCGCCGCCTACGTCGTGGGCGTCGGCGTCACCTTCGTCGCCGCCTACCTGCCCGCCCGGCGCGCCGCCACGGTGTCGCCGATGGCGGCGCTCGCGGACGCCGAGATCGCCGGGGTGGGCAAGCCGCTGAAGACGCGGGCGATCGTCGGCGCCGTCGTCGGGGCGCTCGGGGCGGCGGCCCTCGCGGGCTGTGCGACGGCCACGAAGACCGCCTCGGCCTCCTCGCTGCTGGGCCTCGGAGTGGTGCTGACACTGCTCGCGACCGTCATCGCGGGCCCGCTGCTGGTACGCCCGGTGATCCGGGTCCTCGGCGCGGCCTTCCCCGCCCTGTTCGGCTCGGTCGGCCGGATGAGCCAGCGCAACGCCCTGCGCAACCCGCGCCGCACCGGCGCCACCGCCGCCGCGCTCATGGTCGGACTCGCCCTGGTCGGCGGGATGTCGGTGGCGAGCGCCTCCATGTCCAAGTCCTTCGACCAGCAGATCGACAAGACCCTGGGCGCCGACTTCGTCATCCAGAACGGCAACTTCCTGCCGTTCACCCAGGAGGTCACCGACAAGGTGCGCGGCACCGCGGGCGTCGGTCTCGTCGTACGGCAGCGGTTCGCGCCGGTGGCGGTACGACTGCCGGACGGCAAGCGGGTCACCACGACCGCCGCCGGGTACGACCCGCAGGTCGACGCGGTCGCCCATGTCGCCTACCAGGGCGGGAACACCGCGGCCGCGCTGGCCGACGGCGGCATCGGCATGGACGCCACCTTCGCCGCGGACCACAGGGTGCGCCTCGGCAGCGTGCTCCCGGTCGAGTTCCAGGGCGGGAAGAGCGCCGAGATGAAGGTGGGCGCCCTCACCGACCAGGACAGCGGCAGTGGCTTCGGCACCCAGGGCGGGCTGTTCTTCGGCATCGCCACCGTGGAGAAGTACGTCCCCGGCGGCCAGGACTCGTCGTTGTACGTCAACCACGCCTCCGGCACGAGCGTGGACCGGCTCCGCGCGAACCTGGAGCGGACCCTGGCCCCGTATCCGCAGGTGCAGGTCCGCGACCAGGCCGACTACAAGAAACTGGTCCACGACCAGATCGCCGTGCTGCTCTACCTGGTGTACGCGCTGCTCGGCCTGGCGATCGTGATCGCCGTGCTCGGCGTGGTCAACACCCTTGCCCTGTCCGTCGTGGAGCGCACCCGCGAGATCGGGCTGCTGCGCGCGATCGGGCTGGGCCGGCGGCAGCTGCGCCGGATGATCCGGCTGGAGTCGGTGGTGATCGCGGTGTTCGGCGCGGTGCTGGGGCTCGCGCTCGGCCTGGTGTGGGGCGTGTGCACCCAGCAGGTGCTGGCGCTCCAGGGCATGAAGGCGCTGGCGATCCCCTGGGGCACGATCGTCGCGGTGGTGATCGGTTCGGCGGTCGTGGGCATCGTGGCGGCGCTGCTGCCGGCGCTGCGTGCGTCGCGCATGAACGTGCTGGCGGCCATCGCGCACGAATGATGGCGTCGTGACACCCGAGTCCCCCACCACCGAGGAGAGTTCATGCCGCGCCCGTTCCGCTTCGGGGTCAACCTGCTCACGCCCGCATCGGCCGACGAGTGGCGCGCGAAGTGCCGGCGCGCCGAGGAGTTCGGGTACGACGTACTCCTCGTCCCCGATCACCTGGGGATGCCGGCGCCCTTCCCGGCACTGGTCGCGGCCGCCGGGGCGACCGAACGGCCGCGCCTGGGCACCTTCGTCCTCAACGCGGGTTTCTGGAACCCGGTGTTGCTGGCCCGCGAGGTGGCGACGACCGCCGCGCTGACCGGCGGCCGTCTCGAACTCGGTCTCGGCACCGGCTATGTGCAGGCGGAGCACGAGCGGGCCGGACTGCCGTTCGGCTCGCCGCGCGAGCGGGTGGACCATCTGCGGCGCACGGTCGAGGAGTTGCTGAAGTCGGACGGCTGCCGGGTGCCGTTGCTGATCGGCGGCAACGGCGACCGGATGCTGCGGCTGACCGCCGAGCACGCCGACATCGCGGCCTTCAGCGGAGCCCGTCTGACGCCGGGCAGCACGGAAGGCCGCCTGGAGCCGGTCCCGGCGGAGGAGCTCGACGAACGGGTCGCCCGTTACGCGGAGTTGGCGGCGGGCCGCGCGGAACCGGCTGAACGGAACCTGCTCATCCAGATCGTCGCGATCACCGACGACCCGCAGTCCGCACTCGGCCCGCTGCTGGAGCGACGGCCCGAACTGACCCTGGCCCAGGCGCTCGCCCTGCCCACGGTCCTGGTCGGCACCCTGGCGGAGGTCGTCGGACGGGTGCGGGGGCTGCGCGAGCGGTACGGGTTCTCGTATCTGACCGTCCTGGAGCCGTACCTGGAGGTCTTCGCGCCGGTGCTGGCGGAGCTGTCCGCATAGCGGGACCCGCGGCTGCGGACAGGCGACCGTGCCGGGCCGGCCCTCCCGCTCCCCCGTGCCGATGCCGCGTCGGCCCGCAGGTGCCGGAATACCGCGAGCGCGCCCTACGGGCCCAGCGCCATCAGGTCGGCGCCGATCCGGATCACCTGCCGGCCCGGCCCGGTCCCACCGGTCTTGAGCAGCGACGCGCTCTCGGGGTACGGCATGCGATGCGCCCCCGACGCCCGTCGCAACCGGGTCCTGCAGCCGTTCGGCGAGGTCACTCCGCCGGGAAGGTCCTCGTCTCACTGACGGAGGGCTGTGCGGTGCCGTGACGACCTTCGCCGACGTCCAGGGCGGCAAGCAGACGAAGCCGGTCTTCGGTGTCGCTGCCAGGGCGGGCATGGTAGGTGACGATGGTCTGGCCCGGAGCACTCGGGACCAGGAGTTTCTCGTAGTGCAGTTCGAGAGGGCCGACCTGGGGATGGCGCAGCAGGCTGGTGCCGGTCGACTTGTGCCTGACGTCCTGGCGGGCCCAGAGCCGACGGAATCGCTCGCTGCGCAGGGACAGCTCGCCGATGATCTCTATCAAGCGCGGTTCCTGGATGTCCGCACCGGCCACCGAGCGCAGATAGGGGACGACCCTGGCGGTCATGGCCTCCCAGTCCTCGTGCAGTTCGCGGATCTCCGGATTGAGGAAGGCGTCGAGGATGCCGTTGTGGCCCGGTGTGTTGGCCGGCGACAGCGCGGTCGCCAGACGGTTGGCGGCGAGTACGTCCATGTACCGGCCGTGCACGTAGGCGGGGGTGAGCGGCCAGGTGCCGATGAGCGTGCGGAGGGAGTCGCTGACCTTCTCGGGGCGGGATGCGCGGGCACGGCGGGGGCGCTGAGGTGCGGCGGCCAGCTGGAGCATGTAGGCGGTGGACTCCTCGTCCAGCTGGAGGGCGCGGGCGATGCTGCGCAGCACCTGCTCGGAGGGGCGTCGGTCGCGTCCCTGCTCCAGGCGGACGTAGTAGTCGGAGCTGACGCCGGCGAGGAAGGCGACCTCTTCTCGGCGCAGCCCAGCCACCCGACGGTTTCCCGCGTCGGGAATGCCCGCGTCCTGGGGGGTGACGAGCTCTCTGCGGGCGCGCAGGTAGGCGGCCAGAGCACCCGAATCGCCGGAATTTGCCATACCGCCAGGTTAGGTCGCATGCACGCCGTCCGGGTGGCCCTGCCGGTCCCGGTCTCCAGGGGGCCTGGCCGCCCTCTCCCGGCAGCCGCACAGTGGAGATCAAGTTCCCGTGAAGCGATCCGGTCACCGCCCCACCGAAGGGCCCGCGGCCGGGCATCACACCGCTCATCTCTGGCCCGCGCCCGCTACGACGCGGCCCCACTGGAGGAGACCTCCGTGTCCGACCTGTTTCACAGTCGCTTCGATCGCCATTCGACCGCCGGCGAGGTGATCGACGGAGTCGACCTGGTCGGCAAGCGCGCCGTCGTGACCGGCGCCGGATCCGGCATCGGCGTCGAGACCGCCCGGGCCCTGGCGGTGGCCGGCGCCGAGGTGACCCTCGCCGTCCGCCGCCTTCAGGCAGGTGAGCAGGTCGCCGCCGACCTGCGCGAGGCAACCGGCAGTCAGGCGATCCACGCCAGGCACCTCGACATCGCCGATCCGGCGTCCGTCGCCGCCTTCACCAACAGGTGGCAGGGGCCTCTCCACATCCTGGTCAACAACGCCGGGATCATGATGCTCCCGGAACTCGAGCGCGGTACCGCCGGGCACGAGCAGCAGTTCGCCACGAACTACCTGGGCCACTTCGCGCTCACCCTGGGACTGCGTCACGCGCTGGCCGCCGCCGACGGCGCCCGCGTCGTCAACGTGTCCTCCAGCGGGCACCTCTTCTCGCCGGTCGTCTTCGACGACCTCGACTTCCGCTTCCGCCCCTACGACCCGCTGGCCGCCTATGGCCAGTCCAAGACCGCCGAGATCCTCATGGCCGTGGAAGCCGACCGCCGCTGGGCCGGTGCCGGCATCAGGGCCAACGCCCTGCACCCCGGAGCGATCGCGACCAACCTGCAGCGGCACACCGGCGGTCTGAAGACCCCTGAGCCTCACCGCAAGACGGTGGAGCAGGGCGCCGCGACGTCGGTGTTCCTGGCCGCGTCCCCGTTGGCGGAGGGCTTGGGCGGACGCTACTTCGAGGACGTGAACGAATCCCCGCGCGTCTCCCAGCGGCCCGCCGAGTTCGGCGTACCCGGTGTGGCCCCTTATGCCCTGGACCCGGCGAACGCCGAACGCCTGTGGACCGCAACGGCCGGCCTCCTGGACTGATCCGCCGTCGAACGCGTGCCACCGCGGGTTGTGCACGCCGAAGCCGACCACCGCTCGACGGTCCCGTGGCTCGGAGTCGTCGGGCCCGAGTTCAGGCGAGCGGGGCGACCGAGGGCCATACGCCGAACCACTGCTCGGCGCCGTACGCCTCGAAGCGCTCCACCTCGGTGAACCCCAGCTTCGCCGCGAGGCGCATCGAACGGACGTTGGCGGTCTGGGTGTAGAGCACCACCGGCTCGCCGGGCAGCGCGCCGGCGAACCAGTCGAGTGCCGCCGCGCACGCCTCGGTGGCGTACCCCTGCCCCCACGCTTCCGGCAGGAACAGGTAGCCGAGCCCGGTCCCCCCGGCCTCCCGGCGGTTACCCGGAAGCTCGGGTTCGTGCGGGTCGAGCAGGACCGTGCCGATGGCCGCTCCGTCGAGCTCGACCACGAAGAAGCCGGGGCGCTGCCCGGGCACCTCGGGCACTGTGCGTTCGAGCTCGGCACGCGGTCGAGGGCCACCGAGGTAGGTGCTCACCTCTGGCGAGGCGTTCAGCTCGATGACCACCGCACGGTCCCCTGCCTCGGACTCGCGGAGTACGAGGCGCTCGGTCTTGATCGGGGCAGGCGGCCAGGCGAGGTCTCTGGAGTCGGTCATGCCTGCCAACCTAGCCAGCGGGCCCGGAAGCGATCAAGACGCGCCGACCACGGGGCGCAGCACGTGGTGGGACGCCGAAGGAGCCCTGGGCAACCCCGGTTGCGGCTGTTGCTTTCTCCTTTCGAGATCCCTGGATCTCCCGCACCTCCCCCACTCACACCCCTGCGCCGAGGCCCCCTGCTGAACTCCACCGCCGACCCGGCCGCCACCGACGGCGCCCTCGACGGTACGGAAAACTCGCTCGCCAGACAGGCGCGCGCCCTGCTTGGCTCGGCTCATGAGCGATCTTCGCATCCGCTGCGCCACCTTCTCGGACATCGACACCGTGCTGCGGTTCTGGCGCGTCGCCGCGGAAGGAACGAGTATCAGCGACGACCACGACGGCGTGGCCCGACTCATCGCACGAGACCCCGAAGCGCTGCTCCTCGCGACGCGGGACGGCCTCCTCACCGGGACCGTCATAGCCGGCTTCGACGGCTGGCGATGCTCCGCCTACCGGCTCGCCGTACACCCCGACCACCGCCGGCAAGGCATCGCCACCGCACTGTTGCAAGCCGCGGAACAACGCTTCGCCGCCCTGGGCGGACGACGCGTCGACGCGATGGTGCTGGAAGCCAACGAACAGGCCCACCGCACATGGGCCGCCGCCGGCTACCACCGCGAGGACCACTGGCGACGCTGGGTCAAACCGCTGTAGCCGACGTCAGCGAGGCGACGCCGGCGAGCAAGCAGGCCTCGACGGACGACCCGGCCAGCCGCCAGCCGCCAGCCGCCAGCCGCGGATCGGTTGCGGAGGCGCCATCGGGAGTCTCCTTTGCCGATCCTTTACCATTGAGGGGTCGTCCCGTTCCTCGATGAAAGGTGTGTGAGCGTCCGCCCATGGGCGAGCCTCCCGGTCCTCGGTTCCGGCAATACCGCGCGGTCCCGTCCGCCCTGTCCGATCATGGGACGGAGGTGACCCGATGACCGAAGTGCTCCTCCTGCTGGTGGCGATCCTGCTCTCGCTCGCCTGCGGTGCCTTCGTCGCGGCCGAGTTCTCGCTGACCACGGTGGGTCGAGGCGAACTGGAACGCGCCGTGGAACGCGGCGAGCGCGGGGCGGCGGGCGCCCTCAAGGCCGTACGGCACCTGACCTTCCAGCTCTCGGGGGCGCAGCTCGGGATCACGGTCACCAATCTGGTGGTCGGCATGCTCGCCGAGCCGTCGATCGCCAAGCTGCTGGCCGGCCCGCTGGAGGCGATGGGCATCGCACGATCGGCGGCGAGCTCGCTCGCGCTGGTGATCGGCACCGCGCTGTCCACGGTGTTCCTGATGGTCGTCGGCGAGCTGGTGCCCAAGAACTGGGCGATCTCCTCGCCGCTGGCCGTGGCCAAGCGGGTGGGCAACGCCCAGCGCTGGTTCAGCGCGGCCTTCCGGCCGTTCATCACGCACCTGAACAACACCGCGAACCGGGTGGTACGACGGTTCGGCCTGGAGCCCGCCGAGGAGCTGGCCTCCGCCCGCGGGCCCCAGGAGCTGGCCGCGCTGGCCCGGCACTCCGCCAAGGCGGGCGCGCTGGAGGCGGACACCGCCGAGCTGTTCGTGCGCACGCTGAACCTCGCCGATCTCACTGCGGAGAACGTGATGACCCCGCGCGTCCAGGTCGTCGCCCTGGAGGTCCGGGCGACCTGCGAGGACGTGGCGAACGCGACCCGGGCGACCGGGCTGTCCCGCTTCCCGGTCTACCGGGACAGCCTCGACTCGGTCGTCGGCACCGCCCACATCAAGGACATCCTGGCCCTGCCCGTGGCGGAGCGGGCCCGGGTCCGGGTGGCCCAGGTGATGCGCGAGCCGCTGCTGGTCCCCGAGTCCCTCACCGTCGACCGCCTCCTGGACCGCCTCGGCGGCCGGCGCACCATGGCCGTCGTCATCGACGAGTACGGCGGTACGGCCGGGGTCGCCACCCTGGAGGACATCGTCGAGGAGGTCGTCGGCGAGGTCCGCGACGAGCACGACCCGCACGAGACACCCGACCTCGCCCCCGCCGGCGCCGACGAGCAGGGCCGCGCGCTCTACTCGGCGGACGGCGCGGCCCGTATGGACCAGCTCTCGCGCGTCGGCCTGAGGGCCCCCGAGGGGCCGTACGAGACGCTGGCCGGGCTGGTCGCGACCGAGCTGGGACGGATACCCGAGACCGGGGACGGCGTCGAGGTCGCCGGGTGGCGCCTCGACGTGGTGGACGCGTCGGGACGGCGGGCGGCCCGGGTGCTGCTGCACGCGCCGCTCGCCGACGACGACGAGCAGGAGCGGAAGAAGGAGGGGCGCCGGTGACCGCCGTACAGCTGCTGATCGGTTTCGCGACGCTGGTCGTCAACGCCTTCTTCGTGGGCGCCGAGTTCGCGCTGATCTCCGTGCGCCGCTCCCAGATCGAGCCGCACGCCGAGGCGGGCGACCGGCGGGCCAAGAGCGTGCTGTGGGGGTTGGAGCATGTATCGGCGCTCCTGGCCGCCGCCCAGCTCGGCATCACCCTGTGCACGCTGGTGCTGGGTGTGGTCGCCGAGCCGGCCATCGCGCATCTGCTGGAGCCGGTGTTCCACGCGGTCGGAGTGCCCAAGAGCGCCGGCCATGCCGTGTCCTTCGTGATCGCGCTGGCTCTGGCGACCTACCTGCACATGCTGCTCGGCGAGATGGTGCCGAAGAACGTGGCGCTCGCCGAGCCCGTGCGCAGCGCGCTGCTGCTCGGGCCGCCCCTGGTGGCGCTGTCCCGGGCGCTGCGTCCGGTGATCTTCACGGTGAACGCCTTCGCGAACGGCCTGCTCAAGCTGTTGCGGGTGGAGACCAAGAACGAGGTCGCGGCGACCTTCACGGACACCGAGCTGGCCGAGATCGTCAAGGACGCCAGCGAGGCGGGCCTGATCGACGACCGGGCGCAGGAACGCCTGCACGACGCCCTGGAGCTGGGCCGGCGGCCGGTGCGGGACGTGGTGGTCCCGCTGGAACGGGTCGTCTACGCGCGCGTGGGCGTCACCCCGGAGGAGTTGGAACGGCTGTCGGCGGAGTCGGGTTTCTCGCGGTTCCCGGTGGTCGACGAGGGGCGGCGGATCGTCGGCTACCTGCACGTCAAGGACGCGCTGGACGCCTCGCCACGGGACGAGGCGTTCCGGCTGCGGGACATGCGGCCCATCGCGCGGGTGCGGGAGAGCACCCCGCTGGACGACGTGCTCACCGCGATGCGCGGCAGCCGCACCCATCTGGCGGGCGTGCTCGGCGACGACGGACGGCTGGCGGGGCTGGTGACGATGGAGGACGTGCTGCGGGAGCTGTTCGGGCAGCACGCGTAGCCCACCTCCGAGGAGGGACCGACCGACGGGTATGCGCCTCGGGATACCATCTCTGTCGCCATGCAGAAGAACCCTGTGCACCCCGCGCTTCCCACGTACTCCAGCCTGGTCGCGGTCGGCGACTCCTTCACCGAGGGCATGTCGGACCTGCAACCCGACGGCTCGTACCGGGGCTGGGCCGATGTCCTCGCCGCCCGGATGGCCGCCCGCACCCCCGGCTTCCGCTACGCCAACCTCGCGGTGCGCGGCAAGCTGATCGGGCAGATCGTCGAGGAGCAGGTGGACGTGGCGGTCGCGATGCGGCCCGACGTGATCACCCTGGTCGGCGGCCTCAACGACACCCTGCGCCCCAAGTGCGACATGGTCCGGGTCCAGGACCTGCTGACCGAGGCGGTGGAGCGACTGGCACCGGCCTGCGAGCAGCTGGTGCTGATGCGCAGCCCCGGCCGCCAGGGCCCGGTCCTGGAGCGGTTCCGGCCACGCATGGAGGAGCTGTTCGACTGTGTCGAGAAGCTCGCCGGGCAGCACGGTGCCGTCGTGGTCGACCTGTACGGCGCCCCCTCGCTCTCCGACCCCCGGATGTGGGACGTGGACCGGCTGCACCTGACGGCCGAGGGGCACCGCCGGGTCGCCGAGGCGGTCTGGCAGACCCTCGGGTACGAGGCCGAGGACAGCGAGTGGCACACGCCGATGCCGGCCACACCGCCGCCCGGCTGGGCCGCGCGCCGGGTCGCGGACGCCCGCTTCACCAGGCAGCACCTGCTGCCGTGGATAGGCCGTCGCCTGACCGGCCGCTCCTCGGGCGACGGCCGGACAGGCGCCCACTTCAGCGCTGAGCTGGGCAAAGCCTTCTGGGTCACCCCCGCGGACCACACAAACCCCGGCCCCGTGACGGACTGGCGACGGGTGGGGCCCTAGCCCGGAGCCCCGCCGACTGCCATGCACCGATCACACGCGGGGCGCGGGCGAGGCCTGGGCCCGGTGGTTCGGGTGGTGTGACTGCCGTCGCTGTGCATATTCGTGGGGCCTTCTAGAGTCGTCTCGCTTTCTTCGATGGCGCCGGCGTGCCCTTGACCGTGTGCGCCGTCTGGCGCCCGATGTGACACAAGCGGCCTCCATCGTGTGGCGATAGAGCCGTGCCTCGAGGAGGAACGTTCATGCTGGCCAGGAGGATCGGCGCGGTCGCCGCAACAGCAGTGGCGCTGGTGGCAGCCCGCGACCTTGTCCAGAAGCGGCACGCGCTGCTGCGGAACTTCCCGGTGATCGGGCACGCTCGGTACCTGTTGGAGACGATCGGGCCGGAGCTGCGGCAGTACATCGTGACGTCCAACGAGGAGGAGCGCCCCTTCAGCCGTGACCAGCGCACCTGGATCTACGCGTCGGCGAAGGAGGAGAACAACTACTTCGGGTTCGGCACCGAGGTCGACGTCGAGCACGTCCAGGGGCACGCCTACCTGAAGCAGCGCACCTTCGCCGACGCTCTGCCCGACACACACGACCCGCAGGCCCCGCTGCCCTCGGCCAAGGTGCTGGGTGGTCCGCGCGGGCGTGCCAAGGCCTTCCGGCCGGCGAGCGTCGTGAACATCTCGGCGATGAGCTTCGGCTCGCTCTCCGGCGCGGCCATCACGGCGCTCAACAAGGGAGCGGCGCTGGCGGGCACGATGCACAACACCGGCGAGGGCGGCCTGTCGCCGTACCACCGCAACGGCGGCGACTTGGTGCTGCAGATCGGCACCTCGTACTTCGGCTGCCGCAACGAGGACGGCAGCTTCAGCCTCGACAAGCTCAAGGACGTGGTCGCGAGCGCCCCCGTCAAGGCGATCGAGATCAAGCTCTCCCAGGGCGCCAAGCCGGGGCTGGGCGGGTTGCTGCCGGGCGCCAAGGTGACCCCGGAGATCGCCGAAATCCGCGGCATCCCCGTCGGCAAGGACTGCGCCTCCCCGTCGCGGCACAGCGCGTTCACCGACGTCGACTCGATGCTCGACTTCGTCGAACTGCTCGCCACCGAGACCGGTCTGCCGGTCGGGGTCAAGAGCGCGGTGGGCGAGCTGGACTTCTGGCAGGAGCTGGCCGCGCTGATGGCGCGTGGTGACCGTGGCGTCGACTTCGTGACCGTCGACGGCAGCGAGGGCGGCACCGGAGCGGCGCCGCGGATCTTCGCCGACTCGGTGTCGTTGCCGTTCCGGATGGGGTTCTCCCGGGTCTACGGCACTTTCGCCGAGCTCGGGCTCACCGACGAGCTGACCTTCATCGGCTCCGGCAAGCTCGGCCTGCCCGAGAACGCCGCGGTGGCCTTCGCCCTGGGCACCGACATGATCAACGTGGCCCGTGAGGCGATGCTGTCGATCGGCTGCATCCAGTCGCAGAAGTGCCACACCGACAAGTGCCCCACCGGCATCGCCACCCAGAACCAGTGGCTGGCCCGTGGCCTGGACCCGACCTCGAAGGCCACCCGGACCGCCGTCTACCTGCGCACCCTGCGCAGGGAGCTGATGAAGGTCTCGTCGGCTGTCGGCGTCGCCCACCCGGGGCTCATCACCGCCGACGACATCGAGATCATGAACGGCGACTACGAGGCCCGCACCCTGGCCGGTGTCTACGGCTACAAGGACGGCTGGGGCGAGCTCGGCCCGCACCTTGCCAAGGAGATCACCGAGCTGCTCGTCTCCACGCCGACCTCGACGAACACCCGGCCGGAGTGATCGCAACGTGTCCGAGGAAGTGAGATTCAAGAGCGTCGTCGGCCCCGAGCTGGCCGGATCGATCGACCTGCCGGAGGGCGAGGTCCGGGGCTGGGGGATCTTTGTCCACGGATTCACGCTCGGCAGGAACTCGCCGGCCGCCTCGCGGGTCAGCAAGCAGTTGGCCCGCGAGGGGATCGGCATTCTGCGCTACGACAACCTCGGGATCGGCGACTCCGACGGCGACTGGGGTGACGGTTCCTTCACCGTCAAGGTCCAGGACACCGTCCGCGCGGCAAACCTGATGGCAGAGCGGGGGACTCCGGCGGATCTGCTGGTGGGGCACTCGTGGGGAGGCGCCGCCGCCATCGCCGCGGCGGCCGAGGCAACCGGCGTCCGCGCGGTCGCCACGATCGGGGCGCCCGCCGACCCCAGCCACGTGGAGCACCAGTACGACGCGGTCGTGGACCGCGTGCTCAGTGAGGGGCAGCACGAGTGGTTCGTCGGCGGGCGGACCCTGGTCCTCAAGCGTGCCTTCGTCGAGGACGTCCGCCGTGCCCGTCTGCACGAGCGGGTGCGTGAGATGGACCAGCCGCTGCTCGTGATGCACTCGCCCACCGACGACACCGTCGATATCGCCAACGCCGGGGAGATCTTCCGCATGGCGCGGCACCCGCGAAGCTTCGTCTCGCTCGAAGGAGCAGACCATCTCCTGACCGCACGAGGGCACGCGCAGCGAGCCGCCCGCATCATCAGCGCCTGGGCCGACCAGTACATCCACGCCTCACGACCCGCAGGAAAGGACGTTTCGGGTGCGTGAGAGGTCGTTTTCGCCTCATTAGAGCAGCTTCAGGCACCCCAGCACTGCGCTCTCGCCTCTCGCGTGACAGGCCCGTCCGCGGCGAGTACAACGATCCACCACAGGGCGCCCCACCCTCGGCGATCGCCCCCGGCAGCGACTCGGTAGGGCGGTAGCAGGTACGTGCCCATCCCGGTAGCGGTTCGCCCCGGGCAGTCAGTTGATCATCCTCGCGGTCGGACCGCGCATGCTCCACGAGCCTCTTCCCCGCGCGGGAGGCTGCCCCGTCAGGCGCGGTCCGATGACGTCGAATCAGGTCCGTCACCAGCGTGGACGCAGTATTCGGCACGTACAGCATTTGCCGCGGATCGCGAGGGCCTGCCGGCCGCGCGGAACGGCGCGGAACAGCGCGGAACGGCGCGGAACGCCCAACCCTCAGGTGGTCACGCGGGGCTGTACAGGCCGCGCACCTTTGAGGGTGCGCGGCCTCGAAACGGGTCGGCTCCACCGAATCAACACATGGGCCGAGAACCGGGACAGGGATGAACATTTCGAGAAAGAGCCGGCTGTTCGCAGTGGTCGGGGCGCTGGTGACCTCGCTGGCCGTGTCCGGGGGCATCGCGTCGGCCGCCGTACCCGCGGGGGCCGCTGACCGCGCGGCGGACTCGCAGACCTTCAGCATCACTTCCGACGACCAGCAGAACCAGTTCGTCCAGGCCGTCGGCACCCCCAACGCGACGGTGGTGATCGCGGGGACCGTGAATCTGGACCTGAGCGGCCTGTCGGCCATACCGGTAGCACCCGGGGTTCGGATCACCGGCGATCGCACGGTGGTCGCGAAGGGGCCGCGGATCTTCACCACGACGTTCCCGCGCACGCTGCTCACCATCGGAGACAGCGACGGCGGGACCGCAGACAACGTGCGGATCAGCGGGATCAGGTTCGACGGCGGGGAGCCGATGGACCCCGGGGCCTCGGTGGGCACCACGGACGCCGACGGAATCGACATCTGGTCCAGCCAGAACGTGGAGCTCGACCACGACGAGTTCGCCCGCTGGCGCGGCGCGGCGATCAACGTGCAAGATCCAGGCAACCGGATCAACCGTGCCAACGCCGACACGGTGTGGGTGCACGACAACTACATCCATGACAACCAGCACCCCACCATGGACAGCATCGAGGACGCGTTCGGCAACCACCACGGCGCCGGCTACGGGGTGGCCCTGAACAACGGCGCCTACGCGCTGATCGAGAAGAACGAGTTCCAGGCCAACCGCCACTCGGTCACCGGTGACGGCCGGCCCGGCACCGGGTACCTCGTGTACCGCAACCTCATGGAGTCACCCGGGCTCGGCTTCTCGCTGCTGGGCTGGGACCACTACGAGCACCTCATCGACATGCACGGCCGCGGGGACTGCTCCAACTACCAGTGCGGACCGGCCGGCGAGTACGCCGACATCGCCTACAACTCCTTCCCCTCCACCAACTCGACCGAGATCAAACTGCGCGGCACGCCCTCGGACGGCTTCAACGTCGAGAACAACGTCTTCGCCCACACCGTCAAGTGGTCCACCACGTTCACCAACGGCGCGCTGGACCAGACCGAGACGGGTCTGCACGACAACGGCGGGAACATTCTCGGGGCGAACCGTGACAACCAGCGCATGTGCGACTTCGACGGCGACGGCATCACCGACCCCTTCATGACCACGGGCGTGACCTGGTGGTACGCCACCAGTGCCGGCGACCAGCACTGGGTGTACCTCAACCAGTCGAACGAACGCATCGCCGACCTCCGGTTCCGCGACGTCAACGGTGACGGCTTGTGCGACGTGACCTCGGTCAACAGCGGCAAGGCCTACTACACCCACCGCCAGGTCGACGACGAGGTACGTCCCGGCAACGGCCTTCCCGCGGTCGCTCCCGCCCCCGGTTCCTCGGTCGCCATGGCCTCCCAGGACGAGACGGACAGCGCGAAGGGGGTCCAGGCGTTCGCCGTCGACGCGCAAGGCGCGCTCTACACCACCCACATCGTCCCGGGGCAGGCGGCCCCGGACTGGACCGCTGACTACGACACCCCCGCACCACTGACGTCCGTGGCGGCGGCGACCAACGCCGACGGGCGGATCGAGCTGTTCGCCCTTGACCGGAACGGGCTGATCTACGCGCGCTCACAGACGAGCCCCGGGTCGAGCGGGTGGTCGGCATGGAGGAGCCTCGACGGCATCCTCAATTCGATCTCCGTGGCGCGCAACCAGAACGGAACCCTCCAGATCTTCGGCACCAACTCCGCCGGCTCGATCTTCACCCGCTCCCAACTGCAGCCTTCGGTCGACAACTGGAACGGCTGGCAGCAGATGGACGGCCTTCTCACCAAGATCGTCGCGGGAACCCACGCGGACGGGACGATCGAGGTCGACGGCATCAACGTCTACGGCACCCCGTGGCACCGTCGGCAGACCACCGTCAACGCGACCAGCCCCGGGTCCGGCTGGTCGGGCTGGGCCCAGATGTTCGCGAACCAGGGGGTGCTCACGGACATCTCCGTAGCCCCCACCTACTACCAGGAGTTCGCGTTCTTCGGCGTCTTCGGCGACGCGGCCTACCAGAACACCGAGGTGTCGTGGGGCGGCTACAACACCGGCGGGTGGCACCCCCTGACATATGGCAGCGGCATACGCAGCGTCGCCGCGCAGCGGTGCGGCAGTGACGTGCTCCTCATCGGTGTCACTGACGACGGAAAGACCGAGGTCAACGAAATCGGGGGCGGATTCATCGGCGGTGATTACGGGTGGGGCCTGATCAACGGCGCCACGGCACGTGCCACCTGATCCGTGCCAACGATGCGGCGAACCGGCGCGCACGACGTGGTGTTCTGAGTCCCTGAAAGGCGGCACCACCAGGGTTTCGATCCTGGCAGGTGGTTCAGCTAGCCGGCGAGACGTTCGAAGATCTCGTCGGCGGACTTGGTCCAGGTGAACGGTTTGAGGTGATCCGCACCTCGGTGCGCTGCCCCTGGCTCTGCATCAGCGCGGCCTGGAAGACCAGCCCGGAGCCGAGCGCGACGGCTAGTCCGGTGATCCGCCCGGCGAAGAACACCCACCCTTGGTCGCGGTCGCCATCTGCACCGCGATCGCGAGGGCCACGGTCAGCACACCGAGGATCAGCGCCGCCGGAAACCAGTCCAGGCTGGTGCCGAGCACGCCGACGCCCACCATCAGCAGGGGGACGAGCGCGGCTATGCGGGCGAGCCGCCACACCACGTGCGGGGGCCAGGCCACGTCCTTCCGGGACCCGGGCGCCATCAGCGGCCCTCGAACCGGCGCAGCCCGACCCGCCGGGACAGCCAGACCAGCAGCTCGAAGAGCACCAGTACCACCAGCAGGGCCCACGCGGCGATGTCGATCCCGCTGTAGTCCGTCTCGGCCAGTTCCGGCGCCGTCCAGCCGTGCGGGTCGACGAGCACGTCCTCGGTCTGCCCGACTTCCATCGGCCCGTCGCAGGAGTCGTTGCCCAGCTCGGCGTGTTTGAGCGGCTTGCCGTCCACCCGCCCCAGAATGCAGGTGTACTCCGGTCCGTGCTTGCCCTGGTACGTCTTCACCGAGGTGACCCGCACCTCCACCCGCTGCCCTTGGTGCGCCATCACCTCCGCCTGCAGCACCGGCCCCGGCCCGGACAGTGCGGCGATCCCCACGATCACCCCGCCGACGATCAACCACCCGTTCGGCGCGGCGATGATCAGCAGCGAGAGAGTCGCGATCAGCGTGAAGGTCCCGAGCACCAGTCCGAGCCCGCTCCAGTCCGGATTGGCGGACAGCAAAGACAGCCCGACGATCACCGGCGGACCGAAAAACGCCATCGTGGTGAGGCGGCGGACGTGCCGGGACGAGGTGGCGGTGGCTATGCGAGGCACGGCGTCAGTGTGACGAACGGGGGCGTCAGGCTGAAGAGCGGGGTCCGTTACTACAGTCGCGCTCTCGATGAGCACCTGTGATCCGAGCAAGGTGGCATGCCTGGCGCACCGGGCACCGGCCCTGGCATGAGGAGATGTCCTGGCCCGGCGAGCGTGCGACGCGACGGCCGCGCGCCGAAGCGGCCGGAGCTGCTGCCGTACGAGGCATAGCGGGGGGCTGACACTGGCGTGCCGGTCCCCGCCCGGGCTGTGCCACGCTGACGTCCCGGCGGAGCTGGCCGAGGCCTCTTGGCGCTCGTGTGCCGGACCGGGCTGATTCGCCCGCACCATCGGACGGCTCTCGTAGCTTCGCACGAGCGGACCTGCGGCGCTGGACTGCAGAAACCGCCAGTAGAATCCGTACACGTGACTTCTGCCGCCCCCGCCAAGCCCCGCATCCCGAACGTCCTCGCCGGACGTTACGCCTCCGCCGAGCTCGCCACGCTCTGGTCGCCCGAGCAGAAGGTGAAGCTGGAGCGGCAGCTCTGGCTCGCCGTGCTGCGGGCCCAGAAGGACCTCGGTATCGAGGTGCCGGACGCGGCGATCGCCGACTACGAGCGGGTCCTCGACACCGTCGACCTGGCCTCCATCGCCGAGCGCGAGAAGGTCACGCGGCACGACGTGAAGGCACGGATCGAGGAGTTCAACGACCTCGCCGGGCATGAGCACGTGCACAAGGGCATGACCTCCCGCGACCTGACGGAGAACGTCGAGCAGCTGCAGATCCGGCTCTCGCTGGAGCTGGTGCGCGACCGTACGGTGGCCGTCCTGGCGCGGCTGGGCAAGCTGGCCGGCGAGTACGCGGAGCTGGTCATGGCCGGCCGCTCGCACAACGTGGCCGCTCAGGCCACCACCCTCGGCAAGCGCTTCGCGACCGCCGCCGACGAGCTGCTGGTGGCCTACGGCCGGGTCGAGGAGCTGCTCGGCCGCTACCCGCTGCGTGGCATCAAGGGCCCGGTCGGCACGGCCCAGGACATGCTGGACCTGCTGGGCGGGGACGCGGCGAAGCTGGCCGAGCTGGAGAACCGGATCGCGCGGCACCTTGGCTTCTCGCAGGCGTTCACGTCGGTCGGCCAGGTGTACCCGCGGTCGCTGGACTACGAGGTCGTGACCGCGCTGGTGCAGCTGGCGGCCGCGCCGTCGTCGCTGGCCAAGACGATCCGGCTGATGGCCGGGCACGAGCTGGTCACCGAGGGCTTCAAGCCGGGCCAGGTGGGCTCCTCGGCGATGCCGCACAAGATGAACACGCGGTCCTGCGAGCGAGTCAACGGCCTGATGGTGATCTTGCGCGGCTACGCCTCGATGACCGGCGAGCTGGCGGGCGACCAGTGGAACGAGGGCGACGTGTCCTGCTCGGTGGTGCGCCGGGTGGCCCTGCCCGACGCGTTCTTCGCACTGGACGGTCTGCTGGAGACGTTCCTGACCGTGCTCGACGAGTTCGGCGCCTTCCCCGCCGTCGTCGCCCGCGAACTGGACCGCTACCTGCCGTTCCTCGCCACCACCAAGGTGCTGATGGGCGCGGTGCGCGCGGGCGTCGGCCGTGAGGTCGCGCACGAGGCCATCAAGGAGAACGCCGTCGCCACCGCGCTCGCCATGCGTGAGCAGGGCGCCGAGCGCAACGACCTGCTCGACAAGCTCGCCGCCGACGCGCGACTGCCGCTGGACCGTGAGCAGCTCGCCGCCCTGATGGCGGACAAGCTGTCCTTCACGGGCGCCGCCGCCGACCAGGTCGCGGCCGTCGTCGGCCGGATCGAGGAGATCCTCAAGCAGCACCCCGAGGCCGCCGCCTACGCCCCGGGAGCGATCCTCTGAGCCGCCCCGTCGGCTCGCGCCAGTCACCGCGCTTCACGGCGGCGGAGCTGGAGGCCGCCCGCGACCGTCTGGTCCCGGACGTGATCGCGGACGGCCTGCAGGTCCTGTTCTGCGGCATCAACCCCGGTCTGATGACGGCGGCCACGGGCCATCACTTCGCCCGTCCGGGCAACCGCTTCTGGCCGGTGCTGCACCTGTCCGGGTTCACCCCGAGGCTGCTGAAGCCCGCGGAACAGGGCGAGTTGCTGTCGTACGGGCTCGGCATCACGAACGTGGTGGCGCGGGCGACCGCGCGCGCCGACGAGCTGACGGCCGCGGAGTACACCGAGGGCGGGCGGCTGCTGACGGCGAAGGTGACCCGGACACGGCCGAGATGGCTGGCGGTGGTGGGCGTCACGGCCTACCGGGCCGCCTTCGGCGACCGCACGGCCCAGGTGGGGCCGCAGGAGCGGCTGATCGGGGACACCCGGGTGTGGGTGCTGCCGAACCCGAGCGGACTGAACGCACACTGGACGGCGGCGACGATGGCGGAGGAGTTCGGGCGGCTGCGCGAGGCGGCGGAGGGCTAGCCGGTCACCGCCGACAACGCGACTGGGCCATCAGGCGTCCCGCCCACGGGGCGACTGGGCCGTCAGGCATCGCGTCGGCAGGGCGGTTCGGCCATCAGGGGTCCCGCATGCGGGGCGACTGGGCCATCAGGCGTCCCGCCCACGGGGTGACTGGGCCGTCAGGCGTCGCGTCGGCAGGGCGGTTGGGCCATCAGGGGTCCCGCATGCGGGGCGACTGGGCCGTCAGGCGTCGCGTCGGCAGGGCGGTTGGGCCATCGGGCGTCGCGCCCACGGGGCGGTTGCGGGCCTGTCAGGCGTCCCGGCGGCGGACGCTGCGGGCTCCGGCGAGCAGGGCGCCCGCAGTCCACAGCGCGGTCACCGCCAGTCCGGTCCACGGGCCCAGGGCCCCGTCCCGGGCGCTGTGCAGGACGACTTGACCGGCCCGGTCGGGCAGCAGGTCGGCCGTGCCGGCGGCCAGGTCGCCGATCACGAAGGACGCGATCAGCAGGAAGGGGATCAAGATGCCGAGCGTCGCGGTCCCGCTGCGCAGAACGGCCGCCAGTCCCGCCGCGAGCAGGGCCATCAGCGTCAGGTAGACGCCGCAGCCCAGCGCGCCGCGCAGTCCCTCCGCCCAGGTCGGCCCGTCGGCTCCGAGCAGCAACTCGCCCAGGACGAGGGTGAGGAGTCCGGTGAGCAGACCGACGGCGAGCACCGGCAGCGCGATCGCCGTGGCCTTAGCCGCGAACCAGCGCCGCCGGTCGGGCACGGCGGACAGGGTCAGCCGCAGCGCGCCGCCGCGGAACTCGGACGAGACGGCCGTCGCGCCGAAGGCGACCGCCGCGATCTGCCCGAAGGAGACGCCGGCGAACGCGGAGAACAGCGGGTCGGAACCGTGCGAACCGGCCGCCGTGAGGCCGGAGAACGCGGCGGTGGCCAGTGGCACGGCGCAGAGGACGCCGACGAGCGGGCGCAGCGTACGGATCTTGATCCACTCGGCGTGCAGTACGGGCTGGAACGGCATGGTCAGGCCTCCTGGTGGCGGTCCGCGGTGAACTCGGCTTCCGCAGACGTCAGATCGAGGTAGGCCTGCTCCAGGGTGGCCTCCTCCTGGGTGAGTTCGAGGACGGGTACGCGCGCGTCGGCCAGCAGGTGGCCGACGTCCTCCACGCGCGCGTGCCGCACGGTCCAGGCTCCGTCCGGGCCGCGATCCGCCTCGTATCCGTGCCGGGTGAGCAGTTCACCGAGTCGTGCGTCGTCGGTGGTGCGGACCTTCGCCGCGGGCCGCACGCGCGCGTGGATGAAGTCCCGGATCGGGGTGTCGGCGAGGAGCCGGCCGCGGCCGAGGACGATCAGGTGGTCCGCGAAGGACGCCGTCTCGTTCATGAGGTGGCTGGAGACCAGTACCGTGCGTCCTTCCGCCGCCAGCCGGCGCAGCAACTCGCGGATCCAGACGATGCCCTGGGGGTCGAGGCCGTTGGCGGGCTCGTCCAGGAGGACCACTTCGGGATCGCCGAGGAGGGCGGCGGCGATCCCGAGCCGCTGGCGCATGCCCAGGGAGTACGTCCGTGTCCGGCGCCGGGCGGCGGGGGCGAGACCCGTCTCCTCCAGCATCCGCTCGACCCGGCCGGCCGGGATGCGGTTGCTCACCGCGAGGGCACGCAGATGGTCGTGTCCGGTGCGGGAGCCGTGCGCGGCGTCGGCGTCGAGCAGCGCGCCCACCCGGCGCAGTGGCTCTCGGAGTTCGGGGTAGGGCCGGCCACCGACCGTGGCGGTTCCGGAAGTGGGGCGGTCGAGGCCGAGGACGAGTCGCAGGGTGGTGGACTTGCCGGCGCCGTTGGGGCCGAGGAAGCCGGTGACACGGCCGGGACGGACGGCGAAGGTGAGACGGTCCACGGCCCGGCGGCCGCTGCCGTACTCCTTGGTGAGCTCGTGTACGTCGATGCTGGTCATGTGCAACACCCTGGCGGGTCGAGGGGGTTGGGTTCCTCCCCCGCCGGTGGAGATCGTCTCCCCCGCTCGGGGGAGGACCGTTGTCAGTGGGCCCTGCCAGGATGTCCGCATGGCCCGCTTTCTGCGCCCGCTGCTGCGGGGGACGACGTACACACGCCTGCTGCATCTGTGGGTGCCGCTGCTCGTCGTCAGCCTGTGGCTGTTCGTCGACCCGTCGACCCCGTGGGTGCCCGCGCTGGTGCTGGTTCCGGTCGGGCTGATCCCCGCCGTGCGCCAGGGCGAGGGCGTGCAGGCGCGGCTGCTGCTCACGCCCGGCGAGGAGACATCGGGAATCTCGGAGGCGCCGTCGGCGACCTGGCGGGACCGGTGGCGCACGGTGCTGTGGCTGGAGGCGAGGATGATCCTCGGCTCGGCGGGCGCGCTGGCGACGGTGTGGCTTCCGGCCATCGCGTTCGACCTCGCCCGGCTCGGGGTGGGAGGGGTACCCGGCGGCATCCCGCTCCTGGACACGGCGCGACCGTACTGGGCCTACGCCCTGCTGGTCCCGGTCCCGCTGATCGCCCTGTACGGAGCGGTCGTCGGGTTCGGGGAGCTGATCACCGCGTTGGCGCGGCGGCTGCTCGGGCCGTCCGCGGCCGAGCGGCTCGCGGCCCTGGAGGAGCGCACCGAGCAACTGCTGGAGCGCACCCGCATCGCGCGCGAGCTGCACGACTCCATCGGGCACGCCCTGACGGTGGCGGTCGTACAGGCCGGTGCGGCCCGGGCGGCCGGGAACGCGGAGTTCACCGACCGGGCACTGGCGGCCATCGAGGAGACCGGCCGGAGCGCCCTGGAGGATCTGGAGCGGGTGCTGGGCGTCCTGCGTGAGTCCCGGCAGCCGGTGCGCGGGCGGCCCACGCTTGCCGACGCCGACCGGCTCCTGGAGTCGGCGCGGGCCTCGGGCGCGAAGGTGGACGCGGAGGTCACCGGTCCGCTGGAGACGGTGCCGGCTCCGGTCTCCCGGGAGGGATATCGCATCCTCCAGGAGGCACTCACCAACGTGCTCCGGCATGCGGGGGCCGTGCCCGTGCGGGTCCGGGTCGCCGTGGCCGACGGGATGCTCGGGCTGGAGGTGCGCAATCCGCTCACCGCGGCGACACCCGGGCCCGGTCGGGGCAGCGGGCTGCGCGGGATACGCGAGCGCGCGGCCCTGCTCGGGGGCAGCGCGCGTACCGGACCGGACCGGGGCGACTGGCAGGTGCACGCCGAGCTGCCGGTGCGCTGATCTACGCTGACCGGATGCCGGTGACCGTTCTTCTCGTGGACGACGAACCCCTCGTACGGGCCGGGCTGCGCGCCGTGCTGGAGGCGCAGCCCGACATCGAGGTGGTCGGCGAGGCCGCCGACGGGGCGGCGGTCATCCCGCTGGTGCGGCGGTTGCGGCCGGACGTGGTGGCGATGGACGTACGGATGCCGTTGCTGGACGGGATCGAGGCCACGCGCGCGGTGCTGCGCACGGTCGCGGAACCACCGAAGATCCTGGTGGTGACGACGTTCGAGGACGACGAGTACGTGTACGAGGCACTGCGTGCGGGTGCCGACGGGTTTCTGCTGAAGCGGGCCCGGCCGGCCGAGATCGTGCACGCGGTGCGCCTGGTCGCCGAGGGCGAGTCGCTGCTCTTCCCGGCCTCGGTACGGCAGCTCGCCGCCCGGTACGGCGAGGCCGGCGGGCGGGACGCGCTGCGGTGGGCTCGGCTGACCGACCGGGAGGCCGAGGTGCTGCGGCTCATGACGCAGGGACTGTCCAACGCCGAGATCGCCGGTCAACTGGTGGTCGGCGCCGAGACCGTGAAGTCCCATGTGGGTGCCGTCCTGGCCAAACTCGGGGCGCGGGACCGTACGCAGGCGGTGATCGCGGCGTACGAGTCCGGGTTCGTCGTGCCCCACTGATCGCGAATCTTCGGCAGGTCGGGGGCCCCGGACACTCGCCGGGGCCGTCGTTACCGAAGTACGATCCGGCCAACACGCAGGGCTAGCTGAGAGGACGGACGTTGGCGGGGCTGACCGGCGGTGATCCGTCGCTGCTGCGGAGGATCAACTCCGCGGTGGTGCTGCACGCCTTGCGTGCCACGGACTGCGCGACCCTGACCGAGATCACCCGGGTGACCGGACTGTCCCGGCCGACCGTCGAGGGGGTCGTCGAGGGGCTCATCGAGGCCGGTCTGGTCGTCGAGAAGGCGGCCGAGGAGGGCGCCACCCGGCGACAGGGGCGGCCCGCACGGCGGTTCCGGTTCCGGGCCGAGGCCGGGCATCTGCTGGGCCTGGAGATCGGGGCGCACCGGGTCGCCGCGCTGCTGGCCGATCTGGACGGCCGGGTGCTGGGGGCGCAGGCCAAGGACGTGGACGAGACGGCCGACCCGGACGAGCGGCTGGAGCGGCTGCGCATCGCGGTCGCCGAGCTGTTGCGCCGGGCCGGGGTGCCGCGCAGTTCGCTGCGGGCCGTCGGGGTCGGCACGCCGGGGATCGTCGAGGCGGACGGCCGGGTGCGGCTGGGCACCGCGCTGCCGCAGTGGACGGGACTGCGGCTGGGCGAGCGGCTCAGCCGCTCCTTCAAGTGCCCCGTGCTGGTGGAGAACGACGCCAACGCTGCGGCCGTCGCCGAGCACTGGAAGGGCGCCGCCACCGAGTCCGACGACGTGGTGATGGTGATGGCCGGGCTCAGTCCGGGCGCCGGTTCGCTGATCGGCGGACGGCTGCACCGGGGCTACGGCGGGGCGGCCGGGGAGATCGGCGCGCTGCATCTGCTGGGCCGCGAGGTGACCCCGGAGACGCTGCTGTCCACCACCGACGAGCCGCTGCACCCGCTGGACGAGCAGGCGGTCGCCGAGGTGTTCGCGCTGGCCCGGAAGGGGGACACGCGGGCGCGGGCCGCGGTCGACCGGTTCATCCAGCGGCTGGTCCACGACGTGGCCGCGCTGGCGCTGGCCCTCGACCCCGAGCTGGTGGTGATCGGCGGCTGGGCGGCGGGGCTCGACGGCGTCCTGGAGCCGCTGCGCCGCGAACTCGCCCGCTACTGTCTGCGCCCGCCGAGGGTGACCCTCTCCCTCCTCGGCGAGGCGGCGGTGGCGACCGGCGCGCTGCGGCTCGCCCTCGACCATGTGGAGGAACAGCTGTTCGCGGTGGAGGGGACGGTCACCGCACGCCGCTGAGCGGCTGCTCCGCTGCCGTGACAACGCGACGCGCCCCGGAGAGGTTCCGGGGCGCGTCCTGTTCGGGCCGGCGGCTGCTTCGGATCGGTGGCTGCTTCGGACCGGTGGCTACGAGGCCTGCCGCTCGGGTCCGTGGTGGATCTCCACGCCGCCGGAGTCGCCGAAGGTCAGCCGGCAGGTGTCCGCGCGGTACGTGGCGACGGAGAGCGCGGCGGTGCGGCCGGCGGCGAGGAAGCGGGTGGTGACGACGAGGACCGGGGCGCCCGGGAGGCGGTCCAGCTCCTTGGCGTCGTCGGCGCGGGCCGAGCCCAGCTCCACGGCGCGGTCCTGCCCCTCCAGCTCCAGGCGCTGCAGCTCGCGCAGTACCGCACGCGCGCGTGCCGACCCGGACGGCGCGTCGATCGCCGTCAGGTCCGGGACCGAGGACGCCGGGATGTAGAGCAGTTCGGCGGCGACCGGCTGGCCGTGGAAGACACGGGAGCGGCGCACCGTGTGCACCGGCTCCTCCGCGCCGGTCTCCAGGGCGGCCGCGACGGCGGCGGGCGGCACCGCGAGGGTGCACTCGACCGGCTGCCAGGCGTCGCCGGGGGCGCCCGGCCAAGCGTCCTCGTCGGTGCCCACGGCCACGCCCACGCGCGGGGGCGCCACCGTCGTACCGACCCCGCGGCGGCGCTGGAGGCGACCCTCCAGTTCGAGCTGTTCGAGGGCCTGACGGAGGGTGGCGCGGGCCACGCCGAAGCGGGCGGCGAGATCGCGCTCGTTGGGCAGGATCTCGCCGACCGAGAACTCCGAGTCGAGTGCCTCACTGAGCACGGTCTTGAGATGCCAGTACTTCGGTTCCGGTACCGATTCCAGCTGCGTGGTCCCCACCCTGTCCTCCGCAATCGCCGTGGTCCGGCGGCGTTTTTAGCGCCCTTGTTTATTAAAGGTTGTTGTACTTATCTGCGACCATAGGACGGCGCGCACCCTTGGTCAAGACCAATCCTCGATCCCATGGGCGGCACATAGAAAGCGGTGCCACGCAGCGTTCATGAGGCGTTCGCACGGGGGTGTTTTCGTGACATGACGGCAAAGCTCCCGCCGCACGGCGGAAGGCGTGGGGCGAGCGGGGCCAGAGGGCGACGAGGGACCCCTGTTAGTCGGCATTACGGATGATCTGGGTGGTGCGAACGAGGCCGTGGGGACGCCGTCCGGACTCTCCCCCGCCCGACACGCTCCCGCACGTCCTGGCGGAATCACCCCGTCCCGCGCGTGCCCGGCCCAGAATGATCCCGGATCGCCGGTGACCGGCCGCCCCGCGCGCCGTGGAGCCGCGGCCGGCACTCCTGCGGCGACCTCGCGCCCCGGCCTTCAACCCGGAGTCGCCCAGGGCGTGTTGCGCAACACCGGCCGCCGCGGCACGACACACCGCCCCGGGGACTACCCGCCAGTAGCAATTGCTGACAAGCTGTCTACGGCGTCAGTCGATGTCACAGACGAGGAGCCCCCATGTCCGCCACCGTCTCCGTCAAAGTCCCGGCCGCGCAGGGCCAGCAGGACGTGACCGTCTCCTACGCGCGCGTGGGCCGAGGCGAGCCGCTGGTCCTGATCCACGGCATAGGGCATCACCGGCAGGCCTGGGACCCGGTGGTGGACATCCTCGCGACCGAGCGGGACGTGATCGCCGTCGACCTGCCCGGCTTCGGCGCCTCCCCCGGCCTTCCGGCGGGCCTCACCTACGACCTGCCCACGACCAACACCGTGCTCGCCGCCCTGTTCGAGGCGCTGGAGCTGGACCGGCCGCATGTGGCCGGCAACTCGCTCGGCGGGCTGCTGGCCCTGGAGCTGGGCCGCGAGAAGCTCGTACGGACCGTCACCGCCCTCTCCCCCGCCGGCTTCTGGACGCAGGCCGAACGGCGCTACGCGTTCGGTGTGCTCATCGCCATGCGGCGGATCGCGGAGCGGCTGCCGCTCCCGCTGGTCGAGCGGCTGTCCCGGACGGCCGCCGGGCGGACGGCCCTGACCAGCACCATCTACGCCCGCCCGGCGCGCCGTTCACCCGAGGCCGTGGTCGCCGAGACGCTCGCCCTCGCGCGGGCCACCGGGTTCGCCGAGACCCTGCGGGCGGGCTCCGCCGTCCAGTTCACGGACGACGTCCCCGGCATCCCGGTCACCGTGGGCTGGGGCACCCGGGACATGCTGCTGGTGCGCCGTCAGGGAGTGCGGGCCAAGCAGATCATCCCCAAGGCCCGCCTGGTCCGGCTGCCCGGCTGCGGCCACTGCCCGATGAACGACGACCCGGCCCTGGTCGCGCGGGTCATCCTGGACGGCAGCCGCTGAGCCTCGCCGGGCGCGGGGTGCGGGGTCGGCGGTCCCCGGCCGCCGGCTCACACCGGACCCGGCCGCGGCGGCCGCCGCCGCCCGCCGGCCGAGGTGGGGCAGGGCTCCGGAGCCGAGGGCGACCCCCGCGCCCACCAGGGCGCCGCCGACGGCCTGGGCGGGGCCGTAGGAGCCCGTTCCGACGAGCGGGGCGGTGGCGACGGCGGTGAGCGGGACGAGACCCGTCAGGAGCGTCGCGCGCTCCGTGCCGATCCGCTGCACGCCCATGTACCAGCACACGAAGCCGACGACGGTGACGACCGCCGCCTGCCACAGCAGCGCGGCCGTCTCCGCGGCGTCGGGCCGGCGCAGCCACGCCCCGCCGTCGAGCGCCACCCCGGCCACCGCCGCCTCGGCCGCGGCGACGGCGCACACCGTGGCGGTCAGCAGCCGAGGCCCGAGCGCCCGCAGCACCGGCCCCGCGAGCACCGCGAACCCGACCTCACCGGCCAGCGCGCACACCGAGAAGGCGATCCCGCTCGCGTCGGTACGTCCCCAGCCCTGGACGGCGAAGGCGCCGACCGCGACCAGGAGCGCCCCTTGGAGAACTCGGCGTCGGGGCCCGCGCCCGTCGAGGACCGGGACCAGCACCGCGACCACCACCGGAGCGCAGCCCACGAAGACACCGGGAACCGCCGGTTCCGCGGTGCGTTCGGCGGCGAGGATCACCAGGTTGAAGCCGACCATCCCGACGGCGGCGAGCAGGACCAGCCGCGGCCACGCGCGCGCCCCGAGCCCGCGCAGCCGCTCCACCGCGCGCGGTCCGACGAAGGGCACGAGCAGCAGACAGGCCAGCCCGTAGCGCAGGAACTGGCCGCCCGCGTAGGGGTAGTGGCCCAGCACGCTGTTGGCGGTGAAGGAAGCCCCGACGAGCGCATAGGCGAACGCCGTCAGGAGGGCGCCGCGCGTGGTGGTCGCGTTCATGAGGACGACGCTAGGAACCTGGGCGGCCCGGATTAAGGTCCACTTCCATGACGTCATCGGGGACCAATCCGGGCGGCCTGCCGGGATCCGCCGCCTGGGAGCTGTTGCTGCCGGCCGCGTCGGCACCGGCACGCGCGCGTGGCCGATTCCTCCAGGCGGCCCTGCGCGAGGCGATCCGTACGGGACGGCTCGCGCCCGGCACCCGGCTGCCGTCGAGCCGGGAGCTGGCCAAGGACCTCGGTGTGTCGCGCGGGCTGGTCACCGAGGCCTACGAGCAGCTGACCGCGGAGGGCTATCTGCGCAGCGGCCGGGGTGCGGGGACCTGGGTGGGCGGCGCGGTACGGGCGGCGTCGGCACGCGCGCGTGATCTGGCGCCGCGCACGCCGGGGGTGCGGGTGGACTTCGTGCCGGGGTCACCGGATCTGGCGCTGTTCCCGCGCGCCGCCTGGGCCGCCGCACAGCGCGAGGTGCTGGCGGAGCTCCCGCACCGCGACCTCGGCTACCCGGACCCGCGCGGGCTGCCCCGGCTGCGCTCGGCCCTCGCCGAACTGCTGGCCCGGCGCCGGGGCGTGGTCGCCGACCCGGAGCGGATCGTGGTCGTCTCCGGGGTGGCACAGGCGACGACGCTGCTCGGATCCGTGCTGCACGCACGCGGGATGCGCGAGATCGGTGTGGAGGACCCCGGCAGCCCCCAGCACGACGGCCTGTACGCGGCGGCCGGACTGCGCACCGTGCCGCTGCCCCTGGACGCCGAGGGCCTGGCCCTGGGCCCGCTCCGCGACTCGGGGGTACGCGCGACGGTGACGACGCCCGCCCACCAGTACCCGACCGGGATCGCCTACTCCGCGGGACGCCGGACCCGGCTGCTGGACTGGGCCCGTACGGTGGACGGCCTGCTGCTGGAGGACGACTACGACGGCGACTTCCGCTACGACCGGGCCCCGGTGGGCGCGCTCCAGGGTCTCGACCCGGAACGCGTGGCGTACATGGGCTCGGTCAGCAAGTCCCTCGCCCCCGGGCTGCGGCTGGGCTGGCTGCTGGTGCCGGAGTGTCTGGCGTACGACGTCGTGGAGCGCAAGCGGACCATGGACCTGGGGCATCCCTCCCTCGACCAGGCGGTGTTCGCCCGGTTCCTGGAGCGCGGCGACTACGACCGGCAGCTGCGCCGCTGTCAGCGTGCCTACCGGGAACGCCGGGACGTCCTGGTGGCCTCGCTGGCCGAACACTTCCCGCACGCGCGCGTGTCGGGGATCGCGGCGGGGCTGCACGCGATCGCCGAACTGCCTCGGTCCTGCGGGCCGGAGAGCCGTTTCGTGGCGCGGGTGACGGCGGCCGGGGTCGCGGTCCGTCCGTTGGGCGCGTGCACGCACACACCGGCCGACGACTCCGTCGTCCGGCTGGTGCTGGGGTACGCGCAGCTGCCGCCGGCGCGGATCCGGGAGGGGGTGCGGGTGATGGCGGAGGCGCTCGACGGGTGACCTTGCGGGGCCGGTCAGTTGTTCACTCGTGGTTTCCGTGAGCGCTGCGGCGCACCAGTAGTTGTGGCTGTGCCCAACTGGCCGGACCCCGTTCTGGAGGCCCTTCATGTCCCTTTCGTTCCCCGGCCGTCGCAGCGTGCTGCGCGG
The DNA here is from genome assembly GCF_040634235.1 of Streptomyces sp. NPDC007157. NCBI lineage: Bacteria > Bacillati > Actinomycetota > Actinomycetes > Kitasatosporales > Streptomycetaceae > Streptomyces > Streptomyces sp. NPDC007157. The sequence goes on from NZ_JBEYFE010000035.1 coordinate 72,312, forward strand.
CTCACTCGCCGCGTCGGCGGCCCTGACCCTGCCCACGGCGCTCGGTGCGGCCCCAGCGTTCGCGCGCTCCGGACGGCCCCGGGCGGACTGGGGTGTGCAGGCGGGCGACGTGACCGCCGACTCCGGCCTGGTGTGGGTCCGTTCGGACCGTCCGGCCCGGATGATCGTGGAGACCTCGGCCACCGAGTCGTTCCGCAACCCGCGCAGGTGGCGGGGCCCGCTGCTCGGCGCGGACAGCGACTTCACCGGCACCACGCGGCTGCACGGGCTGCCGTCCGGCGAGCAGATCCACTACCGCGTGCTGCTCGCCGACCCCGACGACCCGCGCCGCACCGGCGAGCCGGTCACCGGTACCTTCCGTACCGCGTCCACCCGCCGGCGCGACGGCGTGAAGTTCCTTTGGTCCGGTGACCTGGCCGGGCAGGGCTGGGGCATCAACGAGTCCATCGGCGGCTACCGCATCTTCGACGCGATGGCGAGGCTGGACCCGGACTTCTTCCTGTGCAGCGGTGACAACATCTACGCCGACGGGGTGATCTCGGCGACGCAGGCGCTGCCCGACGGCAGCCTGTACCGCAACGTCACCAGTGAGGCGAAGTCGCACGTCGCCCTCACCCTGGACGACTTCCGCGGCAACTTCCGCTACAACCTGCTGGACGAGGCGCTGCGCCGGTTCAACGCCCAGGTGCCGAACGTCATCCAGTGGGACGACCACGAGGTCCGCAACAACTGGTACCCCGGCGAGGTCATCGGCACCGGCACCCCCTACCCGGCCGGCACCCGGCTCGACGACATGGCGGTGCGCTCCCGGCGGGCGTTCTCCGAGTACTTCCCCGTCTCCACGATCAGCGGCCGCCCGGACGGCCGGATCTACCGCGTCCACCACCACGGCCCGCTCCTCGACGTCTTCGTCCTGGACATGCGGACCTACCGCAACGCGAACTCGCCCGACGACCAGACCACCGACCCACGGGGCATCCTCGGCGCCGAGCAGCTGGCGTGGCTCAAGCGCGAGCTGTCCCGGTCGCGTGCCGTGTGGAAGGTCATCGCCGCGGACATGCCGCTCGGTCTGGTGGTGCCCGACCCGGTCGAGGGCCTGGCGAACTTCGAGGCCGTCGCCCAGGGCGACCCGGGCGCGCCGCTCGGCCGTGAGCTGCAGATCGCGGAGCTGCTGCGCCACATCAAGCACCGCGGGATCACCGGCACGGTGTGGCTGACTGCCGACGTCCACCACACCTCGGCCCAGCACTACGACCCGTCGCGGGCCGCGTTCAAGGACTTCGCGCCGTTCTGGGAGTTCGTCTCGGGACCGCTCAACGCCGGCGCCTTCCCGGCCAGCGCGCTGGACGGCACGTTCGGCCCCGACCGGGTGTTCGTCAAGGCGCCGACCGCCTCGAACGTGTCACCCGCCGAGGGCTACCAGTTCTTCGGCGAGGTCGACATCGACGGCGACAGCGGCGAGCTGACGGTCCGTCTGCGCGAGTACGACGGCACGGTGCTGTTCACCCGGACCCTGCGGCCGGGGCGGGTCGGCCAGTAACTCCCGTACGCTTTTCCCAGGGCCGCGCACCGGCGTCATCCCCCGGCGTGCGGCCCTGTCGCACGCCCCGGCACGGGTTCCACCGCCCGCCCCGGCGCGGGCCCGCAGCACCCCCGGCACGGTCCCGCCGCACGCCCGCACGGATTTCGCAGCCCGCCCGGCATGGCCCCGCCGCACGTCCGGCACGGATCCCGCCGCACCTCCCCGTCGGGCCCCACCGCATCCCCGAACTCCCCCGCCCGCAGGGTGCTTTCGCAGGTCAGAGCCGATTGTCAGTGGTCGCCTCTACGGTTTTTCCATGACGCGATCTTCACAGGCCGTGGCCTATCGCCAACCCTCCGTGCTGCGCTCCGTCGCCGACGGACGCCAGCTCGGACTGGAGACCTCCCGGGGTGCGACGCCCACCGGGGTCGAGGACCATCCGCGGTTCTTCGCGGGCTTCCTGACCTCGCCTCAGGTGGCCGCCGCCGGGCTGCTCGCGGTGGCCGACGTGGCGGCCGCGCGGTACTACCAGCCGCAGCTGCGCGCCTCGCTGGACCCGGTGGTGACGGGCAACGGCGACCGGCTGCGCTTCGAGTCCTTCTCCGGCTGCGGCGTGGTGTACGCCCGGCTGGACGTACTCGGTCCGGGCCTGGACGGCGGCGAGGTGGGCCACGGCACGACGAACGTCGACGTCAACAACCCGCTGCGGGAGGCCCTTTCCCGGCTCGGCACCGACGATCCGCTCCATCTGCGCGTCGGCCCCGAGGAGTTGGCGGTCACCACGCTCGACGGGCCCGTGGTGGAGAAGAAGGTCCCGCTGCCGGACCGCTGGCTGCGCGGCTTCGCGGAGGCGCAGGTCATGGCGGCCGGGTTCGATCTGCGGGCGGAGCTGCCGGCGGACGAGGCGGTGCGGTTCCTGCGCTCGCTCCCCCGCGGCGGCACGGCCCGCCGGGGCTCGGCCGGGCCCCGCTGGGTGGTGCCGGCGGGGCGGGGGCTGCGGCCGACGACCCGCCCGGTGCCGGGCGCGGTGTGCCTGCCGGGTCCGGAGCGGCTGGCCGCGCTCCAGCGGGTGCTGCGCCACGCGACGGCGCTGCGGGTCTACGGTCCGCCGGGCGCCCTCGCGGTCTCCGGTACGGCCGCCGCCTGGGAGGTCGTGCTGCCGGGCATGCGGCTGACGCTGACCCTGTCGCCCGACGCGGCCCGCGGGTTCTCCGGCGAGGGCGGCGTGCTGGACGCGCTCGCCACCGACGCGGCCGCCGAGGACGCGGAGCTGATCGCGGTGCTGCTGGCCTGGGAGCCCCGGGTCGACGTCGCCGACCTGGCCGCCTCCGCCGGGCTCACCCCGGAACGGGTCCGCGCGGCCCTGATCCGCCTCGGCACCTCGGGACGCGTCGGTTACGACACGGCGGAGGCCGCCTACTTCCACCGCGAACTGCCGTACGACGCGGGCCGCGTCGAGCGGCACAATCCCCGGCTGCGCTCGGCGCGGACGCTGGTGGCCGCGGGCGCGGTGACCGTGGACGGCTCCGTCGGCACGGTGACGGCCGAGGACGGTCATGTGCACCGGGTGCGGGATGCGGCGGGGGTGCTGAGCTGCAGTTGTCCGTGGTGGGCGAAGTACCGGGGCGGGCGCGGGCCGTGCAAGCACGCGCTGGCGGTGCGGATGGTGCGGCGCGGTGGCGCGCTGGAGCAGGACCTGGCGGAGATCGACGGGGGTGCGCGATGAGTGCGGTGCTGGAAGCGGTGCGGATGGGGCGCGCGGGCGAGACCGAGCTCCTGCTGAGGAGCATGGCGGATACTGAACGGCGGGCGCTGTTGCCGGAGTTGAAGAGGTTGCGCAAGGAGGTGCGGGCCCTGCCGTGGGAGCGGCGGGACCGGCTTGAGCGCATGTATCCGGCGCTGCAGGTGGCCGGGGCGATGTGCCACTCGGGAGCCGCGGCGGCCGCGGCCTGGATCGCCGGAGCGGACATGCGCTGGCGGCAGGCACCGACGGAGACGCTGCTGCGGGCGCTGGCCGGCCGGGACACCGGCTGGCAGGCCGATGTGGCCCGGCGCCTCGCCGGCCGGCCGGTCTCCGCGGACGTGCCCTTCCCGCTGATGGCCGGGCTGGTGCGCCGCTCGGGATGCGAGGTCCCGGTGACGGACGCCTATGTGGTCGGCTGGGTCCGGCACGTCGGCCACGGCTGGGGGCGCGTCCCCCTGATCGACCGGCTGCGGGCCGAGCCGGACCTCGCGCCGCTGGTGAACGGCCTGTTCGAGTTCTCCGATGTGAGCGAGGTCCGCTGGCTGTTCGGTGACGGTCCCGGTTCCTGGCAGAGCGCGATCGCGGAGCTGACCCGGACCGGCGAACTGGACCGCAGGGCCGTTGCCGACGCCTGTGTCGCCCGTCTGCTGCGTGGCGGTGGCCCGACCGACCACCGGGTCTTCCTGCCGCTGCTGGTCCAGCTCGCTCTCACCCGGGAGGAGGAGCGCGCCCGCGTCGCGGACTGGACGGCCCTGGCCCGGGATGCCGTCTCTCCGGTCGCCGGCCACTCCCAGGCGGTCCTCGCCGCCCTGGCACTCGACGGCGAACTCACCGCACGGCTGCTGGCGGAGGCCTCCGAAGGGCTGCTGTTCCGCACCGAGAAGAAGCTGGTACGCGCCCAGCTGGTGCTGCTCGGCAAGGTGCTCGCCGGTGAGCCCGCCTCGGCGGCCGAGCTGCTGCCGGCCGTGGCCCAGGCGTTCGGGCACGAGGACACCCAGGTGCAGGAGCGCGCGCTGAAGCTGGTGGAGCGGCACGCGAAGAGGCTCGACGACCCGGCGGCCCGGTCCGGCATCGCCGGGGCGGCCGAGCAGCTGAGTCCCGTCCTGCGGAACCGGGCGGGCGATGCCCTGGGGATCCCGTCCGTACCGGCGGCCGAAGGGTACGCGGAGATGCTGCCGCCGGCTCCGGAGCCGTTCCGGCCGGCACCGGCGCCGGAGTCCGCCGTGGAGCTCGCCGAGGAGGTCGGCGCCCTGCTGGCGTCCGACGGGGACGTGGCGGCGTTCGAGCGGGTGCTGGACGGGCTGGCCCGCCATGCCCACCGCGACCGGGACGCGCTGCGGGAGGCGCTCGAACCGGTGGCCGCCACCCGCTGGTGGAAGCAGCCCGAGGCCCGCAGCGGGTGGCACACCGACGAGTACTTCGGCAACACCCGCTACGGCCTCCTGGGCGCCCAGGACGGCCTGGAGCTGCTGCTGGCCACGCTGTTCGGGGCCGTCGGCACGGACACCCTGTTCGCCGCCCAGCAGCGCGGCCCGGCGGATCAGGAGTGCGCGCACACCGGGTTCTCCCGGGTGTTCGACGTCCGGCTGCGCGAACTGGCGTACCGGATACGGACGGACCCGCAGCCGCTGCTGCTGGCCACACCGTCGTGGAGCACCGGGCTCCTGGAACCGGGCGAACTGGTCGACCGGCTCGCGGTCTACGGCCGGCTGGGTGCCCGGGTAGGTGCCGCCGACTTCGCGCAGGCGCTGCTGCGGGTGCGCCGCGAGGACCGTGTGGCGGCCCTGGTGGCGGCCGAGCGGGCACAGGCGCTCGGCACTCCGGAGGGCGAGCGGCTCGCGCGCCGGCTGTCCACCGGGGGCCCCGCCCTGCCCATGTCCCACCGTCGGGCCTCGGGGGCGCGCATCCTGGTCGAGTCGGGTGAGGTCCTGGAACTCCAGGCGGACTTGCCTGAGGCGTTCCGGCGGCTGGGCCGGCCGGTCACGGTCGGCGAGGAGCGGCGGTACTGCCGCCACTGGGGCCAGGAGAACCACCGGCACTGGCTGGCCACGCTCCCGGAACAGCGCGAGCTGGTCGCCGTGCGGCTGGTGCACGATCTGTCCCAGGCCGCCGTGGACGACCAGCGGGGCATGGCCACCGCTCTTCCGCTGCTCGCCGAGTCCGGGGGCAGCGCCGGCGAGAGCACCCATCTGTGTGTCGCCTACGGGCTGGGCGCCCGGCATCCGGAGGACCGGCTCGCCGCGGTGGACGCGCTGCTGGTGCTCGCCGCGCGTGGGCAGCTCGACGCGGAGCGGCTGGGCGCCGACCTGGGCCAGTTGGTCCGGCGTGGAGCGGTGAAGCCGTTGCGGCTGGCCGAGTCGGCGCGGACGGCGGCGGCCACCGGGGCCAACACGACGATATGGGAGATGCTCCGGCACACCCTTCCCGTGCTGCTCGCCGACCTGGCGACGGCGGGCGCGAGCACACCGGGTTCGGCCCGTGGGCTCGGGGAGCTGCTCTCGGTCGCGGCCGAGTGCGCCGAGCGGTCCGGGGCCCGTGGTGCGCTGCCGCACCTGTCACAGACGGCGGCCCGGCGCGGCTCGTCCCGTCTGGTGGTCCAGGCCCGTCGGCTGCGGGACGCACTGGGTGTGGAGATGGCCGCGTGACCGGGGGCCGGAACCAGTCATTTCCCAGACCCCGGCAAGGGTAAAAACCCTCACAAAAACAACGTAAGCACGCTTTACCCGTCGGTCACAGCGCGTTCGTGATCACGCAACACCCTTCCTTCACAGTGGATGCATGAATCGAGACATGTCTGATGTGAGGCGCACGCGGGACGGACGCCCCGTGCACCACTGGCGACGGGACGTCGTCGAACTCGCCGCCCTGTTCACGGCCGTCGCGGTGGCGGACGCGGTGGCGAACCTGATCGGGCACGGGCCCGACGGCCCGGCGCTGCTGGTGATCGCGGCCCTGGTGCTGGCGGCGACGGCCGGCTTCCACGTGTGGTGGGCCAGGCGCCCAGGTCACGCACCTCCGGTGACCGATACCGATACCGGCGCCCGGCCGGCCGTCACCAAGACGCGGCAGGCCGGGCCCGGTACGGAGGCCCCAACGGCCGAAGGCGCGCACCGCACACTGTGGCGGCTGCGCACGACCGTACGGGACGAGCCCGGTTCGCTGGCCGCGCTGTGCACCGCGCTCGCCGGCCACTCGGTCGACATCCTGAACCTGCAGACGCATCCGCTGGCCGACGGCACGGTCGACGAGTTCCTGCTGCGGGCCCCGGGCCTGCTGACGGCCGGTGAGATCACCCGGGCGGTCGCGCTGGCCGGGGGCACGGACACCTGGATCGAGCGGGCCGACGCGCACGATCTGGTGGACGCCCCGACCCGGGTGCTGGGTCTGGCGACCCGAACCGCGCTGGACGCGGCGGAACTTCCGCTGGCCCTCCGGCAGTTGTTGGGAAGGTGCACGATCCGCTCACTCCCCGCCCATCCGGTCGGCGGGGCCCGGAGCCCCGAGACGGTTCCCGTCGAAGGGGTGCTGGAGGACACCGTGATGCGGCTGCGCGCACCGGAGGGTGGAGTGATCACCGTGGAGCGGCCGTATCTGCCGTTCACGCCGACCGAGTTCGCGCGGGCGCGCGCGCTGGTGGAACTGGACGCCCGGCTCGGTCCGCGCATCCCGCGCAGTCAGGACGTGATCTCCCTGCCCGAGGGCAGGGAGATCACCGTACGCCGGGCCGACACCGGTGACGTGGCGGCCGCGAAGGCCATGCACGAGCGCTGCTCGGCACGGACCCTCGGGCTGCGCTACCACGGCCCGGTCGGGGACGCGGACCGCTATCTGAACCACCTGCTCAGCCCCCGCTTCGGCCGGACGCTGGCCGTGCAGACCGCCTCGGGCCGGATCGTCGCCCTCGGGCATCTGCTGTGGGACGGGGACGAGACGGAGGTCGCGCTGCTCGTCGAGGACGACTGGCAGCGGCGCGGGATCGGCGGCGAGTTGCTGGGCCGGCTGGTGGGCATGGCCGTCGAGGCGGGCTGCGAGAGCGTGTACGCGGTGACGCAGGCGTCCAACACCGGGATGGTGGCGGCGATGCGGGGGCTGGAGTTGCCGCTGGACTACCAGATCGAGGAGGGGACGCTGGTCATCACGGCCCGGCTGGCGGCGGTTCCGGCGGAGCCGGGGGATGCCGTGCCTGCCATGGGGTGGCTTTCCGGTGCGGGTGAGGCTGGGAAGGCCGAAGCGCCGTAGGGCTCAGGGGCGTCTCACGACTGCGGGTGCGTGGGGGCTGGTTGCGCAGTTCCCCGCGCCCCTTTCGGGGCGCTCAGATGTCCCCCAGTGCCCGGTCCAGGTCCGCCCACAGGTCGTCCACGTCCTCCAGGCCAACCGACAGGCGCAGCAAGCTGTCGCTCACCCCGGCGTCCCGGCGGTCCCCGGCGTCGACGACGCGGTGACTGATGGAGGCCGGGTGCTGGATGAGGGTGTCGACGCTGCCGAGGCTGACGGCCGGGGTGATCAGCCGTACCCGGGAGACGACCTCGTGCGGATCGCCGTACACCTCGAAGGCGATCATCGCGCCGCCCAGGCGCGGGTAGTGGGTACGGGCGACGCGCGGGTCGGCGGTGAGACGGCGGGCGAGTTCGGCGGCGGTGGCGGAGGCGGCCCGGACCCGTACCGGGAGGGTGGACAGGCCGCGCAGCAGCAGGTAGCCGGCCAGCGGGTGCAGCACGCCCCCGGTCGCGAAACGTATCTTCCTGAGCTGCCCGGCGAACTCCTCGTCGCAGGCGACCACCCCGGCCAGCACGTCGCCGTGGCCGCCGAGGTACTTGGTGGCGCTGTGCAGCACCAGCCGGGCGCCGTGTTCGGCGGGGCGCTGGAGGACGGGGGTGGCGAAGGTGTTGTCGGCGAGCAACGGGACCGTGCCGCAGGCGTGGGCGACGGCCCGCAGGTCGAGTTCGGCGAGGGTCGGGTTGGCCGGGGACTCGACCAGTACCAGGCCGGTGTCGGGGCGCAGCGCGTCGGTGATGCCCGCCGGGTCGGTCCAGGTGACCTCGGTGCCGAGGAGACCGGCGGTGAGCAGGTGGTCGCTGCACCCGTACAGGGGCCGAACGGCGACGACATGGCGCAGGCCGGTCGCCGCGCGGGCCAGCAGCACGGCGCTCAGGGCGGCCATGCCGCTGGCGAAGGCGACGGCCGACTCGGTGCCCTCCAGGCGGGCCAGGGCGGTCTCGAAGCGGGCGACCGTCGGATTGCCGAGCCGCCCGTAGACCGGCGGCCCGGCCGGGTCCGCGCCGTCGGTGGCGAAGGCGTCGATGCGGGCGGCCTCGGCGCGGCTGTCGTAGGACGGGTAGGTGGTGGACAGGTCGATCGGCGGGGCGTGCAGTCCCTGACGGGCGAGGTCGTCGCGGCCGGCGTGCACGGCCTCGGTGGCCAGGGCGCGCGAGGCGCCGGGCAGTCGCGTCGCGCCGGCGCGGAGGTTCACCGAGCCGTCGTGGGCGATCACTGAATCGTCGTAGGTGCTCGTCGAGTCCATGCCCGAAGGGTGAACATCGAGCGGGGTACGGGAAGCGAACAGCGTGCTACGTTCGCCGAATGGCCGAATCTGTCGTACTGGATCCGGTCGATCTGCATCTGCTTCGGCTGCTGCAGAACGACGCCCGGACCACCTACCGCGATCTCGCCGCCCGGGTGGGCGTGGCGCCGTCCACCTGTCTGGACCGGGTGACCCGGCTGCGGCGCTCCGGAGTGATCCTCGGGCATCGGCTGGAGCTCGATCCGGCCAAGCTCGGGCGTGGCCTGGAGGCGTTGCTTTCGGTGCAGGTGAGACCGCACCGGCGGGAGTTGGTGGGGCCGTTCGTGGAGCGCATCAGGGCGCTGCCGGAATCTCGGACGGTGTTCCATCTGACCGGTCCAGACGACTACCTCGTGCATGTGGCGGTGGCCGACATGGCGGACCTGCAGCGACTGGTCCTGGACGAGTTCACGTCCCAGCGCGAAGTGGCCCGGGTGGAGACCCGGTTGATCTTCCAGCAGTGGGAGTGCGGTCCGCTGCTCCCGCCTACGCCGTCAGCTCAATCCCAGTGACGTGCGGCGGCCCGCCGTACGAGGATGGACCGCATGTCACAGACCAACAGCCCGCTGCCCCGCCAGGTCGCCGACACCTTCGTCGACGAGCTCATCGCCCTCGATCCGATCACCGGTACGTTCCTCGGCGTCAAAGAGAGTTCGAGTCGTCTGCCGGACACCTCGCCGGCCGGCGGCGAGGCGCTCGCCCGGCTCCAGCGTGACACGCTCGCCAAGCTCGACGAGGCCGAACGGCGGCCCGGCGCGGACAGTGACATCGAGCGTCGCTGCGCGCGTCTGCTGCGTGAGCGGCTCACCGCCTCCCTCGCCGTGCACGAGGCGGACGAGAGCCTGCGTTCCGTCAGCAACCTGAGCTCGGCCGCGCACGCGGTGCGTCAGGTGTTCACCGTGACGCCCACGGCCACCGAGGAGGACTGGGCGGCCGTCGCCGAGCGGCTGCGCGCCGTGCCGGCCGCGCTGGAGGGCTACCGGCAGTCCCTGGAACTCGGTCTGGAGCGGAAGCTGTACGCGGGCCCGCGCGCCACCGCCACCTTCGTCGGACAGCTCGGCGAATGGACCGACGCGGGCGACGGCCGGGGCTGGTTCGAGCAGTTCGCCGCGGCCGGGCCCGAGGCACTGCGCGCCGAGCTGGACGAGGCCGCCCGCGCCGCCACCCAGGCTGTCGCGGCGCTGCGCGAGTGGATGCGGGACGTGTACGCGCCGGCGATCGAGGGCGCCCCGGACGTGGTGGGCCGCGAGCGTTACGCCCGCTGGGTCCGCCACTACAACGGCACCGACCTCGACCTGGACGAGGCGTACGCGTACGGCTGGGCCGAGTACCACCGGCTGCTCGGCGAGATGAAGACCGAGGCCGAGAAGATCCTGCCCGGCGCGGCCACGCCGTGGGTGGCGCTGGCGCACCTGGACGAGCACGGCAGCCACATCGAGGGCGTCGAGGAGGTCCAGCGCTGGCTGCAGTCCGTGATGGACGAGGCCATCGAGAAGCTGGACGGCACCCACTTCGACCTGGCCGAGCGGGTCCGCCGCGTCGAGTCCCGGATCGCTCCTCCCGGCAGCGCGGCGGCGCCGTACTACACGCCGCCGTCGGACGACTTCTCGCGCCCGGGCTGCACCTGGCTGCCGACCATGGGCCAGACCCGGTTCCCGGTCTACGACCTGGTCTCGACCTGGTACCACGAGGGCGTGCCCGGCCACCACCTCCAGCTGGCGCAGTGGAAGCACATCGCCGAGAACCTCTCCCGCTACCAGGCCAGCGTGGGCATGGTCAGCGCCAACGCCGAGGGCTGGGCGCTGTACGCGGAGCGGCTGATGGACGAGCTGGGCTTCCTCACCGACCCGGAGCGCCGGCTCGGTTACCTGGACGCGCAGATGATGCGCGCCGCGCGGGTCATCATCGACATCGGCATGCACCTGGAGCTGACGATCCCGGACGACTCCCCCTTCCACCCCGGGGAGCGCTGGACGCCGGAGCTGGCGCAGGAGTTCTTCGGCTCGCACAGCAGCCGCCCGGCGGACTTCGTGGAGAGCGAGCTGACCCGTTATCTGTCCATGCCGGGACAGGCCATCGGCTACAAGCTGGGCGAGCGGGCCTGGCTGCTGGGCCGGGAGCAGGCCCGCGAGCGGCGCGGCGACGCCTTCGACCTCAAGGCCTGGCACATGGCTGCCCTGTCCCAGGGGTCACTGGGTCTGGACGACCTGGTGGACGAACTGTCGGCGCTCTGACGGCAGGGGCCTGTGCCTGACGCGCCGTAGCCCCGAGCGGGCGCCCGCCGTCAGTGGGCGCCCGGCGGCGGCCGCCACCGGGTTGGCGCGGTCTGCCGTTCGGGGGTGCTCCGGTGGCGGTGGCCGGTGGCAGGAGGCTTGCTGGTGCCGGGGGCCACCGGACACAGGAAGCGAGCCGCGGATGCAGACCTCCACGACCCCACGACGGGAGCCGTTGCAGACCCCACGCGCCGCGGGCGTGGCCGGGATCGTGTTCGCGCTGCTGCTCGCCGCCGCCATCGTGCTCATCCGGCTCGGCATCCCGCAGGGTGCCGACGCGGTCACCACCCAACAGCCGGATCCCACCCGGCGCAGCGCCGTCCACGCGGCCCTTCTGCTGGTGCCGTTCGCCGGCATCTTCTTCCTGTGGTTCGTCGGCGTCGTCCGCTCGCACGTCGGCGAGGCCGAGGACCGGTTCATGGCCACCGTGTTCCTCGGCAGCGCCGTGGTCTTCACGGCCACGATGTTCGCCGCCGCCGCGGTGGCCTCGGCCTTGCTCGACACCGCCCATCCGGCGGGTACCTCGCCCTCCCGGCCCACCTGGGACTTCGGCCAGCACCTCGCCTACACGCTGATGATCGGCTACGCGATGCGGATGGCGGCCGTCTTCGTCTGTTCCACGTCGGTGATCGGACACCGCCTGGGCATCCTGCCGCGCTGGCTGACGCTGCTGGGCTTCCTCACCGCGCTGGTCCTGCTGTTCGTCTCGGCAGCCGTGCCCTGGTCGGAGCTGGTGTTCCCGGGCTGGTCACTGCTGCTCAGTCTGTACATCCTCGTGGTGAGCCTCCGCCGCTCCGCCGCTGCCCCGGCGCCGGCGTCCTGAGGGCTCACCCGATCGGAATGCCCCGGCGCGCGGTGGCACGCGTGGGCGCCCATGCTGGCGTGCGGGGAGTTCTCCGTCGTCCGAGACTGAAGCCACGGACTGGCGGTACGCACGACACCTGGCCACCGGAAGGGCGGAGCCATGATGCGCCTTGTCGTCGATCTCAACAGATGCCAGGGATACGCGCAGTGCGCGTTCCTCGCCCCGGACGTCTTCACCATGCACGGCGAGGAATCGCTCGTCTACAGCCCACACGCCGAGGAGGAGCAGCGGGAGCGGTTGGCCCGTGCCGTCGCCGCCTGCCCGGTGCAGGCGATCACCGCCGACGGCCTGGACGGGGCCGTGGGAGGGACGTCCGATGGCGCCCGCTGACTATCTCGACTGGCTCCGGCGGGAGGGCCGGATCGTGATCGTGGGTGCCTCGCTGGCCGGGCTGCGCGGCGCCGAGACGCTGCGCGCCGAGGGCTTCACCGGGGAACTCACCATGATCGGCGACGAGCCCTACGAGCCGTACGACCGGCCGCCGCTGTCCAAGGGGGTGCTGCTCGGCAAGGCGTCCCCGAACCACACCGAACTGCCCCGCCGCCGGGAGATCGACGCGAAGTGGCGGCTCGGGGTCGCGGCGACCGGTCTGGACATCGAGGCCAGGCGGGTACGGCTGGCCGACGGCGACGAGGTCGAGTACGACCGTCTGCTGATCGCGACCGGAGTGAGCGCGCGGCCCTGGCCCAAGGAGGACGAGGCCCGGCTGGACGGCGTGTTCACCCTGCGCACCCGGGACGACGCGGCCGCGCTGCTGCGGCGGCTGAAGGCCGGCCCGCGCCGGGTGTTCGTGATCGGCGCCGGGTTCACCGGTTCGGAGATCGCCTCGGCCTGCCGGGAGCACGGCATCGAGGTCACCGTGGCGGAACGGGCGGGCGCGCCGCTGGTGGGCGCCCTGGGCGGGGTGATCGGCGCGGTCGCTGCCGACATGCACCGCGAGAACGGGGTGGACCTGCGCACCGGGGTGATGGTCACCGCGCTGGAGGGCGACTCGGCCGGCCGGGTGCGCGCCGTCCATCTGTCCGACGAGAGCATCGTCGAGGCGGACGTCGTGATCGTGTCGCTCGGCGCGAGCCGCAACACCGGCTGGCTCACCGGATCCGGTCTCGGCGCGGGCCCCCAGGGCATCGCCTGCGACGCGGGCTGCCGTGCCTTCGACTTCCGGGGCATCGTCACCGACGACATCTTCGTCGCCGGCGATGTCGCCCGGTCCCCGCACGCCCTGTTCGGCTATCAGTTCCTCTCCCTGGAGCACTGGGGCAACGCGGTCGCGCAGGCCGAGATCGCCGCGCACAACATGATCAGCCCGAGCGCCGAGCGCAGGCCGCATCTGTGGGTGCCGGCGTTCTGGTCGTCCCAGTTCGGCGTGAACATCAAGTCCGTCGGGGTGCCGCCGATGGGCGAGCAGATCATGATCACGCAGGGCTCGCTGGCCGAACGCCGGTTCGTCGGGGTGTACGGCTACAAGGGCCGGACGATCGCCGCGGTGAGCTTCGACAACACCCGGTGGCTGGAGTTCTACCAGCGGCAGATCGAGAAGGGCGCGCCGTTCCCGGTGGAGTTCCCGACGGTGGACCGCCGACCCGAGGGCCGGGTGCCGGTCGACGCGGACTTCCCGGACCCCGCGCTGCCCACGCACGGTCCCATGGTGACCCTCAGCGGTTACTCGCCGACCGACCAGCAGCTGGTCTTCCACCCCGCCCGCCACTGACCGCGCCCGGCCCCGACGCCCGAAGGACCTGTCATGCCGCAGACCTCGCTGTTGCACCAGATCACCGACTTCGCGAACCGCGCCAACCCGTACCCGGTGTACGAGGAACTCCGCAAGACGCCGGTGCTGCACGAGGAGGACGACGGTCCCTACCTCATCAGCTCCTACCACGACATCGAGGCCCTGCTCCACGATCCGCGGATCAGCTCAGACGAGTCCAACGTGACCGCCGGCGGGCACGACGACCTGTCCGGTCCGGAGGCGACGGGACTGCCGCCGAGCTTCATCCGGCTCGACCCGCCGGAGCACGACCGGCTGCGCAGGATCGCCAACAGCTCCTTCGGGCCACCGCACCGGCCGCGCCGGATCGACGACATGCGGGGCCAGCTGGAGGAGATCGTCACCGGTCTCATCGACGGCCTCGGGGACGCCCGGGAGATCGACCTCGTCGACCAGGTCGCGTACCCCTTCCCGGTCACCGCGATCTGCCGGGTGCTCGGCGTGCCGCGCGAGGACGAGCCGCGCTTCCGGGCCTGGGTCGACCCGATCGTCGCCGGCCTGGACCCCGACAGCCGTACGGCCGCCGACTCCCAGCGCACCGCGCAGGAGGCCCGGTTGCAGCTCGGCATGTACCTGAACGGGCTGGTGGAGCAGCGCGCCAGGGAACCCCGTGACGACATGCTGTCCGACCTGGTGCACAGCAGTGGTCCGGACGGTTCCATGACGACCATGGAGGTACTGAGCACCGCGGTGCTGCTGCTCATCGCCGGCCATGAGACGACCGTCAACCTGATCACCAACGGCATGCTCACGCTGCTGCGGCACCCGGAGGTCCTGGAGCGGCTGCGAAACGACCCGGGCCTGTCGGTGCGGATCGTGGAGGAACTGCTGCGTTACGAGCCGCCGGTGCAGCTCGTGCCGCAGCGCACCTGCATCGCCGACATCGAGGTGCGCGGGGTGACCATTCCCAAGGGTTCGCGCATCTGGCTCGTCCTGGGTGCCGGCAACCGGGACCCGGAGCGGTTCACGGACCCCGACCGGTTCGACCCGGACCGCCAGGACATCCAGCACCTCGGCTTCGGCAGCGGCATCCACAGTTGTTTCGGCGCCCCGCTGGCCCGCATCGAAGCCCAGCTCGCGCTGGCCCAGCTGGCCCGTCGGCTCGACAACCCGCGGCTCGTCGAGGACCCGCCGCCCTACCGTCCGAACGCGGTGCTGCGCGGTCCGCGCCACCTCAAGATCGCGATCGACGGGGTGCGGTGACGGGTGAGCTGAGGGGTCGTCAGGCCTCGACCCTGCGCAACCGCACCAGGCCCAGCCAGGTTTCCGGGCCGGGCCTGGTGTAGGCGGCGTGCACCTCGTAGGTGCCGGGCTCCAGCGGGACCCGCAGATGGTCCCCGCCCTCCGCCTCGCCGCCCGGCCAGGCGGAGTCGAACAGGACGACGGGGCCCGGCACCTGCCAGCGGATCTCGTTCTCCCACACGGCGCTGTCGAGCGCGGCGGGGACCTGGGCCAGCAGCTCGTCCTCGGAGTTGGCGGCGGACCAACGTATGAACGTGCCGTGGTCCGGCAGGAAGGACGTCGAGGCGGGTTCGTCGCCGAGGACCAGGGCCGCGCTGTCCCCGACCGGGAGCAGTCCGACGTAGCCGTCGACCTCGCAGGCCCGGTCGTAGTCGGTGGCCAGGTCCTCGCTGTCGGCTCCGGCCCAGAACGGCAGGACCGTCTCCGGGACCGCCACGAGCGGGCCGCCGCCCGACTCCACCCACTCCACCGCGCCTGGATCCGCATAACGAGTCATGGGGTGAACCTACACGTACAGCGACAGCACAAGTTCGCCCCAGGGAATCAGCAACCGCAGTCGCCCTCGACGGGTGCGGTCAGCGGGTCCGGAGCCCGGCGCGTATGGCCCTGCCAGGTCTCGAACTCGAAGCCCTCACGCACCCAGTACTCGAACCCGCCGAGCAACTCCTTGACCCGGTAGCCGAGTTCGGCCAGCGCGAGGGCGGCACGGGTCGCCCCGTCGCAGCCGGGACCCCAGCAGTACGTCACCACGGGCACCTCCTTGTCGAGGAGCCGGGCCGCCTGCTCGGGGATCAGCGCGGTGGGCAGGTGGACGGCGCCGGGGATGTGGCCCTGGTCCCAGGACTCGGTGGAGCGGGAGTCCAGGACGACGAAGCCGGGGTCGCCGTCGGCGGCGAGGGCGGCGGCCACGTCGGAGACGTCGGTGTGGAAGACGAGGCTCGCCCGGAAGTAGTGGGCGGCCTCGGCGGGCGCGGCGGGGGCGACGCGCAGGACGGGGTTCACGGTGGTGGCGGTCATCTGGGGCCTTTCACTGGCCAGCGGTGCGGCGGATCTCCATGTCCGGAAATCTACGGCCGGTGACCGTTCGCCCTGAAGGTACGATCCCCGGCCCGGGCCTTGTCCGGCCGGGGATTCCCTGTTATCCATCCGCCATGACCGTGTTTTCCCCGGACGCCACCGACTGGCGCATCCTCGACGTCCTCCAGCGCGAGGGCCGGGCCAGCTTCGCCGAGCTGGCGCGTGCCGTCGCGATGTCCCCGAGCGCGGTGACCGAGCGGGTGCGCCGCCTCGAGGAGGCGGGCGTGATCCAGGGGTACGCGGCCGTGGTCGACCCGGAGCGGCTGGGCCTGCCGATCCTGGCCTTCGTCCGGCTGCGCTATCCGAACGGCAACTACCGGCCGTTCCACGACTTGGTCGCCGCCACCCCCGAGATCCTGGAGGCGCACCACGTCACGGGGGACGACTGCTTCGTCATCAAGGTCACCGCCCGCTCGATGCGCCACCTGGAGGAGATCTCCGGCAGGATCGGCACCCTGGGATCGGTGACGACGAGCGTCGTCTACTCCTCGCCCCTCCCCCGCCGCGCCATCGGTACCTAGACTCCGCGCCGGTGCAGCGTCGAGCCCGATCTGCCCTTCGCCACCTCCAGTTGGGCGTGGATACGGCGGCGCAGGTCCGGGACGTGGCTGACGATGCCCACGCTGCGGTCGCGTTCGCGCAGCGAGTCGAGGACGTCGAGGACCTCGTCCAGGGTCTGGTCGTCGAGGCTGCCGAAGCCCTCGTCGATGAAGAGGGTGTCGAGCCGGACCCCGCCGGCCTCGTCGGTGACGACGTCGGCGAGGCCGAGGGCGAGCGCGAGGGAGGCGAAGAAGGTCTCGCCGCCGGACAGGGTGGCGGTGTCCCGCTCGCGTCCGGTCCAGGCGTCGACGACGTGCAGCCCGAGGCCGCTGCGGCCGCGTCCGGTGCGGTCGTCGGAGTGGACGAGGGTGTAGCGGCCGGAGGACATGCGGTGCAGGCGTACGGTCGCGGCGGCGGCGACCTGTTCCAGGCGGGCCGCCAGGACGTACGACTCCAGCCGCATCCGGCGCTCGTTGTCGGCGGAGGTGCCGGCGGTGAGGGCGGCGAGCCGGGCGACCCGCTCGTACTCCTCGCGCAGCGGCGCGAGGCGGCGCACGCCCTCGGTCGCGCGGGCGGACAGCCGGTCGAGCTCTCCACGGCAGCGGTCGGCCCGGTCCCGGGCGGACGCGGCGTCACGCAGCCGCCGGGCCGCCGTGGCGGCGTCGCGTTCCGCCGCCTCGAGGTCGGCGGGCGGCTGCTGGGCGGCCGCCGCGGTGTCGGCCTCCGCCAGTACCGCGCGCACCGCGGCCTCCTCGGACTGCCAGTCGTCCAGGCGCCGTTGGAGTTGGCGGTGGGCGGTGTCGTCGAGGAGGGCGGCGGCCGCGTCCTGCGGGGTGTCGAAGCCGGCCCGGAAGGCGGCGTCGGCGAGCCGGGCGTCGGCGTCCTTCAGATGCCGGGCGGTGTCGTCGGCGGCGCGGGCGGCGTCGGCGGCGTCGGTGAGCAGCGCCGCCTGCCGCTCCAGCTGCGCGGCCCGGGCGGCGACACTGACCGCACCGCCCCGCGCCGTGTCCAACTCCTCCTCCAGAGCGGCCAGTTCCGTGTCGAGGCTGTCCTTCCGGGTCAGCCGGGCGGCGGCCCGGACCTCGGCCTGCTGCCGGCCGGCCAGCCGGCGCTCGCGCTCCCGCTCGGCGAGCCGCAGCTCCTCCTGCGCCGCGTGCAGGTCGGAGGCCCCGCGCCGGGCCCGGGCGTACTCCTGCTCCAACTCATCGGCCTCGGAAGCGAGTTGACCGGTAGGTGTGTCGGTCGCCTCGGCGGTGGCGGCGGCCAGTGCCTCGCGGACGGTGGCGAGGCGCCGCTCGTCCTCGGCGCGCTGTTCGTCGGCGTGCTGGTAGGCGGCGAGCGCCCGCTCCTCCGCCTCCCGGTCGACATGCCCCGCGAACTTCCTTGCGGGCGCCGGATGTTCGGTTGACCCGCAGACCGCACAGGGTGCGCCGTCGGTGAGATCGGCGGCCAGCTCGGCGGCGATGCCGTTCAGCCGCTGTTCCTTGAGGTCGAGCCAGTGGGCCCGCGCGTCGACGGCCCGCCGCGCGGAAGCCAGGGCCCTGCGCTGGGCCTCGTCCGTGTCCCGGCCCAGCTCGTCCCGCAGCCGCGCCGCCGCCAGCCGCCGGCGGGCGGGATCGCGCTGGACGGCCAGCTGCTCGGCGCGGGTCGCGGCCTCCTGGGCGGAGTCGATCCGGGTCTCCAGGCCCGCGCGCACGGTGTCCCAGTCGGCGAGCCAGCCGGCGGCCTCGCGCAGGACGTCCTCGTCGTCCCGCTCCTGCCGGTCCAGGCGCCCGCGCTCGTCCACGACCTCGGCGAGCCGTCGCTCGGCCCGGCGCGCGGCCTCCAGCCCGCCCAGCTCCTCGGCGGCCCGGCGGGCAGCGGTGACGAGCCCCGCCGCACCGGCTCCGGCGAAGGTCTCCGGCAGCAATGCGCGCGTGCGTGCCTCGGCGGCGGCCGCCTCCCGGTGCCCGGCCTCGGCGGCGTCCCGCAGCTCCAGCGCCGGCGCCACCGCCGCCGCCTGCCGCCCCCGCTCCATCCGCGCCTGCGCCGCACGATGGTCCCCAGCCCGCTCCTCCAGCCGTACGGCCCGCTCCCCGGCCTCGGCGAACCGGCCCTGCAACCGTGCCAGTTCACGGACGCCGGCCAGTGCGCGGTCGGCGGCGAACTGGGCGGACTCGGCAGCGGTGAGGCGGCAGTGGGCGACGGTGAGGTGCTCGCGGGCGGTGCTGCGGGCGACGGCGGCGGCGGTGAGGACGGCCTCGGCGAGACCGGGCTCGCCCGGGGACAGCTCCGGCAGCTCCATCGCGTCGCCGGCTTCCTGCTGCATGCGGTGTGCGTCGGCCAGCAGCGCGGAGTCGCCGTCCCGTACCCGGGCCTCGGTCGCCTTCCGGCGCTCGGCGAGGCGCTTCTCGACGTCGGCGAAGCGCTGGGTGTCGAAGAGGCGGCCGAGCAGCTGGCCGCGGGCGCCGGCGTCGGCGCGCAGGAAGCGGGCGAAGTCGCCCTGGGGCAGCAGGACGACCTGGCAGAACTGCTCGCGGCTCATGCCGAGCAGCTGGCTGACCTCCTCGCCGATCTCCTGGTGGGAGCGGCTGAGGTCCTTCCAGGCGCCGCCCGTGGCGTCGTACTCGCGCAGCCAGGTCTGGGCCTTGTCGAGGGTGGTGCCCAAGCCGCGTTTCTTGGGGCGCTCCCAGGGCGGCTGCCGGGTGATCTCCAACCGGCGTCCGCCGACGGTGAGTTCGAGGCGGATCTCGGTGCGGGTGGCCGGGTCGGCGTGGTCGCTGCGCAGGGATGTGCCCTGGCCGCTCTGGCGGGCGCCCGGGACGGTGCCGTAGAGCGCGTAGCAGACGGCGTCCAGGACGGAGGTCTTTCCGGCGCCGGTCGGGCCGTGCAGCAGGAAGAGCCCGGCCGCGGAGAGCGCGTCGAAGTCGACGCTCTGGGTGGCGCCGAAGGGGCCGAAGGCGGTGATGTCGAGCCGGTGGAGCCTCACTGGGTGGCCTCCGTGGTCCGTCGCGCGTACGTCCTCACCGCGCCACCTCCCGTACCGCGGAATCGGCCTGCACGGCGTCGAACGCCTCGCCCAGCACGGTCAGTTCCCGCTGGTCGGGGCCCGCGCCGCGGACATGGGCGACGAAGTCCTCGGCGATCTGGCGGTCGGTGCGGCCGGCCAGGCGGCGGGCGTAGGTCACGTCGGGGTCGTCCGGGGCGCGGTCGGGGGCGAAGACCAGGCTGAGGGTGTGCGGGAAGCGGTCGGTGAGGCGGGCCATGGGGTCGGCGGGTCGGACCGGGTCGGTGAGGGTGGCCTCGATCCAGGCGTCCTCGTGCCGGGTCAGGGCGGGGTCGGCGAGCAGGTCGTCGAGCGTGCCGCGGATACGGGCCAGCGCGCGCGGGACCGGGCAGTCCAGGCGCTCGGCGGTGACGGCACCGTCGGCGGCCAGGTCGACGAGCCACATGCTCTTGCGGTGGTCGGCCTCGGAGAAGGAGTACGCCAGCGGGGAGCCGGAGTAGCGGACGCGCTCGGTGAGGGTCTGGCAGCCGTGCAGGTGGCCCAGCGCGACGTAGTCGACGCCGTCGAAGACTCCGGCGGGGACGGCGGCCACCCCGCCGACGGTGATGTCCCGCTCGCTGTCGCTGGCCTCGCCGCCGGTGACGAAGGCGTGCGCGAGGACCACGGAACGCGTGCCCGGCGGGCGGGCGGCGAGGTCGGCGCGGACCCGGTCCATGGCGGCGGCCAGCACCGGCTCGTGCCCGGCCTTCTCGACGGCGAACTCGTCCTTCACCAGAGCGGGTTCGAGATACGGCAGGCCGTAGAAGGCGACGTCGCCGAAGGCGTCGGCGAGCACGACGGGCGTGCCGCAGGCCGTCGGCTCGGTGCGCAGATGGATGCCCGCGCGGTCGATGAGACCGGAGCCGACGCCCAGGCGGCGGGCCGAGTCGTGGTTGCCGGAGATCATCACCGTGGGCACGCCGAGGTCGGCGAGCCGGTGCAGGGCGTCGTCGAACAGCTCGACCGCGGCCAACGGCGGGACCGCACGGTCGTACACGTCTCCCGACACGACCACGGCGTCGATGTCATGTTCACGCACAGTGGTGACGAGGTGGCCGATGAAATCGGCCTGGGCGCCGAGCATGTTCACCCGGTGGAAGGTGCGGCCGAGATGCCAGTCGGAAGTGTGCAGAATTCTCAAGACGCTGCTCCGACCTGCATGTTTCTCCCTATTTCGCCCCTGGCCACAGCACCGAACCAGCACGGTTCCCGCTCTCCGCACCGACCACGCTAACGCCTGTCAGCACCTGGTCCATCACGGGCCTCAGTCTGCCACCGGCTGACCCGCCGCCTGGGACACGTCCGCGGCGTGTGGGCTGCGGGAGCCCTTCGCAACGTCGGGGCAGGACATACGGACGCCGGCCTCGCCCGTTCGCGGACCGGACGAGCGGCGGGGGGGGCCCCCGGGCAACGCGGGGGGGCGGCCGGGGGCGCGGGGGGGGGACGCCCAGCGGCCAGCGGGGGGGGAT